>NZ_JBYMEG010000002.1:0-30782 GCF_057787885.1 Glaciimonas sp. OK215
GCCTGAAAATACTACTATAGAAAAAAAGGATATTGAAAAGGCGAAGATACAGATTGAAGATTGGTTAAAAGGAGTGTAGTCGTAAGCTGCTTTTTAGGGTTTTGGAATTTGGTAGGGAATAAAAGAAAGTATCCTCTTTGGATAAACAAAGAGTTTTTTTATAGTTCTATTATAGGGTGTTTGGGAAATGTAAAAGAGGTTGGGTATCTAAATGATACCTAACCTCTTTTATATTCATGTATTGTTTTTAGCCATTTCTATTTTTTAGTTGGAGATTTCTTCAACGTAATAATCTACTGCTGACGTTCATGAAATGAATGTTCAAAAAACTGTTTTTCTTTAAATTCTTGATAGATGTGGTTTGTCATTAAGTCATACACTTTAGATTCCAAATCTTGAAGTTCTTCTTCTTCAAGATTATTCTCAGGTTGAGGATGGAACCACTGGATTTCTTCATCATGGAAAATTCCATGATAATGATCCCCTTCAAAGTTTAACGTAAACTGATGACGTTCGTGAACTTGATCTTCGAACAATGGTTTTACCTTAAAATCTTGATAAGCATGTTTTGTCACCAAGTCATATACTTTGGTTTCCAAATCTTGAAGTTCCTCTTCTTCAAGACTATTTTCAGGTTGAGGATGAAACCACTGAATATTTTCGTCATGGAAAATCCCTTGATACGTAACCCCTTCAAACTTTAGCGTAAATTGCTGACGTTCATGAACTTGATCTTTAAATAATGGTTTTACTTTAAATTCTTGAATCATGATAAAACCTCCTAAATTGATTATTCATTGAACTTTTCTTTAAATAATTTTAAATTGTTCTTACCATGGTCCTATCAATCTTCCGTGTTTTGATCAACTTTCAAAATATCACCTGTTGATGCATCAATATTCACAACATATTCTGTATCTTGATTTACAATAGAAATTTCGTATTTTTTAATCCCGTCATTTTCAATGGTTTGAGTGTTCGTTACTAGACCGCCTTTTGATGTGTCTAAGGCAATGGTCTTTGCTTGTAATTCATTAATAAATTGTGAGGGTGCAATGGTTGATTTCGTAATTGGTTGGTTATCAAGCGCTGCATGAGCTTCTAGACCACCTGCGATTAAAGCACCTGTTAAAAGCAATGTCATCAAGTTCATTCTTGATAACCTCCTTGTTTTGTTGATAGTTGTATCATAACTACTCGAGTTTAAAGAAATAGAAGAACTACCTTAAAATTCCCTTAGAAAAATAAAAGAATATGAAATTTGCCTTTAGGATCATACTTGAATCTACATCCAAGGAAGAAAGCGTCGTTTCGCCCCTAGTTGATTTCTTTTTTAATGACTATCTTGCAGCGCGATGTGTGACGGTTGCTTATGTAACCTAAAGCAAGGTCCGTTTTAGCCAGTATTTAAATCATATAAAATGCATTTTTATCCTGTTTAAAGTGTTAAAGTAGCTACAATATATTCTATCGAGTTTATCTCAAGAATATATTGTAATATGAAAAAAGGTTGGTTAAGTAATTATAATGTCCCCTGTATGAACGTTTGAAAAGTACATATACGGTCTAAAAAACGAAGGTTTTTATCCACCACTTAACAAGGAGTTATTCAACTATTATCGAATAAGGAAAGTAGGAAACAACTTTTGAAGAAAGGAAGGTGCGAAGATTGGCCATTACCATTACAATGGGAATCCAAAAAGGCGGATGCGGCAAATCCACTACAACGGGCATATTATCCTATCTACTAAAAGAAGATGGCTATCGTGTATTGGCCGTGGATATGGATTCTCAAGGAAACTTGACTGAATTCTTATCTGAACAACCATCTAATGAGTTTATGGGAAGATCTATCTTAGAAGCGATGCAACAAAACGAAGTAGAAAAGTATATTGTTCCCATCACCGATCATTTAGATCTGCTTCCTGCCAATAACTTTTTAGCTACATTTCCTCGCTGGATTTATACCGGGAAAACCTATCAAGGGAACACTCTTCCATTTAAGGGGAACCCTAGCTTAATCCTCGATCAAATTCTTGATCAAATTAGGGATCAATATGATTTTATCGTAATTGATACCCCACCATCACTTAGTGAACAGACCACAAATGCCCTATGCGCAAGTGAACACGTAGTTGTGATGTTTGAATGTTCAAGCTGGTGTTACTCGGCGATTCCTAACTTTATGGACTCTGTTGAAGGAGCTAGAAATTTCGGTCATAGAGATACACAAGTCGTTGGGATTTTACGCACCATGAACGATGTACGTAGAAGCGATTCAAAAGCGTTTAAAGAAATGATTGAGGAGGACTATCCTAACGAAATCTTTCAAACCACCATTACGAGAAAAGCGCCAGTCGGCAGATTAGCTCTCTATGGATTTAATGGGAACCCAGAATTAAAAAAAGCATTAGACCAATACAACCGTTTCTACAAGGAGTTGATGGAGCGTGTCCAAGGTGAATGACATAAAAAAAATGAAACGTCAGCAAAAAATAATCACCCCAACCCAAGCATTAGCCGAAATAGTAGGCGAAGAAGATACCAACGTTTATTCGAATAAAGAAATCAACGAAATAAGAAAGGAAGAAGTAAAAGTGGAAAGAAAACGCGTATCCTTTGATCTACGTACAGATCTACATAAAGAATTAAAAATGCAAGCTCTTGTCCATGAGAAAAACATCTATATTCTGATTGAAGAGGCTTTGGAGAGGTATTTGAAGGAGATTAAGTAGAAGACATTTTGCAAATTTACTTACCATGCGGCCAGACTGAAGCCTATTCAAGTAGCAAACTCTGCAGTGCTGCATGGAAAGAAGAAAAGAAGGAATCAACCATTCTTCCAAAGAAGAAACGTTTATTTCTTCTTTTCTTCTTTAGTTGGCAGATTTAAAGTAGTTCTGGAATTTATAGTTCGCGGAATCCAGACCATGATTGAAGACTACAGCTTGCCGAAATTTCAAAATAAAATGGACTGAGTTTTTTTCTTTATCTTCACGTTGAAAAAACACGCTTTTTTCAGCGTGTTCAAGAATTCTTATCCTTATCTTTAAATTCCAGAACAGCGATTACAAACATGCCAAAGCTAAGCATCAGGGATAGAACTTCAAAAGTATCCATTCATCCATCGCCTCCTAACACTCAGCCTTCCCAGATCTCAGTTTGTCCTATACAAAATCAAAATGGAAAAAGATTTATAAATAGCTGTAACATCTGTATTTTTAAAATTGGATATTGTTGGTTTCCGAGTGAGCCTTTTTTATTGTACTAAACTGCTTCTTTAGTTGAATAAGGAGTTTTTTTAAATGTATGATTTTGTATATTTTCGTACATTCAAATTATTGATATCACTAGATTGTTTTGATAAACTAACATTATCATACGTTGAATGTACGATAATGGAGGAAAATCATGAAAGAAAAGAACGTGCAGCCATTGCGAACGGCCAAAGAAATCGAGGATATGAAATGGGCGCTACGGCGATATGGTTCCGAACGGGACTATTTTTTGTTTGTCTTTGGGATCAATACCGGGCTTCGGGTCAGTGATATTGTTCCGTTGACGGTAGGAGATGTTCGAGATAAAAGTCATGTGGTGGTCCGAGAACAAAAAACAAATAAAACGAAACGATTTATGTTGCCAGTTAAGCTGCGGGAGGAAATTGAGGATTATACGGCTCATATGAGCGATGGAGAATACCTGTTTCCAAGCCGAAAAAATGGATCGATTACTCCTACCCAAGCTTACAGGGTGCTTGTCAAGGCGGGAAATGTGCTTGGTCGGGACGATATCGGTACGCATACGATGCGAAAAACCTTTGGATATGCATATTATCGGAGAACGAAAGACCTAGCGTTCCTGCAGAATATTTTTAACCATTCTGCCCCATCGATCACCAAACGTTATATCGGGATTACGCAAGAAGAAATCGACGAAACGTTAAAGGATTTTTCATTATAAAATGCGGAAAAGAATCATTGTCCTCCTATCAGCACGATTGATATGTTTTATTCCCCCTTGTTTTGAGGTGTGAGGTTGGCTGGGGTGAATTGCGTTAGCAAGAGGGGCTAGTCCCTACTTTACGTTATTTAAATATCATTTAAGAGGAATTTAAAGACGGAAGAACAGGCGGTTTGGCAGGTAATATGGTTAGAGCAAGCCGAATTCTGAGAATCCTCGTTTTGAGTATGTTCGGCTTGGCGACATGTCCTCACCTGCCATAATGCGGAATGCAAGGGGGATAGGGTGGAGATTTTTTGAGTGGGTTGCTCAAAAAATACTACCCGAACCTTGCGTGGATCATAGCCCTTTTATAGATATATAAGTAATATTTTTCAATTTATTTTCTTAATGTAATTTTATTTACTTTGGTGCAGCAAGAACATTACTTTAAGTAAAAAACGTCAGTCCAACATCAGCCCACTATGGGGACATAAAGAGGATACTCGAGACTAATAACCGAACCATTTAGAGGCCATTTAAGCCCCCTTAATGGCCGTTTATAGCATCCGGAATATTCACATTTACTTTGTTACTCAAAAAAAGATAAAATGCCTTAGAAGGACTAATAAACAGCATGTACGACGAGTTTTTAAAAACACACTTCATAAATCATAAACAAAATCCCTATTTTTTCGAATGCCCCCTTTCGGAACCCTTCGAAACTAAAAAGCACTACAAATCAATCAGCAAACAGCATCCTATAAATCTTACTTTATTCGTACTTTTTACTCGTTTCACATCTTTTATCTCTAAACCACTATATCCATATTCCTTAATCTCTTCCCCAAACTAATCATTCCATTTATACATAAACCTACTTGCTACTTCGTCCATCTTCACCCTTGGCCGGCGACAACTTTAGAGTACCAGAAGACCTCGGCTATGTTTACGTAGTATAGGCGAGGTCTTCTGGTGTTTACGAAAAAAGGAGGAGCCGGCCGAACCACTATACAGACAGGGATTTGCTGCAGAATAATAGCGCAACTGAAACAGACATTGATTTCTCTCTGAGTTCTATCTTCGTTACGGTATGTTTTGCGGTTTTTAAACGGTAAAAACATATCCAAATAAGCTGGTTCTCTGAGTTTTTTTTAACGTTCTACTTACTCTTCTAACCAGTTATAAAAAGGGACTTCTTTAGGTTTATTAAAAAATTCACGAGCTTTTTTTTCACGTTGTTTCCTCTTAGCAAGGAAGCGCATGTTTTCAGCATATAAAGCTTGTTTCTCTAAGGATCTAAAGATACGATCCACATAACTAGATAGGAATTTTATCGTGGTTCCGTCTTTTATAGCGTCATTGACTCGATTATAGACAGCTTGTATAACTTGATTATTGCTTATATATATATTACTTTCTTGTTTTAAAGGTAAAGAATAGGTAGAGACATTTTTAGTGTGTTTTCCCTTACTGTCGCAAGGGGTTTCAGCATTTTCTGTATGGAAATCTGTATGGAAATCTTCTAAATTTAACCCCAATAAATGAACCCAATATGTAAAGTATGGATGATTAACAAATAGATACACGGGTTTCCCTTTCCCGTTACATCTCTTAGATCGTCTATGTAATTTTACAACCTGTCCTAGTTCTTCTAATTCCTTGAATCTATTCCTTATGGTTCGATCACTAATAGAATGACGATCTGCAAGGTACTGGTCTCCAGCGTAAAAGAAACCTGATTCCGCACTGAAAAAGCAAATCATATCAAATGCTTGTCGAGTACCCTCTTTAAATAGACTCCATCTGTCTCCTATCTTTTCTTTAATAGAGTCCAGTAGCTTATACTTTACTTTCTTCTTTTGATTTTTCGTTTCTGCATAAGGCCTGTAAGAAATCATTTGATTGAATTGTGAGGTCTCTACGAAAATAGTCATTGTTTATTTCCCTTCTAGGAACAAAAAAAAGGCACTGTTTCCCTATATAAACTTAAGGGAAACAGTGCCTTTAACGTGTTCATAGAAATAAACAACATTTTTCCTTGAAACTAACAGGATTATACACTAAAATAGTCGTATAACTTTATGTTAGTACAAAGAACTTCGACAAGTGTTTTCCCTAGGGAGTTAGGGGGAACGGTTTAAGGGTGCTCCAACACCACTTAAACAGTTGAGGTTCTTTTTCCGTCCATATGTAATTATTAGCAATTATATCGCTATGAAACTTTCAAAGCAATAATAAATTAATAGATTCTTCTTTAAACAAACAGTTAGAGCCTTTAAAAATGAACCAAACAAAAAAACTAACCTTAATTGGTTAGTTTTTACGCGCCTTAGAGGATTCGAACCTCTGACCGACGGCTTAGAAGGCCGTTGCTCTATCCTGCTGAGCTAAAGGCGCATCCTATGTGTGGCGGAGAAGGAGGGATTTGAACCCTCGCGCCGGTTACCCGACCTACACCCTTAGCAGGGGCGCCTCTTCAGCCTCTTGAGTACTTCCCCATATAAAAAAAATGGCTCCGCAGGTAGGACTCGAACCTACGACCGTTCGGTTAACAGCCGAATGCTCTACCACTGAGCTACTGCGGAACAAAAATATAGGATTATGGTGGGCCTAAATGGACTCGAACCATCGACCTCACGCTTATCAGGCGTGCGCTCTAACCAGCTGAGCTATAGGCCCATTCTTTGGAGCGGGTGAAGAGAATCGAACTCTCATCATCAGCTTGGAAGGCTGAGGTTTTACCACTAAACTACACCCGCAAAATATGACACTGTATGAATCGCTTCATGGATACCGGTGGCCGGGGTCGAACCGGCACTCCAAAGGAACACGATTTTGAGTCGTGCGCGTCTGCCAATTCCGCCACACCGGCACGATTAAGGCAGCACCCGGATTTGAACCGGGGGTAAAGGTTTTGCAGACCTCTGCCTTACCACTTGGCTATGCTGCCATGACTGGGCTAGAAGGATTCGAACCTTCGCATGACGGAATCAAAATCCGTTGCCTTACCGCTTGGCTATAGCCCAATAATATAAAAAGGGGCCACAACCCACTTCGAGGGTTTTGAAGCCTCTATTTGATCGTTACACGATACAATAATGGAATGGTGGAGGGGGGCAGATTCGAACTGCCGAACCCGAAGGAGCGGATTTACAGTCCGCCGCGTTTAGCCACTTCGCTACCCCTCCAGGATTAAATTAATGATGGCTCAGGACGGAATCGAACCGCCGACACAAGGATTTTCAGTCCTTTGCTCTACCGACTGAGCTACTGAGCCACACAATGTATATCAATAGTAGGTGACTCTACTAGAATAAAAATGGCGGTCCGGACGGGACTCGAACCCGCGACCTCCTGCGTGACAGGCAGGCATTCTAACCAACTGAACTACCGGACCAGATTGCGGGGACAGGATTTGAACCTGCGACCTTCGGGTTATGAGCCCGACGAGCTACCGGACTGCTCCACCCCGCGACGATATGAATTGTGTGATTTTTTTAAAAAAAATGGAGGAGGTAGAGGGATTCGAACCCCCGCGGGATTTGACTCCCCTGTCGGTTTTCAAGACCGATCCCTTCAGCCGGACTTGGGTATACCTCCGAATAAATAGTGGTGGATCTTGTAGGACTCGAACCTACGACCAGACGGTTATGAGCCGTCTGCTCTAACCAGCTGAGCTAAAGATCCTTCATGATTTGGTAGCGGCAGAGGGGATCGAACCCCCGACCTCACGGGTATGAACCGTACGCTCTAGCCAGCTGAGCTACGCCGCCAAATAAATAAGCGTATACAATAATCATAATAATGGTGGAGCCTAGCGGGATCGAACCGCTGACCTCCTGCGTGCAAGGCAGGCGCTCTCCCAGCTGAGCTAAGGCCCCATTTATAAAAAGTGGTGATAATCGGGAAGACAGGATTCGAACCTGCGACCCCTTGGTCCCAAACCAAGTGCTCTACCAAGCTGAGCTACTTCCCGTCTATATGGCGCGCCCGAAAGGAGTCGAACCCATAACCTTCTGATCCGTAGTCAGACGCTCTATCCAATTGAGCTACGGGCGCGTATAAAATGGTGCCGAGGACCGGAATCGAACCGGTACGGTAGTCACCTACCGCAGGATTTTAAGTCCTGTGCGTCTGCCAGTTCCGCCACCCCGGCACTTACGAAAAGTAGAGCGGAAGACGGGATTCGAACCCGCGACCCCAACCTTGGCAAGGTTGTATTCTACCACTGAACTACTTCCGCGTAATAAATAATGCGGGTGAAGGGACTTGAACCCCCACGCCTCGCGGCGCCAGATCCTAAGTCTGGTGCGTCTGCCAATTCCGCCACACCCGCGATAAATGGTGAGCCATGCAGGATTCGAACCTGCGACCCTCTGATTAAAAGTCAGATGCTCTACCAACTGAGCTAATGGCTCGAAAACAAAAAAAAACCTGGTGCCGGCAAGAGGACTTGAACCCCCAACCTACTGATTACAAGTCAGTTGCTCTACCAGTTGAGCTACACCGGCACTATAGGTAATGGTGGAGGATGACGGGATCGAACCGCCGACCCTCTGCTTGTAAGGCAGATGCTCTCCCAGCTGAGCTAATCCTCCAATATGGTGACCCCTACGGGATTCGAACCCGTGTTACCGCCGTGAAAGGGCGGTGTCTTAACCGCTTGACCAAGGGGCCGCATACAGTTGTAGAAAAAAGAATAGCCCCTAATTAGGGGCTTAGCCTGGCAACGTCCTACTCTCACAGGGGGAGACCCCCAACTACCATCGGCGCTGAAGAGCTTAACTTCCGTGTTCGGAATGGGAACGGGTGTGACCTCTTCGCCATCATTACCAGACTAAATTCAGTTAGAAGGTTTATTCCTTCAAAACTAGATAACAGAACTAAGAATCATCATTAAAATATATATTGGTTAAGTCCTCGATCGATTAGTATCAGTCAGCTCCACATGTCGCCACGCTTCCACCTCTGACCTATCAACCTGATCATCTTTCAGGGATCTTACTAGCTTACGCTATGGGAAATCTCATCTTGAGGGGGGCTTCATGCTTAGATGCTTTCAGCATTTATCCCGTCCGCACGTAGCTACCCAGCGATGCTCTTGGCAGAACAACTGGTACACCAGCGGTGCGTCCATCCCGGTCCTCTCGTACTAAGGACAGCTCCTCTCAAATTTCCTGCGCCCACGACGGATAGGGACCGAACTGTCTCACGACGTTCTGAACCCAGCTCGCGTACCGCTTTAATGGGCGAACAGCCCAACCCTTGGGACCGACTACAGCCCCAGGATGCGATGAGCCGACATCGAGGTGCCAAACCTCCCCGTCGATGTGGACTCTTGGGGGAGATAAGCCTGTTATCCCCGGGGTAGCTTTTATCCGTTGAGCGATGGCCCTTCCATGCGGAACCACCGGATCACTAAGCCCGACTTTCGTCCCTGCTCGACTTGTAGGTCTCGCAGTCAAGCTCCCTTGTGCCTTTACACTCTACGAATGATTTCCAACCATTCTGAGGGAACCTTTGGGCGCCTCCGTTACATTTTAGGAGGCGACCGCCCCAGTCAAACTGCCCGCCTGACACTGTCTCCCACCCCGATAAGGGGCGCGGGTTAGAATTTCAATACAGCCAGGGTAGTATCCCACCGACGCCTCGACCGAAGCTAGCGCTCCGGCTTCACAGGCTCCTACCTATCCTGTACAAGCTGTACCAAAATTCAATATCAGGCTGCAGTAAAGCTCCACGGGGTCTTTCCGTCCTGTCGCGGGTAACCTGCATCTTCACAGGTACTATAATTTCACCGAGTCTCTCGTTGAGACAGTGCCCAGATCGTTACGCCTTTCGTGCGGGTCGGAACTTACCCGACAAGGAATTTCGCTACCTTAGGACCGTTATAGTTACGGCCGCCGTTTACTGGGGCTTCAATTCAAAGCTTCGCCTTGCGGCTAACCTCTCCTCTTAACCTTCCAGCACCGGGCAGGCGTCAGCCCCTATACTTCGCCTTGCGGCTTCGCAGAGACCTGTGTTTTTGCTAAACAGTCGCCTGGGCCTATTCACTGCGGCTTTTCCGGGCTATTCACCCTAAAAAGCACCCCTTCTCCCGAAGTTACGGGGTCATTTTGCCGAGTTCCTTAACGAGAGTTCTCTCGCACACCTTAGGATTCTCTCCTCGCCTACCTGTGTCGGTTTGCGGTACGGGCACCCTACATCTCACTAGAGGCTTTTCTTGGCAGCGTGGAATCAGGAACTTCGGTACTATATTTCCCTCGCCATCACAGCTCCGCCTTAATGGAAACGGGATTTTCCTCGTTTCCGGCCTAACTGCTTGGACGCGCATATCCAACAGCGCGCTTACCCTATCCTTCTGCGTCCCCCCATCGCTCAAACGATGTATAGGTGGTACAGGAATATCAACCTGTTGTCCATCGCCTACGCTTTTCAGCCTCGGCTTAGGTCCCGACTAACCCTGAGCGGACGAGCCTTCCTCAGGAAACCTTAGGCATTCGGTGGAAGGGATTCTCACCCTTCTTTCGCTACTCATACCGGCATTCTCACTTCTAAGCGCTCCACCAGTCCTTCCGGTCTAGCTTCAACGCCCTTAGAACGCTCTCCTACCACGGATACCATACGGTATCCATCCACAGCTTCGGTGTTACGTTTAGCCCCGGTACATTTTCGGCGCAGAGTCACTCGACCAGTGAGCTATTACGCACTCTTTAAATGATGGCTGCTTCTGAGCCAACATCCTGGTTGTCTAAGCAACTCCACATCCTTTTCCACTTAACGTAAACTTGGGGACCTTAGCTGGTGGTCTGGGCTGTTTCCCTCTTGACTACGGATCTTATCACTCGCAGTCTGACTCCCGAGAATAAGTATTTGGCATTCGGAGTTTGACTGAATTCGGTAACCCGTTGGGGGCCCCTAGTCCAATCAGTGCTCTACCTCCAATACTCTCATCTCGAGGCTAGCCCTAAAGCTATTTCGGAGAGAACCAGCTATCTCCAGGTTCGATTGGAATTTCTCCGCTACCCACACCTCATCCCCGCACTTTTCAACGTACGTGGGTTCGGGCCTCCATTCAGTGTTACCTGAACTTCACCCTGGACATGGGTAGATCACCTGGTTTCGGGTCTACGACCTCATACTCATGCGCCCTATTCAGACTCGCTTTCGCTGCGGCTCCGTCTTATCAACTTAACCTTGCATGAAATCGTAACTCGCCGGTTCATTCTACAAAAGGCACGCTATCACCCATTAACGGGCTCTAACTACTTGTAGGCACACGGTTTCAGGATCTATTTCACTCCCCTTCCGGGGTGCTTTTCACCTTTCCCTCACGGTACTGGTTCACTATCGGTCACTAGGTAGTATTTAGCCTTGGGAGATGGTCCTCCCTGCTTCCGACGGGATTTCTCGTGTCCCGCCGTACTCAGGATCCACTCAGGAGGGAACGAAGTTTCAGCTACAGGGTTTTTACCTTCTTTGACGGATCTTTCCAGATCACTTCACTTACCCCGTTCCTTTGTAACTCCATGTTGAGTGTCCTACAACCCCAAGAGGCAAGCCTCTTGGTTTGGGCTATCTTCCGTTTCGCTCGCCGCTACTCAGGAAATCGCGTTTGCTTTCTCTTCCTCCGGGTACTTAGATGTTTCAGTTCCCCGGGTCTGCCTTCAGTACCCTATGTATTCAGGTAAAGATACTGTTCCATTACGAACAGTGGGTTTCCCCATTCGGAAATCTCCGGATCAAAGCTTACTTACAGCTCCCCGAAGCATATCGGTGTTAGTCCCGTCCTTCATCGGCTCCTAGTGCCAAGGCATCCACCGTGCGCCCTTTCTAACTTAACCGAAGTTAATTAAAAAAAGAACTTACTATTTCAATGATGTCTTGTTATTTGTTATCTAGTTTTCAAGGAACAAAGTGTAGAGAGATAATTCTCTCAAAACTAAACAAAGGCAGAAACGTCCATTTATTGAAGTATCTAGTACTTCATTTCATCCTTAGAAAGGAGGTGATCCAGCCGCACCTTCCGATACGGCTACCTTGTTACGACTTCACCCCAATCATCTGTCCCACCTTAGGCGGCTGGCTCCTTGCGGTTACCTCACCGACTTCGGGTGTTACAAACTCTCGTGGTGTGACGGGCGGTGTGTACAAGGCCCGGGAACGTATTCACCGTGGCATGCTGATCCACGATTACTAGCGATTCCGGCTTCATGTAGGCGAGTTGCAGCCTACAATCCGAACTGAGAATGGCTTTATGAGATTCGCTTACCCTCGCGGGTTCGCAGCTCTTTGTACCATCCATTGTAGCACGTGTGTAGCCCAGGTCATAAGGGGCATGATGATTTGACGTCATCCCCACCTTCCTCCGGTTTGTCACCGGCAGTCACCTTAGAGTGCCCAACTAAATGCTGGCAACTAAGATCAAGGGTTGCGCTCGTTGCGGGACTTAACCCAACATCTCACGACACGAGCTGACGACAACCATGCACCACCTGTCACTTTTGTCCCCGAAGGGAAGTCCCTATCTCTAGGGAGGGCAAAAGGATGTCAAGACCTGGTAAGGTTCTTCGCGTTGCTTCGAATTAAACCACATGCTCCACCGCTTGTGCGGGCCCCCGTCAATTCCTTTGAGTTTCAGCCTTGCGGCCGTACTCCCCAGGCGGAGTGCTTAATGCGTTAGCTGCAGCACTAAAGGGCGGAAACCCTCTAACACTTAGCACTCATCGTTTACGGCGTGGACTACCAGGGTATCTAATCCTGTTCGCTCCCCACGCTTTCGCGCCTCAGTGTCAGTTACAGACCAGAAAGTCGCCTTCGCCACTGGTGTTCCTCCACATCTCTACGCATTTCACCGCTACACGTGGAATTCCACTTTCCTCTTCTGCACTCAAGTTCCCCAGTTTCCAATGACCCTCCACGGTTGAGCCGTGGGCTTTCACATCAGACTTAAGGAACCACCTGCGCGCGCTTTACGCCCAATAATTCCGGACAACGCTTGCCACCTACGTATTACCGCGGCTGCTGGCACGTAGTTAGCCGTGGCTTTCTGGTTAGGTACCGTCAAGGTACCAGCAGTTACTCTGGTACTTGTTCTTCCCTAACAACAGAGCTTTACGACCCGAAGGCCTTCTTCGCTCACGCGGCGTTGCTCCGTCAGACTTTCGTCCATTGCGGAAGATTCCCTACTGCTGCCTCCCGTAGGAGTCTGGGCCGTGTCTCAGTCCCAGTGTGGCCGATCACCCTCTCAGGTCGGCTACGCATCGTGGCCTTGGTGAGCCATTACCTCACCAACTAGCTAATGCGCCGCGGGCCCATCTGTAAGTGACAGCCGAAACCGTCTTTCCATCTTCTCTCATGCGAGAAAAGAAATTATCCGGTATTAGCTCCGGTTTCCCGAAGTTATCCCAGTCTTACAGGTAGGTTGCCCACGTGTTACTCACCCGTCCGCCGCTAAATCATGGGAGCAAGCTCCCAATCATTCGCTCGACTTGCATGTATTAGGCACGCCGCCAGCGTTCGTCCTGAGCCAGGATCAAACTCTCCAAAAAGTGTTTGACTTGCTCATTGTTTTTATAGTGTGTACTCACTTAAATTAAAACGTTGACGTTTCTGCTTTGTTTAGTTTTCAAAGAACTATTAATTTGAGACAGAATGATAGTTTACCATCTTGTTCTCAGATTGTCAAATGATTTTCCGAAATAATTTATTTCGTATCAGCGACAAGATTCATATTATCAAATACATTCGTCTTTGTCAACTTCTACGAAGAAATTAAAATGAAACTTTTTTTTGTTAAAATCCCTTAAAGTAACGGGAATTAATATATTAATATCTTTTTTTTAAGGAGTCAATAGAAAAAAAGATATTAGTGCTTTGAAATTTTCCAAATGAATAGGCTCATTCTTCATTAGCTATTTTCAGATCATCTTTTTAGAACTGGATGAATATTCCATCGATACTCCTATTTGACACATAAACCCTTTTTTTGTATTTTATGTAATTTTTGTATTCGGATAGCAATCACATTTTGTTGTTGTTGTTTTACTGTTTTTTGTTTTATCTTGTTTTATTCTTGTTTTATTCTTGTTTTCAGCCCCTTCGAAACCCTTGGTATGACTGGGTTTGACGGACCTAACTATAACAAAAATGGTGCCAACTATAACAAAAATGGTGCCAACTATAACAAAAATGGTGCCAACTATAACAAAAATGGTGCCTTAACTATAACAAAAATGGTGCCAACTATAACAAAAATGGTGCCAACTATAACAAGAAAAAACTTTTGTTATAGTTAAAAATTTGGCATAATCAAATGAACCCAAAGGGGGAATTTTTTAATGTCTACATCGATTATGGAAAATCAAACCAATCAACTTGTGACTAAATCTAATATTTTAATCGAAGCAAATTATAAACTCGGTGTGGTTGAGCAAAAGATTATTCTTTGTTTGGCCAGCAATATTCATCCCGAGGATTCGGATTTTAAATCATATACATTACCTATTAAGGAGTTTAATCGATTATTAGGCTTAAACGGCACGCCTAAATATACAGAGTTAAGGCAAATTACTAAGGAACTTATGCAAAAGGTGTTTGAGGTCCGTATTGATAAGAAGGTCATCCAGGTATCCTGGTTAAGTTTTGTTGCTTATAACGAGTCTGAAGGTACCATAGACGTTCGATTTGATCCTTTCTTACGTCCATACCTATTAGAATTAAAAAAAGAATTTACGAGTTATAAGCTTGAAAATGTCGTTAAACTCAAAAGTTCTTATGCTATTAGGATCTATGAATTGTTAAAACAATACGAAAGGTTTCAGGAGAGGACGTTTTTTCTTTCAGATTTACGGAAGATGCTTGGCGCTGAAGATGTCTATCCTGCTTATGGAAACTTTAAACAACGTGTACTTTTACCGGCCCAAAAGGAACTTATGAAGAAAACGGATATTTCTTTTGAAATAGAAGTTGCGAAAAAAGGACGTAAAGTTGAAAAAGTAAAATTTCTAATAAAGTCTGCAAAACAACCTAAGATAGAAGAACTAGATATTTTTGAAAGTAATCTTGAAGAATTTAAGTTGTCAAATAGCTTTTCAAAAAGCGTCAGAAAGCTAGGGAAAACATTAGGAATCCAGTTGTCCGATGAAGTGATTGGATCATGGGGGAAATATGGACAAGCAACTGTTATTGACCTATTAGAGAAAATACAGGATAGAAGAGATATCGAAAATCCTATAGGGTACATAACCAAAGTGTTACGTTCTTCAGGACCTAATGAAGGTATTGCATCATCCGAAAACATTCTTATGCATTTAATTTCAGATTTTAGAAAATCAAGAGATCCTTTACCGTATTGGTTTGTGGAAGAGAAGTCAATCGGTGAAATACAGAGGTTTCTGGATCTGGAGCAAGGTGATGCTGTGCAGATCTTTGAAGCGATCAAACAAGACTTATACGAAACGCTTAATATTATGGAGCCTGAAAATACTACTATAGAAAAAAAGGATATTGAAAAGGCGAAGATACAGATTGAAGATTGGTTAAAAGGAGTGTAGTCGTAAGCTGCTTTTTAGGGTTTTGGAATTTGGTAGGGAATAAAAGAAAGTATCCTCTTTGGATAAACAAAGAGTTTTTTTATAGTTCTATTATAGGGTGTTTGGGAAATGTAAAAGAGGTTGGGTATCTAAATGATACCTAACCTCTTTTATATTCATGTATTGTTTTTAGCCATTTCTATTTTTTAGTTGGAGATTTCTTCAACGTAATAATCTACTGCTGACGTTCATGAAATGAATGTTCAAAAAACTGTTTTTCTTTAAATTCTTGATAGATGTGGTTTGTCATTAAGTCATACACTTTAGATTCCAAATCTTGAAGTTCTTCTTCTTCAAGATTATTCTCAGGTTGAGGATGGAACCACTGGATTTCTTCATCATGGAAAATTCCATGATAATGATCCCCTTCAAAGTTTAACGTAAACTGATGACGTTCGTGAACTTGATCTTCGAACAATGGTTTTACCTTAAAATCTTGATAAGCATGTTTTGTCACCAAGTCATATACTTTGGTTTCCAAATCTTGAAGTTCCTCTTCTTCAAGACTATTTTCAGGTTGAGGATGAAACCACTGAATATTTTCGTCATGGAAAATCCCTTGATACGTAACCCCTTCAAACTTTAGCGTAAATTGCTGACGTTCATGAACTTGATCTTTAAATAATGGTTTTACTTTAAATTCTTGAATCATGATAAAACCTCCTAAATTGATTATTCATTGAACTTTTCTTTAAATAATTTTAAATTGTTCTTACCATGGTCCTATCAATCTTCCGTGTTTTGATCAACTTTCAAAATATCACCTGTTGATGCATCAATATTCACAACATATTCTGTATCTTGATTTACAATAGAAATTTCGTATTTTTTAATCCCGTCATTTTCAATGGTTTGAGTGTTCGTTACTAGACCGCCTTTTGATGTGTCTAAGGCAATGGTCTTTGCTTGTAATTCATTAATAAATTGTGAGGGTGCAATGGTTGATTTCGTAATTGGTTGGTTATCAAGCGCTGCATGAGCTTCTAGACCACCTGCGATTAAAGCACCTGTTAAAAGCAATGTCATCAAGTTCATTCTTGATAACCTCCTTGTTTTGTTGATAGTTGTATCATAACTACTCGAGTTTAAAGAAATAGAAGAACTACCTTAAAATTCCCTTAGAAAAATAAAAGAATATGAAATTTGCCTTTAGGATCATACTTGAATCTACATCCAAGGAAGAAAGCGTCGTTTCGCCCCTAGTTGATTTCTTTTTTAATGACTATCTTGCAGCGCGATGTGTGACGGTTGCTTATGTAACCTAAAGCAAGGTCCGTTTTAGCCAGTATTTAAATCATATAAAATGCATTTTTATCCTGTTTAAAGTGTTAAAGTAGCTACAATATATTCTATCGAGTTTATCTCAAGAATATATTGTAATATGAAAAAAGGTTGGTTAAGTAATTATAATGTCCCCTGTATGAACGTTTGAAAAGTACATATACGGTCTAAAAAACGAAGGTTTTTATCCACCACTTAACAAGGAGTTATTCAACTATTATCGAATAAGGAAAGTAGGAAACAACTTTTGAAGAAAGGAAGGTGCGAAGATTGGCCATTACCATTACAATGGGAATCCAAAAAGGCGGATGCGGCAAATCCACTACAACGGGCATATTATCCTATCTACTAAAAGAAGATGGCTATCGTGTATTGGCCGTGGATATGGATTCTCAAGGAAACTTGACTGAATTCTTATCTGAACAACCATCTAATGAGTTTATGGGAAGATCTATCTTAGAAGCGATGCAACAAAACGAAGTAGAAAAGTATATTGTTCCCATCACCGATCATTTAGATCTGCTTCCTGCCAATAACTTTTTAGCTACATTTCCTCGCTGGATTTATACCGGGAAAACCTATCAAGGGAACACTCTTCCATTTAAGGGGAACCCTAGCTTAATCCTCGATCAAATTCTTGATCAAATTAGGGATCAATATGATTTTATCGTAATTGATACCCCACCATCACTTAGTGAACAGACCACAAATGCCCTATGCGCAAGTGAACACGTAGTTGTGATGTTTGAATGTTCAAGCTGGTGTTACTCGGCGATTCCTAACTTTATGGACTCTGTTGAAGGAGCTAGAAATTTCGGTCATAGAGATACACAAGTCGTTGGGATTTTACGCACCATGAACGATGTACGTAGAAGCGATTCAAAAGCGTTTAAAGAAATGATTGAGGAGGACTATCCTAACGAAATCTTTCAAACCACCATTACGAGAAAAGCGCCAGTCGGCAGATTAGCTCTCTATGGATTTAATGGGAACCCAGAATTAAAAAAAGCATTAGACCAATACAACCGTTTCTACAAGGAGTTGATGGAGCGTGTCCAAGGTGAATGACATAAAAAAAATGAAACGTCAGCAAAAAATAATCACCCCAACCCAAGCATTAGCCGAAATAGTAGGCGAAGAAGATACCAACGTTTATTCGAATAAAGAAATCAACGAAATAAGAAAGGAAGAAGTAAAAGTGGAAAGAAAACGCGTATCCTTTGATCTACGTACAGATCTACATAAAGAATTAAAAATGCAAGCTCTTGTCCATGAGAAAAACATCTATATTCTGATTGAAGAGGCTTTGGAGAGGTATTTGAAGGAGATTAAGTAGAAGACATTTTGCAAATTTACTTACCATGCGGCCAGACTGAAGCCTATTCAAGTAGCAAACTCTGCAGTGCTGCATGGAAAGAAGAAAAGAAGGAATCAACCATTCTTCCAAAGAAGAAACGTTTATTTCTTCTTTTCTTCTTTAGTTGGCAGATTTAAAGTAGTTCTGGAATTTATAGTTCGCGGAATCCAGACCATGATTGAAGACTACAGCTTGCCGAAATTTCAAAATAAAATGGACTGAGTTTTTTTCTTTATCTTCACGTTGAAAAAACACGCTTTTTTCAGCGTGTTCAAGAATTCTTATCCTTATCTTTAAATTCCAGAACAGCGATTACAAACATGCCAAAGCTAAGCATCAGGGATAGAACTTCAAAAGTATCCATTCATCCATCGCCTCCTAACACTCAGCCTTCCCAGATCTCAGTTTGTCCTATACAAAATCAAAATGGAAAAAGATTTATAAATAGCTGTAACATCTGTATTTTTAAAATTGGATATTGTTGGTTTCCGAGTGAGCCTTTTTTATTGTACTAAACTGCTTCTTTAGTTGAATAAGGAGTTTTTTTAAATGTATGATTTTGTATATTTTCGTACATTCAAATTATTGATATCACTAGATTGTTTTGATAAACTAACATTATCATACGTTGAATGTACGATAATGGAGGAAAATCATGAAAGAAAAGAACGTGCAGCCATTGCGAACGGCCAAAGAAATCGAGGATATGAAATGGGCGCTACGGCGATATGGTTCCGAACGGGACTATTTTTTGTTTGTCTTTGGGATCAATACCGGGCTTCGGGTCAGTGATATTGTTCCGTTGACGGTAGGAGATGTTCGAGATAAAAGTCATGTGGTGGTCCGAGAACAAAAAACAAATAAAACGAAACGATTTATGTTGCCAGTTAAGCTGCGGGAGGAAATTGAGGATTATACGGCTCATATGAGCGATGGAGAATACCTGTTTCCAAGCCGAAAAAATGGATCGATTACTCCTACCCAAGCTTACAGGGTGCTTGTCAAGGCGGGAAATGTGCTTGGTCGGGACGATATCGGTACGCATACGATGCGAAAAACCTTTGGATATGCATATTATCGGAGAACGAAAGACCTAGCGTTCCTGCAGAATATTTTTAACCATTCTGCCCCATCGATCACCAAACGTTATATCGGGATTACGCAAGAAGAAATCGACGAAACGTTAAAGGATTTTTCATTATAAAATGCGGAAAAGAATCATTGTCCTCCTATCAGCACGATTGATATGTTTTATTCCCCCTTGTTTTGAGGTGTGAGGTTGGCTGGGGTGAATTGCGTTAGCAAGAGGGGCTAGTCCCTACTTTACGTTATTTAAATATCATTTAAGAGGAATTTAAAGACGGAAGAACAGGCGGTTTGGCAGGTAATATGGTTAGAGCAAGCCGAATTCTGAGAATCCTCGTTTTGAGTATGTTCGGCTTGGCGACATGTCCTCACCTGCCATAATGCGGAATGCAAGGGGGATAGGGTGGAGATTTTTTGAGTGGGTTGCTCAAAAAATACTACCCGAACCTTGCGTGGATCATAGCCCTTTTATAGATATATAAGTAATATTTTTCAATTTATTTTCTTAATGTAATTTTATTTACTTTGGTGCAGCAAGAACATTACTTTAAGTAAAAAACGTCAGTCCAACATCAGCCCACTATGGGGACATAAAGAGGATACTCGAGACTAATAACCGAACCATTTAGAGGCCATTTAAGCCCCCTTAATGGCCGTTTATAGCATCCGGAATATTCACATTTACTTTGTTACTCAAAAAAAGATAAAATGCCTTAGAAGGACTAATAAACAGCATGTACGACGAGTTTTTAAAAACACACTTCATAAATCATAAACAAAATCCCTATTTTTTCGAATGCCCCCTTTCGGAACCCTTCGAAACTAAAAAGCACTACAAATCAATCAGCAAACAGCATCCTATAAATCTTACTTTATTCGTACTTTTTACTCGTTTCACATCTTTTATCTCTAAACCACTATATCCATATTCCTTAATCTCTTCCCCAAACTAATCATTCCATTTATACATAAACCTACTTGCTACTTCGTCCATCTTCACCCTTGGCCGGCGACAACTTTAGAGTACCAGAAGACCTCGGCTATGTTTACGTAGTATAGGCGAGGTCTTCTGGTGTTTACGAAAAAAGGAGGAGCCGGCCGAACCACTATACAGACAGGGATTTGCTGCAGAATAATAGCGCAACTGAAACAGACATTGATTTCTCTCTGAGTTCTATCTTCGTTACGGTATGTTTTGCGGTTTTTAAACGGTAAAAACATATCCAAATAAGCTGGTTCTCTGAGTTTTTTTTAACGTTCTACTTACTCTTCTAACCAGTTATAAAAAGGGACTTCTTTAGGTTTATTAAAAAATTCACGAGCTTTTTTTTCACGTTGTTTCCTCTTAGCAAGGAAGCGCATGTTTTCAGCATATAAAGCTTGTTTCTCTAAGGATCTAAAGATACGATCCACATAACTAGATAGGAATTTTATCGTGGTTCCGTCTTTTATAGCGTCATTGACTCGATTATAGACAGCTTGTATAACTTGATTATTGCTTATATATATATTACTTTCTTGTTTTAAAGGTAAAGAATAGGTAGAGACATTTTTAGTGTGTTTTCCCTTACTGTCGCAAGGGGTTTCAGCATTTTCTGTATGGAAATCTGTATGGAAATCTTCTAAATTTAACCCCAATAAATGAACCCAATATGTAAAGTATGGATGATTAACAAATAGATACACGGGTTTCCCTTTCCCGTTACATCTCTTAGATCGTCTATGTAATTTTACAACCTGTCCTAGTTCTTCTAATTCCTTGAATCTATTCCTTATGGTTCGATCACTAATAGAATGACGATCTGCAAGGTACTGGTCTCCAGCGTAAAAGAAACCTGATTCCGCACTGAAAAAGCAAATCATATCAAATGCTTGTCGAGTACCCTCTTTAAATAGACTCCATCTGTCTCCTATCTTTTCTTTAATAGAGTCCAGTAGCTTATACTTTACTTTCTTCTTTTGATTTTTCGTTTCTGCATAAGGCCTGTAAGAAATCATTTGATTGAATTGTGAGGTCTCTACGAAAATAGTCATTGTTTATTTCCCTTCTAGGAACAAAAAAAAGGCACTGTTTCCCTATATAAACTTAAGGGAAACAGTGCCTTTAACGTGTTCATAGAAATAAACAACATTTTTCCTTGAAACTAACAGGATTATACACTAAAATAGTCGTATAACTTTATGTTAGTACAAAGAACTTCGACAAGTGTTTTCCCTAGGGAGTTAGGGGGAACGGTTTAAGGGTGCTCCAACACCACTTAAACAGTTGAGGTTCTTTTTCCGTCCATATGTAATTATTAGCAATTATATCGCTATGAAACTTTCAAAGCAATAATAAATTAATAGATTCTTCTTTAAACAAACAGTTAGAGCCTTTAAAAATGAACCAAACAAAAAAACTAACCTTAATTGGTTAGTTTTTACGCGCCTTAGAGGATTCGAACCTCTGACCGACGGCTTAGAAGGCCGTTGCTCTATCCTGCTGAGCTAAAGGCGCATCCTATGTGTGGCGGAGAAGGAGGGATTTGAACCCTCGCGCCGGTTACCCGACCTACACCCTTAGCAGGGGCGCCTCTTCAGCCTCTTGAGTACTTCCCCATATAAAAAAAATGGCTCCGCAGGTAGGACTCGAACCTACGACCGTTCGGTTAACAGCCGAATGCTCTACCACTGAGCTACTGCGGAACAAAAATATAGGATTATGGTGGGCCTAAATGGACTCGAACCATCGACCTCACGCTTATCAGGCGTGCGCTCTAACCAGCTGAGCTATAGGCCCATTCTTTGGAGCGGGTGAAGAGAATCGAACTCTCATCATCAGCTTGGAAGGCTGAGGTTTTACCACTAAACTACACCCGCAAAATATGACACTGTATGAATCGCTTCATGGATACCGGTGGCCGGGGTCGAACCGGCACTCCAAAGGAACACGATTTTGAGTCGTGCGCGTCTGCCAATTCCGCCACACCGGCACGATTAAGGCAGCACCCGGATTTGAACCGGGGGTAAAGGTTTTGCAGACCTCTGCCTTACCACTTGGCTATGCTGCCATGACTGGGCTAGAAGGATTCGAACCTTCGCATGACGGAATCAAAATCCGTTGCCTTACCGCTTGGCTATAGCCCAATAATATAAAAAGGGGCCACAACCCACTTCGAGGGTTTTGAAGCCTCTATTTGATCGTTACACGATACAATAATGGAATGGTGGAGGGGGGCAGATTCGAACTGCCGAACCCGAAGGAGCGGATTTACAGTCCGCCGCGTTTAGCCACTTCGCTACCCCTCCAGGATTAAATTAATGATGGCTCAGGACGGAATCGAACCGCCGACACAAGGATTTTCAGTCCTTTGCTCTACCGACTGAGCTACTGAGCCACACAATGTATATCAATAGTAGGTGACTCTACTAGAATAAAAATGGCGGTCCGGACGGGACTCGAACCCGCGACCTCCTGCGTGACAGGCAGGCATTCTAACCAACTGAACTACCGGACCAGATTGCGGGGACAGGATTTGAACCTGCGACCTTCGGGTTATGAGCCCGACGAGCTACCGGACTGCTCCACCCCGCGACGATATGAATTGTGTGATTTTTTTAAAAAAAATGGAGGAGGTAGAGGGATTCGAACCCCCGCGGGATTTGACTCCCCTGTCGGTTTTCAAGACCGATCCCTTCAGCCGGACTTGGGTATACCTCCGAATAAATAGTGGTGGATCTTGTAGGACTCGAACCTACGACCAGACGGTTATGAGCCGTCTGCTCTAACCAGCTGAGCTAAAGATCCTTCATGATTTGGTAGCGGCAGAGGGGATCGAACCCCCGACCTCACGGGTATGAACCGTACGCTCTAGCCAGCTGAGCTACGCCGCCAAATAAATAAGCGTATACAATAATCATAATAATGGTGGAGCCTAGCGGGATCGAACCGCTGACCTCCTGCGTGCAAGGCAGGCGCTCTCCCAGCTGAGCTAAGGCCCCATTTATAAAAAGTGGTGATAATCGGGAAGACAGGATTCGAACCTGCGACCCCTTGGTCCCAAACCAAGTGCTCTACCAAGCTGAGCTACTTCCCGTCTATATGGCGCGCCCGAAAGGAGTCGAACCCATAACCTTCTGATCCGTAGTCAGACGCTCTATCCAATTGAGCTACGGGCGCGTATAAAATGGTGCCGAGGACCGGAATCGAACCGGTACGGTAGTCACCTACCGCAGGATTTTAAGTCCTGTGCGTCTGCCAGTTCCGCCACCCCGGCACTTACGAAAAGTAGAGCGGAAGACGGGATTCGAACCCGCGACCCCAACCTTGGCAAGGTTGTATTCTACCACTGAACTACTTCCGCGTAATAAATAATGCGGGTGAAGGGACTTGAACCCCCACGCCTCGCGGCGCCAGATCCTAAGTCTGGTGCGTCTGCCAATTCCGCCACACCCGCGATAAATGGTGAGCCATGCAGGATTCGAACCTGCGACCCTCTGATTAAAAGTCAGATGCTCTACCAACTGAGCTAATGGCTCGAAAACAAAAAAAAACCTGGTGCCGGCAAGAGGACTTGAACCCCCAACCTACTGATTACAAGTCAGTTGCTCTACCAGTTGAGCTACACCGGCACTATAGGTAATGGTGGAGGATGACGGGATCGAACCGCCGACCCTCTGCTTGTAAGGCAGATGCTCTCCCAGCTGAGCTAATCCTCCAATATGGTGACCCCTACGGGATTCGAACCCGTGTTACCGCCGTGAAAGGGCGGTGTCTTAACCGCTTGACCAAGGGGCCGCATACAGTTGTAGAAAAAAGAATAGCCCCTAATTAGGGGCTTAGCCTGGCAACGTCCTACTCTCACAGGGGGAGACCCCCAACTACCATCGGCGCTGAAGAGCTTAACTTCCGTGTTCGGAATGGGAACGGGTGTGACCTCTTCGCCATCATTACCAGACTAAATTCAGTTAGAAGGTTTATTCCTTCAAAACTAGATAACAGAACTAAGAATCATCATTAAAATATATATTGGTTAAGTCCTCGATCGATTAGTATCAGTCAGCTCCACATGTCGCCACGCTTCCACCTCTGACCTATCAACCTGATCATCTTTCAGGGATCTTACTAGCTTACGCTATGGGAAATCTCATCTTGAGGGGGGCTTCATGCTTAGATGCTTTCAGCATTTATCCCGTCCGCACGTAGCTACCCAGCGATGCTCTTGGCAGAACAACTGGTACACCAGCGGTGCGTCCATCCCGGTCCTCTCGTACTAAGGACAGCTCCTCTCAAATTTCCTGCGCCCACGACGGATAGGGACCGAACTGTCTCACGACGTTCTGAACCCAGCTCGCGTACCGCTTTAATGGGCGAACAGCCCAACCCTTGGGACCGACTACAGCCCCAGGATGCGATGAGCCGACATCGAGGTGCCAAACCTCCCCGTCGATGTGGACTCTTGGGGGAGATAAGCCTGTTATCCCCGGGGTAGCTTTTATCCGTTGAGCGATGGCCCTTCCATGCGGAACCACCGGATCACTAAGCCCGACTTTCGTCCCTGCTCGACTTGTAGGTCTCGCAGTCAAGCTCCCTTGTGCCTTTACACTCTACGAATGATTTCCAACCATTCTGAGGGAACCTTTGGGCGCCTCCGTTACATTTTAGGAGGCGACCGCCCCAGTCAAACTGCCCGCCTGACACTGTCTCCCACCCCGATAAGGGGCGCGGGTTAGAATTTCAATACAGCCAGGGTAGTATCCCACCGACGCCTCGACCGAAGCTAGCGCTCCGGCTTCACAGGCTCCTACCTATCCTGTACAAGCTGTACCAAAATTCAATATCAGGCTGCAGTAAAGCTCCACGGGGTCTTTCCGTCCTGTCGCGGGTAACCTGCATCTTCACAGGTACTATAATTTCACCGAGTCTCTCGTTGAGACAGTGCCCAGATCGTTACGCCTTTCGTGCGGGTCGGAACTTACCCGACAAGGAATTTCGCTACCTTAGGACCGTTATAGTTACGGCCGCCGTTTACTGGGGCTTCAATTCAAAGCTTCGCCTTGCGGCTAACCTCTCCTCTTAACCTTCCAGCACCGGGCAGGCGTCAGCCCCTATACTTCGCCTTGCGGCTTCGCAGAGACCTGTGTTTTTGCTAAACAGTCGCCTGGGCCTATTCACTGCGGCTTTTCCGGGCTATTCACCCTAAAAAGCACCCCTTCTCCCGAAGTTACGGGGTCATTTTGCCGAGTTCCTTAACGAGAGTTCTCTCGCACACCTTAGGATTCTCTCCTCGCCTACCTGTGTCGGTTTGCGGTACGGGCACCCTACATCTCACTAGAGGCTTTTCTTGGCAGCGTGGAATCAGGAACTTCGGTACTATATTTCCCTCGCCATCACAGCTCCGCCTTAATGGAAACGGGATTTTCCTCGTTTCCGGCCTAACTGCTTGGACGCGCATATCCAACAGCGCGCTTACCCTATCCTTCTGCGTCCCCCCATCGCTCAAACGATGTATAGGTGGTACAGGAATATCAACCTGTTGTCCATCGCCTACGCTTTTCAGCCTCGGCTTAGGTCCCGACTAACCCTGAGCGGACGAGCCTTCCTCAGGAAACCTTAGGCATTCGGTGGAAGGGATTCTCACCCTTCTTTCGCTACTCATACCGGCATTCTCACTTCTAAGCGCTCCACCAGTCCTTCCGGTCTAGCTTCAACGCCCTTAGAACGCTCTCCTACCACGGATACCATACGGTATCCATCCACAGCTTCGGTGTTACGTTTAGCCCCGGTACATTTTCGGCGCAGAGTCACTCGACCAGTGAGCTATTACGCACTCTTTAAATGATGGCTGCTTCTGAGCCAACATCCTGGTTGTCTAAGCAACTCCACATCCTTTTCCACTTAACGTAAACTTGGGGACCTTAGCTGGTGGTCTGGGCTGTTTCCCTCTTGACTACGGATCTTATCACTCGCAGTCTGACTCCCGAGAATAAGTATTTGGCATTCGGAGTTTGACTGAATTCGGTAACCCGTTGGGGGCCCCTAGTCCAATCAGTGCTCTACCTCCAATACTCTCATCTCGAGGCTAGCCCTAAAGCTATTTCGGAGAGAACCAGCTATCTCCAGGTTCGATTGGAATTTCTCCGCTACCCACACCTCATCCCCGCACTTTTCAACGTACGTGGGTTCGGGCCTCCATTCAGTGTTACCTGAACTTCACCCTGGACATGGGTAGATCACCTGGTTTCGGGTCTACGACCTCATACTCATGCGCCCTATTCAGACTCGCTTTCGCTGCGGCTCCGTCTTATCAACTTAACCTTGCATGAAATCGTAACTCGCCGGTTCATTCTACAAAAGGCACGCTATCACCCATTAACGGGCTCTAACTACTTGTAGGCACACGGTTTCAGGATCTATTTCACTCCCCTTCCGGGGTGCTTTTCACCTTTCCCTCACGGTACTGGTTCACTATCGGTCACTAGGTAGTATTTAGCCTTGGGAGATGGTCCTCCCTGCTTCCGACGGGATTTCTCGTGTCCCGCCGTACTCAGGATCCACTCAGGAGGGAACGAAGTTTCAGCTACAGGGTTTTTACCTTCTTTGACGGATCTTTCCAGATCACTTCACTTACCCCGTTCCTTTGTAACTCCATGTTGAGTGTCCTACAACCCCAAGAGGCAAGCCTCTTGGTTTGGGCTATCTTCCGTTTCGCTCGCCGCTACTCAGGAAATCGCGTTTGCTTTCTCTTCCTCCGGGTACTTAGATGTTTCAGTTCCCCGGGTCTGCCTTCAGTACCCTATGTATTCAGGTAAAGATACTGTTCCATTACGAACAGTGGGTTTCCCCATTCGGAAATCTCCGGATCAAAGCTTACTTACAGCTCCCCGAAGCATATCGGTGTTAGTCCCGTCCTTCATCGGCTCCTAGTGCCAAGGCATCCACCGTGCGCCCTTTCTAACTTAACCGAAGTTAATTAAAAAAAGAACTTACTATTTCAATGATGTCTTGTTATTTGTTATCTAGTTTTCAAGGAACAAAGTGTAGAGAGATAATTCTCTCAAAACTAAACAAAGGCAGAAACGTCCATTTATTGAAGTATCTAGTACTTCATTTCATCCTTAGAAAGGAGGTGATCCAGCCGCACCTTCCGATACGGCTACCTTGTTACGACTTCACCCCAATCATCTGTCCCACCTTAGGCGGCTGGCTCCTTGCGGTTACCTCACCGACTTCGGGTGTTACAAACTCTCGTGGTGTGACGGGCGGTGTGTACAAGGCCCGGGAACGTATTCACCGTGGCATGCTGATCCACGATTACTAGCGATTCCGGCTTCATGTAGGCGAGTTGCAGCCTACAATCCGAACTGAGAATGGCTTTATGAGATTCGCTTACCCTCGCGGGTTCGCAGCTCTTTGTACCATCCATTGTAGCACGTGTGTAGCCCAGGTCATAAGGGGCATGATGATTTGACGTCATCCCCACCTTCCTCCGGTTTGTCACCGGCAGTCACCTTAGAGTGCCCAACTAAATGCTGGCAACTAAGATCAAGGGTTGCGCTCGTTGCGGGACTTAACCCAACATCTCACGACACGAGCTGACGACAACCATGCACCACCTGTCACTTTTGTCCCCGAAGGGAAGTCCCTATCTCTAGGGAGGGCAAAAGGATGTCAAGACCTGGTAAGGTTCTTCGCGTTGCTTCGAATTAAACCACATGCTCCACCGCTTGTGCGGGCCCCCGTCAATTCCTTTGAGTTTCAGCCTTGCGGCCGTACTCCCCAGGCGGAGTGCTTAATGCGTTAGCTGCAGCACTAAAGGGCGGAAACCCTCTAACACTTAGCACTCATCGTTTACGGCGTGGACTACCAGGGTATCTAATCCTGTTCGCTCCCCACGCTTTCGCGCCTCAGTGTCAGTTACAGACCAGAAAGTCGCCTTCGCCACTGGTGTTCCTCCACATCTCTACGCATTTCACCGCTACACGTGGAATTCCACTTTCCTCTTCTGCACTCAAGTTCCCCAGTTTCCAATGACCCTCCACGGTTGAGCCGTGGGCTTTCACATCAGACTTAAGGAACCACCTGCGCGCGCTTTACGCCCAATAATTCCGGACAACGCTTGCCACCTACGTATTACCGCGGCTGCTGGCACGTAGTTAGCCGTGGCTTTCTGGTTAGGTACCGTCAAGGTACCAGCAGTTACTCTGGTACTTGTTCTTCCCTAACAACAGAGCTTTACGACCCGAAGGCCTTCTTCGCTCACGCGGCGTTGCTCCGTCAGACTTTCGTCCATTGCGGAAGATTCCCTACTGCTGCCTCCCGTAGGAGTCTGGGCCGTGTCTCAGTCCCAGTGTGGCCGATCACCCTCTCAGGTCGGCTACGCATCGTGGCCTTGGTGAGCCATTACCTCACCAACTAGCTAATGCGCCGCGGGCCCATCTGTAAGTGACAGCCGAAACCGTCTTTCCATCTTCTCTCATGCGAGAAAAGAAATTATCCGGTATTAGCTCCGGTTTCCCGAAGTTATCCCAGTCTTACAGGTAGGTTGCCCACGTGTTACTCACCCGTCCGCCGCTAAATCATGGGAGCAAGCTCCCAATCATTCGCTCGACTTGCATGTATTAGGCACGCCGCCAGCGTTCGTCCTGAGCCAGGATCAAACTCTCCAAAAAGTGTTTGACTTGCTCATTGTTTTTATAGTGTGTACTCACTTAAATTAAAACGTTGACGTTTCTGCTTTGTTTAGTTTTCAAAGAACTATTAATTTGAGACAGAATGATAGTTTACCATCTTGTTCTCAGATTGTCAAATGATTTTCCGAAATAATTTATTTCGTATCAGCGACAAGATTCATATTATCAAATACATTCGTCTTTGTCAACTTCTACGAAGAAATTAAAATGAAACTTTTTTTTGTTAAAATCCCTTAAAGTAACGGGAATTAATATATTAATATCTTTTTTTTAAGGAGTCAATAGAAAAAAAGATATTAGTGCTTTGAAATTTTCCAAATGAATAGGCTCATTCTTCATTAGCTATTTTCAGATCATCTTTTTAGAACTGGATGAATATTCCATCGATACTCCTATTTGACACATAAACCCTTTTTTTGTATTTTATGTAATTTTTGTATTCGGATAGCAATCACATTTTGTTGTTGTTGTTTTACTGTTTTTTGTTTTATCTTGTTTTATTCTTGTTTTATTCTTGTTTTCAGCCCCTTCGAAACCCTTGGTATGACTGGGTTTGACGGACCTAACTATAACAAAAATGGTGCCAACTATAACAAAAATGGTGCCAACTATAACAAAAATGGTGCCAACTATAACAAAAATGGTGCCTTAACTATAACAAAAATGGTGCCAACTATAACAAAAATGGTGCCAACTATAACAAGAAAAAACTTTTGTTATAGTTAAAAATTTGGCATAATCAAATGAACCCAAAGGGGGAATTTTTTAATGTCTACATCGATTATGGAAAATCAAACCAATCAACTTGTGACTAAATCTAATATTTTAATCGAAGCAAATTATAAACTCGGTGTGGTTGAGCAAAAGATTATTCTTTGTTTGGCCAGCAATATTCATCCCGAGGATTCGGATTTTAAATCATATACATTACCTATTAAGGAGTTTAATCGATTATTAGGCTTAAACGGCACGCCTAAATATACAGAGTTAAGGCAAATTACTAAGGAACTTATGCAAAAGGTGTTTGAGGTCCGTATTGATAAGAAGGTCATCCAGGTATCCTGGTTAAGTTTTGTTGCTTATAACGAGTCTGAAGGTACCATAGACGTTCGATTTGATCCTTTCTTACGTCCATACCTATTAGAATTAAAAAAAGAATTTACGAGTTATAAGCTTGAAAATGTCGTTAAACTCAAAAGTTCTTATGCTATTAGGATCTATGAATTGTTAAAACAATACGAAAGGTTTCAGGAGAGGACGTTTTTTCTTTCAGATTTACGGAAGATGCTTGGCGCTGAAGATGTCTATCCTGCTTATGGAAACTTTAAACAACGTGTACTTTTACCGGCCCAAAAGGAACTTATGAAGAAAACGGATATTTCTTTTGAAATAGAAGTTGCGAAAAAAGGACGTAAAGTTGAAAAAGTAAAATTTCTAATAAAGTCTGCAAAACAACCTAAGATAGAAGAACTAGATATTTTTGAAAGTAATCTTGAAGAATTTAAGTTGTCAAATAGCTTTTCAAAAAGCGTCAGAAAGCTAGGGAAAACATTAGGAATCCAGTTGTCCGATGAAGTGATTGGATCATGGGGGAAATATGGACAAGCAACTGTTATTGACCTATTAGAGAAAATACAGGATAGAAGAGATATCGAAAATCCTATAGGGTACATAACCAAAGTGTTACGTTCTTCAGGACCTAATGAAGGTATTGCATCATCCGAAAACATTCTTATGCATTTAATTTCAGATTTTAGAAAATCAAGAGATCCTTTACCGTATTGGTTTGTGGAAGAGAAGTCAATCGGTGAAATACAGAGGTTTCTGGATCTGGAGCAAGGTGATGCTGT
>NZ_JBYMEG010000003.1:0-90248 GCF_057787885.1 Glaciimonas sp. OK215
GGCGTGTGCGGGAGAACCCGCTGTATGCGGATAACCCGATGCTGAACATGATTATTGACGACTATAAATTTGTTTCGCCTGCTGAGGAAGTAGCGCATGGCTAAGGCTGCTCGATGGAGTGACGCGCAACTGGCTGCACACCTGGCTAATCGCGGCAAGGTGAAGCCGGTAACGTTCGCCGCGCCCAACGCACCAAAGAAAGCGAAGTACGGCAACGCCAAGGTGACGGCAGGCGGTGTCACCTTCGATAGTACCGGCGAGCAGAAGCGCTACAACGAGCTGTGCATGCTGCAACAGGGCGGGCATATCTCTGATCTGCAGCAGGGCGTCTATTTCGAGCTGGCCCCGGCATGTGAGATAGGCGAGGCGCGGAAGAAGCCTGCGCTGCGCTACAAGGCCGATTTCACCTACATCGAGGCCGGTAGCCTGGTAGTGGAAGACTTCAAGAGCGCCCCGACGATGAAAACCGCTGCTTACCGCATCAAGAAGCACTTGATGATGACCGTGCATGGCATCTTGATTCGGGAATCGCGGAAGTAATGGAAATCCTACTCATCAAAGCGCCGCAAGGGTTCCTGTACCCGCAGGACGACATTGAGGCCGAAAAGATTACGCGGTTCAAGGTAGGGGCAGTCATCCGCTGCAACGTCGCTCAGATGCGCAATTACCTGTTCCACAAGAAATTCTTTGCGCTGCTACGTGTTGGCTATGAGGCTTTCGAGACTCCGATGGCCGAATACAAGGGGTTCCCAGTGCAGAAGGATGTCGAGCAGTTCCGAGAGGATTGCATCATCGCTGCAGGCTTCTACACGATGACGACGACGATCAGGGGCATTGTCAGGTTGCGGGCAAAGAGCATCAGCTTCGCCAGGATGAGCCAAGAATCGTTTGAACGGCTGTACAGCCAAGTGGCGAATGTGTTGTTGGAGAAAGTATTGAGAAATTATTCCCGGCAGGACTTGGATAACACGGTCAATCAAATAATGGGGTTCGTTCTATGAAAGCGGGTAAGAGCATGATGACAGATACGCAGCGCGACCAGATAGTGAAGCAGGCATTGAAGCGCTTCGTGCGCAACAAGAATTTGCCGGAAGACCTAGAAACACTGCGCTATAACCTGATCGTGGCGCGTGTCACGCAAGGGTTGACCGCAGTAGAGGCGGCAGAACGGTTCGGCTACAAGAACAGCACACAGATAAGCCTGATCGAATCGGGAGAGCGCCCAATACCGAGGGATCACCAGTTTCTACGGCAGGCAGGCAAAGCCTATGCATGCTCAACGGACTTCCTACTAGGGCTATCGCCGCACATGGAGTTCGATTCAAAGGTAAGCCAGCAATACGCGCTGATGCGCGGCACCGAGGAAATTTTAGGCGGGGTGGCTGCCGGGTTCGCCACTGTGATGATCCAGTACACCAACCAGACGCAGCCGCTGGCCGAAGACTACCAGCGCGTATGTGACGCAGTTGGTCGCGTAAACGATGCCCTGACCGTTATGCGCGACAAATTCGACTTTGATGATATCCGGGGAGGTGCGCCATTGATCGCCGCCCTAAGCAGCGCTATGAAAGCCACTGAGCCCTTGCGCGATAAGCTAAGGCGCTTCAAGGCAATAGATACCTACTTTGGGGAACTGAAGCAGGGGAAGATTGAGGCGATCCCGTACCTGATGGAGCGATTCACCCAACGCGACCTGAATCTTGAGGGTTGATGAATGGCAAAGCTTACAAAGGATCAATGGGCAGAGGCGCGCGCGCGATGGGAATCAGACCCGCGACCGGGCTTTGAATGGCTGGCAATCGAGATAGGCGTCAGCCGCCCCGCTGTAAGCAAGATGGCATCAGCTCATGGATGGGTAAAGGGCGGCAGTACATCAAAAGTTACGCAACCAATAAAAGTTACGCAGGTTACGCAAAATCAGGTTACGCAAGTTACGCAAAAGGTTACGCCAGCACAGCCACCAGCCAAGGAAGGGAAGGGCAAGGTCATATCGATCACTACAGGCGAGCAGCATCAACCTGCAGCACCGAAGCAGCCTAAGACGGCCACACCAGTGAAGCCTGCCGATCCTGCCTGGCAATTGGTTGACGCTCGCCAGCGTGGTCGACCAAGTGAATACCGCGATGAGTTCATACCCATGATGATTGCCTACTTTGATATCGAGGTGGAAAGAGTAGAGGAAGTCGAAGTGTCGGACGGGAAGGGCGCAACCAGAACAGAGCAAAGAGTGGTCGTGAATAAGTTTCCGACGCTTGAACGGTTCGCTTCCAAGATAGGTATCACAAGGGAAACTTTGCATGATTGGGCGACCGCAAAGGACAATGACGGCACCCTTCGACGCCCGGAATTTTCTTACGTCTACACGCGCGCCCGCGATTTACAGGCGGCTTTGCTGATCGAGGGCGGCTTGGCCGGGCTGTATGAAGGCCGGTTCGCGACACTTGGGGCGAAGAATCTCGCTGGCTGGAAAGACTCGATTGAACAGACCATTGAGGCGACCGTCAACATGGCCATTGTCGAGACATTGAACGATACCTACCAGCGCGGCATCGAGAACGCCAAGCAAAAGCGGCTAGAAATGATCGAGCGCCGCAAACAATTTGCAGTGGAAGACAAAGGGTAAGGGGTGGCAACCAAAGCACCCAAAAAGACGCTGCAGGACGATGAGCGCTATCCGGATTTCGTAGCGCGCTATGCGTTCGACTGCACCCGCTTTGCCATCGAGGTATGCGGGCTTGATCCGACATGGCAGCAGATCGAGCTGTTCGATAGCGTTAGCCTTCCCGGTTCGCGTACATCGGCATCATCTGGTCATGGGACGGGAAAAACCAGCGGCCTCGCGATCATCAGCATGTGGCATATGCTGTGCTACTACAACTCGAACACGTTCCTGACCGCGCCGAAGCTCACGACCGTCCATGATGGCGTCTGGAAAGAGTTTGCCGACCTGTCCACCAAGATTCAGACCGGGCAGCAGGGGTGGATATGGGACTACTACACCATCGAGACACAGCGCGTCTATGTCAAAGGCTTCAAGCTGTCGTGGTGGGTGGTTGCAAAGACCGCGCCGCGCGGATCGCCGGAAAACCTCGCTGGTTCACACCGGGATTGGCTGCTCTGGCTGGCCGATGAGGCGTCTGGCATCCCGGACCCTAACTTTTCCGTCATTACTGGCGCGCTGACCGATGAGCGTAACCGCATGGTGCTGACATCGCAGCCTACGCGGTCATCCGGGTTTTTCTACGATACGCATCACACCCTGTCGATGGATGATGGTGGTGTATGGAACAACCTCGTTTTCAATTCGGAGGAATCGCCAATTGTTTCGGCGGCTTTCATTTCGGAAAAGAAAAAGCAGTACACCAATGAGGAATATGAAATCAAGGTGCAAGGCCGGTTCCCGCAGGAGTCGAGCAAGTACCTGATCGGCCCGAGGGCGATTGAGGCATGCATAGGATTGACAGTCATCAGGGACGATGAGAATTTCGGCTGGCTGATCCCGGTTGACGTTGGTGGCGGCGGCTATCGGGATAAGACTGTCGTACTGGCGCTGAAGGTTACAGGCAATGGCGAATATGGCCATGATGCGCGCCGGGCGCAACTGGTCAAGGTACCAATCTGCTCAAACTCGCAAGACGTTTCAGATTTGCATGGCGAAATCATCATCGAGGCAGGTAAGCGCAACAATTCTACTGTGTTGATCGATGCTGGCGGCATTGGCCTCGGCGTCTGCAAACAGCTTGAAAAGGACGACTTTACCAACTTCAAAAAGGTGTACTGGGGATCGCCCAACTTCAAGAAAGAATACAAGGATCGCTACGTCAACCAGCGCGCCCAGGCCATTTGCGGGCTGTCGCGGGCCGTGCAGGAAGGGCGCTTTGGGGTTGATGAGGGTATCGACCTTGCGTTCGTCAAACAGATGGTGCGAGAGGGTTCCCGCATTCCATACCACTATGACGACAAGGCCAGGCGCTACATCGCGAAGAAAGAAGACATGAAGAAAGACGGCATCCCATCGCCCGACATATGGGATTCGCTGTCGTTCTCATTTCTTGAGGATGCCCATTACAACCTGTCCGGCGAGGAAATGGCGATGGCTGGCAGTAGCAAGGATTTAGCAAGACAGAAACTACTCGCAGAACTGGGTATGGCAACAGCGTAATTTAACCAATGGAGAAAAGCATGACAATCGCAGCTGCAATCGAGAAACTAGAAGCCGCAACGGTACCGGATCGCGAGCTGGATTACCTGATCGCGCAGGCCGTACAGCATGACTACAGCAAGGATTTGCGGGCGTTCCGTGAGCATTGGGACCAGAATGGCTATCAGGCGGCATTCATCGCGCATCGGCCTTGGCTGGACGCCCATACGCCCAAATTCACGGCATCATTCGAGGATGCGCTGCTGTTGATCCCGCCCGGCAAGGATTATGAATTGACCGGCTATGGAAGCGGGCCGGATGGCGGGACGTTCACCTGCATGGCAATCAAGTGGTGGCCGGTTGCTGACCGCAATAAATGGATGTGCCAAAGCGGTAACAAGCTATCCCCGGCGATGGCGCTCTGTATCGCGGCGCTGAAGGTGCGAGAGGCGCAGGCTATTGAGTGCAAGCAGATAGTTTCAGGGCTGCATCCCTTGTCCGCATAATCGTTTGCCGGGTCGTTTTGAAGTCGCGCGCCAACTCCGAAACGCTCACACCGGCTGCGAGTAGTTCGGTCACTACCGACCGCTCGTCAGCGCTAAGAGCTGGTGGCCTGCCAAAGCGCTTGCCGTCAGCTCTTGCGCGCATGAGCCCGGCTTGTGTTCGTTCAATCAGCAAGTCACGCTCAAATTCCGCAACCGCTGCGATAACTTGCATGGTCATTTTCCCGGCAGGACTGGTAAGGTCAACGCCGCCCAGGGCGAGACAATGCACACGCACACCTGAGCCCGCGAGCTGTTCGACGGTCGACCTGACGTCCATCGCATTACGGCCAAGCCGGTCGAGCTTTGTCACTACCAGCACGTCGCCATGCTCCAAGCGCTCAAGCAGCTTCATGAAGCCGGGCCGCTCTTTGGCCGCTACTGATCCGCTGATGGTTTCTTCGATGAGGCGACGCGGCTCGATGGCAAATCCGGCTGCCTGGATTTCCATGTGCTGATTCTGTGTGGTCTGGTCTGCGGTTGAAACGCGGCAGTATGCGAAAACGCGTGGCATGGTCATTCCTTTTTATCTTGGGCCTATCAACTTTGAACGCCGCTCGAATTCAGCCATAAGCTCATCTTTGGCCTCGTTGACACGGCATTCATCGGCGTCGGACATGTTCATACGGTCTTCCACAATCATGTCTCGTACCTTGCTTGCTAAGATCGCGAGGATTTGCCGTTTCCACTCCACTTTATTCATGCTGCGCTTTCAATTGCGCGGACGCCAGCAGGATTAATTCGCGCAGTCGTTCCGGGGATGCTGTGATGGACTCTTTGATCGCTACGGAAAGTACCTCTCGCGCATCTTCGACGGCTCGGTTTGCCCTTGCTGCAATTGGCGCAGCGTCATTTGGAAGAGGGCACCATGCCGGGATCGATTCGCTTGCAATAAGCGGTGCATCGCCAGCTTTTATGCAGTCATATCGACCGCCGCTACCATATCGTCGGTTTGGACACTCACGACAGGTGCTTACTGTTTGCACGACCTTCAACATGGTGATTCACCTTTAATTTAGTACGAAATAGATGTACGGATTATGAGGCATGTACGAAACGTGTCAAGCCTAGTTCCGTACAGTGCAATAGGTAACTGTACGGAACCGCTCGATTCCGTACATGCGGACTATGCCGTTACAGGATCGATCTGGCGCAGCAGCGCGCGCCATGCGCTATGTTCCCCAAAGTGCGGCTTTTGTTCTTCAGCGCTCGTTGCCGCCTTCAGCAGCCCATCAAGAATAACCACGCGTTCACCGGCCAGGCCGCGCAGGAAGGCGATATCGGATTCTCTCGCTTCGATGGTGACTGCACCGGCTTTGTCATTGTGACCGGCGTCAATCTCATCGCCTATCTTTTCGTTGATCGCCGCGCCCCCTGGTGAGTCTGCTGGAATGAGTGTTGCCATTTTCTTGCTGATCTTGATTTTCATGCTGCTTCCTTGGTGGTGGTGAGAAATGCTTTCGCCCGAAGCGTAATGCAGTCGGATTTGTGCGGCTCGTTATCGTCAATTGAACAGTTGCAACCCATGCAATGAGTCTCTTGTGTCTGAATGTGCGTGTAGCTATACCCATCAGCGATAGCTTCTACGAACTCGCGGTACTCGTCAGGCACCGCATTGGCGTTAGAGGCATCCCCTTGGGTAATCAATTCGGACATCGCGTCACTGGCGATTTTTTGGCATGCCGATTGTGTGGCAGGACTCGCAGGTTCACCGGCCTTCAATTGGATCGCTATCAATGCCCGGCTCGCAATGCGCAACGCATCGTATGTGTCGCCCAGTGTTGATAAGCCTGCTGCCTTCAGGATTTTGTTTGCTTCGGCATATGCCTTGATCTTGTCGCCCATGTTGCGTTCTCCGTAGGAATTAGGACATGCCCGGCGAACCGGGCGAGTGGGTTAGTCAGTGATGCGGGTGACTTTGGTAACGAAAGCGAGTTTTGCGAATCCACCTTCTTGCAATTTCTCCAATGCAACAGCCTGAGCGGTAAGAACGTCGGAAGCTTCAACTGTGATGCCATAACGGTCAAAAGTGCAAGTCGTCAGGTCTTCACTTGAAGGGTCGGACATTGTGACTTTGAAGGTTGCCATGATTTTCTCCGCAGGTGATGCCCGGCGCACCGGGCGATGGGTGGAGATTATGCTTTGATGCCGCGCGCCGCGTACCAGTCGATCACTTCCTGCGACACAGGGAAATCGACAGGGGAGGAAAGGCAAAATGCGAGCGTCCCGTACCAGCAGGCTATCCACTCATCTGAAGCCGTGGCGATTACCTGCGGGCCGTGGACGGTACCTGCATTGTCTTCGGCAATCATGGCGAGTTGGAACGCATCGTCATGTGCCAGCGCTTCAGCGATGACGGCGCGGCGCGCTGCTGCGATTTCAACGACTTCATTCTCGCTTGTCTTGGATGCCATCTGGTGCTTTCGGGTGGTTGGCCGCGCGTGTGCGATGCCCATACCGATAATGTATGCGCTCACGAAACATAAAGCAATAGGGAAATAAAAATAGTTTAGGAAAAGGCAGGCTGCCGCACCTGGCATCAGGTTTTAAAGTCACTGCACACGGTTGGGAACTCCATGATACCGGGCGCGAAGCTGGAGCTGATCCCGGTAGGACGGATTCGCGCAACCCCCTCAAACAAAGGTTATGCGAACTTCGCATAATTTGCGTTATGTTAAATAAATGACAACATTTCTCTCAGGATAACACAATGACCGTAACTGAACTACCCATTGAAATCGCCAAGCTGGAATTGAAGCCAGGCGACATATTGACTGTAAGCGTTCCAATCGGCGCACCTCGCGCGCAGCTAGATTACCTTGTTGGACACATCAAGGAAGTGTTGCCGGAAGGTGTGAGGGCAATTATCACTTCCAAAGACCTGTCTTTCTCGAAGACATCTGAATGACGCCCTATTTCAAGCGCCGCTGCTGTGCCGCGATCCGCTGGCAATGGCAATGGTTCAAAGATAGCTCCATGATTGCCGTCTTCACGGTGGCTCTGATTAACGTAGTTCTACAGGACAACGCGATGTCTGAATTTGTCGCAGCATGCAAGGCAAGCCCGGTTAGCGCTCTGCTGGCCCTCATTGTTTTTGCAGTGATTATTGGGCTCGCGTATCAGATCACGTTGACGGTGATTGGCCTGTTTTTCTGGTTGGTTGGCGAGATGCTGCATGGTGCCATTTGGGCGGTCGTTAAGCTCAACGGGCTGCGCCAGTAGTCAGGCAGTAATGATTTAAAGAGTTCTACCCGTAGTCCCATCAACCATAGGAGTAAAAATGAGGAAGTCGAAGTTTATGTTTTCGGTGATTGCCTGCATTGCCATTGCGTTCAGTGCGAGCGTATCGGCGGCAGACAATTTCAAGCAATCTGGTACCGCGCTGCAGGGGTTCTCGGTACCAGCGCAGCATGACCATAGCGGATCGCCCGTAGCGGTCGTCGTCGCAGCTCCTGCCATGCATGTGCAGGCCCGCGTGACCATTGAACCTGAGCGAATGCGGATCGATGGCGCGCTAGTCGTCGCAGTTGTGCATCCACTCCCGGCCCTGAAGCAGATCGGCACCCAGGCAGAAACTGAGGCCGAGGGTCGAAGCCACACACAAAAAATGATTACCTGATTCTGTCGAATGTAGCTGCCGGGGTAAGCCCTGGCGCTATCAGGTAAGCAGGCTGGCCGGTACTTGGAGTCCCTACCTCGAAAGAGCAAAGGCGTAAATCCTTAACCGCGAAAACCAGCCCGCTTACCTGATGGCCTGCTCCCTGCATAGTCACGCGGCGCAATAGCTCGGCTAGGGATATCCACTGCGACCCCTAGTTTCTTCCTGTGAGGGCGAAAGGTCTTTATCGACTCCCTGCATAGCGGACCGTCAACCAATTTGTGGTGCAAGACTGTAAGACAAAGCCATGCAACCGCCCGATGGGGCATTCTTATAGGTGAATACTATGCAAGTCGTAGCGAAAATGAAGGTCAACTCGGTCGAAACAAAGACCTACTCACCAACCTTCAAGCAACACAAAGTTGAACTCGGCGCAGTGTGCAGCATGACTGGCGAGAACAAGGCTTTCACTGACGCGACACCAAGCGGAGCCTGCTGGATGAATATCTCGGATGGAATGCCAGCTCTAGATTTCTTCAAGCCGGGTAAGAACTATTATGTGACATTCACAGAAGCACCTGATTAACAGAGTCTCCCTTTGCGCCGCAAGCGCAAGGTTCGCCCCGGACGGCCAAATGCCAATCCGGGGCTTTTTTATTGCGGGCGGTCAAATTTAATCGCGTCAATTGAGGCTATCGCGACCGCATACATGGTGGCCTTTTGCATATCCGCATGCTCTGAATAAAAGACTTGTATCTTTGACGCGTTGCTTTGTGCAATGACGCTATCCCGCTCAAAGCGAACACTGATTCCTCGCCATACCATCAGCTGAAACGAATCTCGTGGATTGTGGCACCACTTCGGACGCTTGCCGACATGGCTGCCACCGATAAGCCAATGGCCCCCTCTCTCCGGTTCTACCGAGTATTTCCATCCCATCAGGTCGCCAAGCTCGTCTTCGGTCTGCTCGTACAGGCTTGGTTCTTTTGGCGGGGCATAGTTTTCATTCATCGATTCCATCCCTTGCGGTGTATTCCCCAGTAATTCTTGCGCTTCTCCAGCCGGTATTCACTGAAGTCAAGCAGCCCTTCAGGTCGGGTCGTTGTCATTTCTCCCACTGTCAGGCTTGGATTCTCAGCGGTATATTCGTCAACGGGCTTTTCTAGCAGCAGATCAACAATCTTCATCCACTGCTTGTCTACGCCGTCAATAGCCAAAAGAATTTCAGCGGTCGCGCGGTCGATGACTTTTGTATGGCGGGTGCATGGTGCATTGGCGATTCTAATGTCGGCGCTGATGGTGAAATGCTTTGCGTCGTCCGGGATCATCAACTTAATTCCCTTCATCTCGGATGGCTTGAACCCCCGGATGCCGTCCTTGTCGGCCTGCTCATCCACCTTGAACTTGAGAGCAGCTTTACCGGCCTTGTCCGCGCAGAGTGCGGCTTCACCGGACTTGAACTTGGCGACGGCTGCAGCAGCTTTATGATCGCTGATCTTCCCGGCGCGAAGGGCCGCAACCTTGGCCTCCATCTTTGGCAACCAATCCGGCAAGTTGTCAGGCGATCTGGCTATCCAAATCTTGCGAATGATCGCCAGAAGATTGCTTGCGCTGCCGTACTTGGCTTCGTTGTTGTCCGGGTCATTATTTTTGATAATCGCTTCAAGCTCTGACGAAACAGCGTCACCCAGTTCGTAGAGTTCGCCGTCTGTGAATGTGATTGTGAACATGAGATTTCCTTTAAATTCCTGGTAGAGCCATTTGCTCTGGCCTAAACTTCCAGTTCTTGATCCGTGCAACCTCTCGCGAGTCAACTTCGAATGCACGTACAAACTTGGCACCTTGCCAAACGACAGTTGCAAAAAGTTTCTCGGCGGCTTTTAAATCAACTGCCTCGTAAATACCAATTTTGATAATCGTCCCCTGCTGGTCAATATCGGCGCGATAGTGCGGCATGTCGTTTTCCTTATATCGCTGGTGTTTTTGGCATTATATGGTGCCGACTGGTACTTAGAATAATCCGGCCTGCACTGGTATGAATCCCCTGCCCCTGATCCCTTCGCGCTCGATCTGCGAAACGATTTCGGATAGGTCCGCGTTCACTTCTCTGGCGTCCCCATTGAGCAGGACATCGAGCTTACGCACCAACTCATTTTGCCTTTTCAGCACGTATTGATAGTCGGCCACGGTCAACCGCTCATCCAGATCATCGAACATATTCACGGCTGCCGGTTTCGTGGACACATCCGGCGCATGCGTCGATGCCGTAGACATATCGCCGTCTGCCGGTATCTCCATGATATTGACGCGCTCGAAGTGAGCCGGGCTATGCGCCCACGGATCGCCAAACGGGGCGATGCAGCCGGTGTTCTGGCCGGTCAGGATCAATGACCATTTGTTAGGCCTCATCCCCCTACCCTCCATTCCAATACCCACACCAATGGATTGGCCGCCCACGATCCAGGGCCGTAGATCGATTCCCAAAGGGAGCTATAACTGTCGATTGGGCACTCAAAAGACGTTGTAACAGGTCGTACTGGATCAGCGCAGTAGTTGCGCCAAAATTCACCGTGCATGGATTCGATACCCTCGGCCATCGCATCGGCCTCGCGGCATTCTTTCAACCGCTCTACCCTGACGCCGGTAATTTCCAGATTAATCCGGCTGGCCACGCGCGGCATGTGGATTGATGGCTTCCAAACCTTTTTGATCCCGATAGAATCGCCCAGGCGGTCCCCATGCTTGTAGGTCGCCGCGTAATCGTATTCAATCGGCTCGCCATTGTTATAGGTCGGGTCTTGCGGATAGATCGGCGCGAATGTCTCGCGCACCCACAGCCGGTCGCCTGGCTTCCCATGTGGGCAGCGAACACCGCCAATCTGCAGTATGCCGCCACGGAAAATCCATTCATCGTCAACGCACTCGACATCGGTTGCAATGATCGATGCATCGGTATGATGAGGATTGATTTTCAGGCGGTAACGCGGCCCAGTGATGATCCGACGCGTTTGCGTCTTACTCCCGTCAAGGATGGCGCGCACCATCGCGCCCTGGAATAGCATTGGTCGTTCTTTCATGGTCGGCTTTCGGTTGTTGTCCATGTCGTTAATGTATGCGCTCACGAAATAAAAGGCAATGACTTTCTGAAATTAACTTTCAGGATCAAGTTCAAGCAGCCCGCGCATGGTCTTAATCTCTGCGGCATTGGATTCATTCAGCTCCAGGGCGGCGGCAAGATCGCTTTCCAGCTCCTGAATGCGCTGGTCGCGCTCATCGCGCAAGGCCAGCTGCGCGGTAATCAGGCGTGACTTACCAACATTCACGGCTTGTAGTTTTTCAAGCGCGTCAGCGGCCTCTATGCATGTGGTAAGGCCCATATTACGTAGCCCTTCAATCAGTCCCTTGCGCATCACGTAGTCTTCCTTGTTCGTTACCGGAATTCCGGCATCGCCCAATATAGCAGCGCGCAAGTCTGCCAGCGCATGCAATCGGATGTAGACCATTCGCCCGGACTCAAGCTGATCGCTAACGGGCGGTCGATGCGCAATCTCTACCCACGAAAGCGCCGTTTTTATTGCGGTGCGCAGCTTCAAATTATCAGCCTGTAATTCCAAGACTGCCGCGCGCGCATTGCGAAGATCAAACTTCAAGCCCTCTAGCGTGAGCATTGCTGTCAGTTGCTTGCTCATGATGGTGTCTTTTCACCAGTTGCATTGCCGATACGCAGGCCGTGCAGCATCATATCGCGCTCAATGGGGCTAAACATGGTTGGCTTGGGGAAATGCTTTTCAATCGCGGAATTTTCCTTTGCATCCAGCTCAAATTTAAATGCGTCAGCGTAGGAACTGCCAACTTGACCAACCTCATTGCTATTGGTGCATGCGTACTTCTGATCCGTCGCATGTGGGCATCGCTTGTTGCCGCATGTCGGACAGAGAACCATTCCCGAAATGAATGGCACTTCCCACGGTGCAAGACCACTCCGTGATGTAGGTGGCGATGCCCATCGCATCGCTTCCAAGATCGCAAACTGGGCTTGCGCCATTTGCTGCGAAGTCCATCCTGCGCTTTGTGGCATTGACATAGCGCATTCAAGCGCCCGCTGGTCCCATGATGCTGGCGGCGTTGGCTGCGCTTGCGCCCCTGGACCTTGTTTTGGTGTGGCGGCAAGGCTCTCAATACGTCGAATGCAGGACTCCACAACGTACTTTCGCAATCCCCATGATTGCCGGTAAGCCTCCCAGTGTCGCGGGCATTCCTGCTCGGTGACAGGAAGCTCTTTGCGCAACTCATCAAGAACCTGATCAACTGGCACTGCTGACTGCGGAATAATTTCAGGAATATGTTGTGGTTCATTTGGTTGCGCGTTGGCGGCAAGGGCGGCTTGCCAGCCAAGCCATGCCATATGCCAAGGATTGCGAAGGCGATCATAGGCAGGTACGTCGCCCGCATAGCCTATTGGTTGATGATCGAACTTATCAATGCACCACTGCTCAAACGCCTCCTGGCTATCCTGCGTAGGCGCGGCGCTCTCTTGCGATACGGCGGCGCGAGCATGCTTATCAATCCACTGCATACCGCCAGTGTCGTCGTCGGCAACCTGGTGCTCTCCCGATGCAACGCTGATTATCGCGTGCAGTGCTTCACGTAATTTATTGCTCATGATGGCTCCTTCGGTGCGTTGGTTTGATGCGCTTTGAGCAGAAGCCTAGTTTTGTGATCTTCGGTGCGGCCCATCATTTGACATTTCGATATGCAATCCGAGTGGCTTTCTGCGGGGAAACTGTAAAGTTGATGGCCGCCCGTTCTGTGATCTAACTCCACAAGAACAAAGCGGCCTTGCTGGCCATCGCTCATTTCGGCTCCTTGGTGGCGGCGCTCTTTAACGGGCAATCACGCCCTTGATTGCAAGCGTGGTTGCAGCAGAGTGGCGTAGTACCCGAGGCGCTCTCTTGCGCATAATTCGGGAGTGGAACGCCTTCCAGTCGTCGCTTTAACTGCTCGTCGCCTGAATCTCCGAAGTTTCCAATTTGCGTTTTAAGGGCTCTCATTTTGGCTCCTTGGTTGCGGCGATGCCGTGTTCTTTCTCGATGTCGCGCGCGAATTTCAGGCAATAGGCTTCCGGTTCGCACGAATACCCGAGCGTATGCATGTTGTTGGATCTGGCCAGCATCGCAATGTGAGAGTCGGTCAGCGGCGTCGGCTGTGCGAGATTTGTGTACCCTGCCGCAACAGCCGTTAATTTCTCAATCATTCTGCGCATCTGACCGAACACAGCAAACTGACAAGCCATCAATGTTGTGTCGTCAGCAGGTACAGCGGATTCAAGATTCAACGTTCTGCAGAGTGAGCGCAAACGGCTTGCCGCAGCTGGATCGTGTGACACCGCCTGTGCGGTCGCTGGTGGGGCGGCGTAGAGTTGGAACTCCTGCATTTCAACAATAACTGCGTTACGCAAATCATCTGGCGTGACCACAATCACATCATCCAAATCAGATTCGCTCAACTCCATTTCGCAGACATGGCGGACCAGGTGATCCGCAAAAGCTTTTATCGCCACCGGCTCTTGCTTTGGCTGGCTCAGTGCGGCGCGATCCTGCCAAATTTCCCAATTAGCTTGTTCCCATGCGCCCGAATAATTTCCGTTCGCGGTCAATCGCAAATTGGGTATTGCGAGTGGCACGCATTGTTTTTTCAGTGCTGCCTCAAACAGCTTCCGCTCTGCTTCAACATCAATATTGGTATGCATTTCTGTCCTTTTTAAATCCCATGTATTCAGCGAACGAGTACCCACAATCCGCATCAAGAAACCGCTGGTAGTTCTGCTGCGAGCGCGTCATCTTTGGCACTGGCCGCATTTCACCGTACACAACCTCGCATGTCGGGTGATAGTTGCCTCGTTGCGATGCCTTATGGCCGTCGAGAACTACCTCGATATATTGACCGCGAGCGCCCACGATGACGCCTGGCTTGCCATACACGACCACGCCACGGCCAATCGCTGCCGGGACGCCGTAGTATTTGAGGATGTATTCAAATGCCATCACACGCCGCCTTTCTTCTTCGGCTCGGCGGCTGTCTTACCAGCAACTGTCAGTTGCGCTTCAAAACGAAACACACAATCTAGCGGTCTTGCAACCCATTCGATAAGTCCAGCCTCTTCCAATTTGTCAACGGTAGGCCATGTTGGGTTGCTGTGTGATGCCCTGCCGCTGCAGATCGCACCAAGAGAATGCCTGTTTTGCCGTATCAATTTGTACATGTCAGGAGCGCTCAAACGGCGGCACCAATCCCGCATAGCTGGCGTGATTTTTAGGGTCATTCTTCGACCTCACCATCGCCGTTGCAATTTTCACAGGTTTCGTTTTTCTCATAGGGAGAACCGCCATAGCACACCATGCGCATAGTCTCCCCGGAACCGCCGCATTCCTCGCACTCTTTCATTGGAGGCGCTTTCCGCAAGCTGCGAAACGGGAATATGTGGCAGTACCGCGAGCCGTTGGCATCGCCCATATCCACAACCCTCTCGAATTCAATGGAACAGCCCGCCGCCACTTCGTCTTTGCGCCAGTGCTTGAACACGCGGCCCTGCATGTAGCCAGAGGGTGTATTCACCAGCACCAGGGTACCCAACGGCCATTTACGGTGGCGGGACTTGAACTCAGCGGCTACCTTGCGGTTCCACCGTGCTTGATGTGGGGTCAGGTGTCCGGCGCTCATGCCGCACCGACTTTCTCATCAGCCAGCACGAGCTGGCCGCGCATCAGCGCTTCCTTGATCGCGTTGTACTCCCATGAATAGATCTGCGCATCGACATAGACGCGAATGCCGTCCGGGTAGTCGTGCCTTTTACGCCTGACGAATGCCTCGGCTGCATCCTTGGTGAAGTGCGCGCAGACATATTCCCATCGGTCGCACCATCCTGTTACGCCGTGGTCTTGCAGTGCGCCAAGAAGTTCCCATTGACGGAATTCTTCAATTTCAAGGAACTTCTTTTCAAAGCCAGCTCGCTTGGCCCGTTGATTAAGGTTGGCTTGCCCGTCTTCATCAAGATAATCCCAGTACTCCTTTGGAGAGAACCACTTAGAATCATCGCAATAGACCAGAAGTTGATCGGTGTAATCCGGATCAAATCCGCTGACGATGCTCCGCGCCTGGACGATGAAAATGGCGTCAGCAGTGCAATGATCCTCTACGCCAGCGCCTTCGCAGTCGTGCTTGAGGCGTTGCACGAAGTCAGCGAATGTCGCTTGTGTCAGCGGAGCGCCTTTTGCCAGTGTGAGCGCGGTCATGGATGCCCCATAGTTGTTTGTTGTTTTTGTGGGGTCATCTCGCTCACGCTTGCATAGACGACGCCTGCATAGCCAGCGGCGTTAAGCGCCTCCACAAGCGGGTAGATGTGCGCAGACCAGGATATGTTCTGTTTGCGGACGATATCGTGGCGAATGGCATTGATCTTGCCCATCGCTGCAGCGTCGGCCTTGGAGCGGATTACCCAATCTGTGACGGTGCGGCCCTGATATTCCATGCTGCCAATATCAATCAGGTCCGGTGTCTTGGCGACTGGCGCGGCATGGGTGAATAGCGGAGTTGCGCGGCCAGCAGCTTGGAACTCCTGCAAATCGTTGGCGGATATATCAATCACCAATTCAACCCGCTCGTAGTCTTCGCAATCATCTGGCGCACGGCAACCTTGATCCAGAAGAAGGTAAGCCTTCGGCTCTCCGCTATGCTCAACGACACCCGGCAGGACGTCGGGCGCTGAGGCAAGCATCATGTCGGTCATAAGCTGTGGACCGTGATTGCGTGTTAATCCGCGCATCAACAAGTCTCCCATATTGTGATGCGCAGTAGACGTCAACTTTCTCGGCACCAGGGCGTAAATCTCCGGATCAAACGTGATTGTCTTGGTTGTCATGCTGCTTGCTCCTTGGCTGGTGCCGGTTCTATGAGGGCTGTGATAGCTGCTTCTGTTATCTCGGCAACGCGTTCGCTGTCTTCAGCAATGAGGGAGAAATCATCTTCGCTCATCGTTCTATAGGTCCATGCGCTCCATGCCCTGCCGCAATCAAATGCCTGGCCTCCTATCGCCTCGGCAACGGCATCACGCGCTTTCTCTCGCTGAAAACTTGTCACATGCAGCCCTGGCTGTTGCGCTAGTTTTTCGCTCAACTCCGCTACCTGCATATTCAGCAGATCAATTTCCAGCATCTTGGCGTGCGCCAGGCAAAGCAAATCGTTGGAGTTAAAGTTTTCTTTGACTAGCAGCTCATCACCCTTGAGCGTAAGAGTGATATTGGCGAGAAGTGTGGATAACTTGTTGATTACAGCAGCGTCTTCATCAGCTGTTTTCGGTCGGGAGGATAGCTCCTTGAGTACATCGGTCGGGCTGAACTCGTCATCTTCCTGTACCCCCCCGGCTTTGCTGATTAGCTCCATCAAACGGTCATAATCGTGTTCGATCGTGGTCCGGCCTATGTCCGAAAACTGCCCACGGATCGCGGCTACGCAATCAAGCGCCTGATCGGAATCGATGCCGTCTTCGCTGAAACAGGCTTCAGTCATCAGCGATGCCGCCTTATCAAGCAGGATAAACATCTGTTCGGTATCTGCCGCAACTGGCGCGGCCTTCTGTTCTGCAATGTTCATCCTTCGCACCCCATTTGGTAGTTGCTGCTGCATTTTGTGTTACAGAAAGGTAGAGTGGTATGCCGGATGATCGGACGGCGCGTGTAGGCAGCGCGGGCGCGGTCGGTGATCTGGCGGTTCACCATCGCGCTGACGGCTTGAACCTTGCCGCAGTACCGGCACTTGTCTTGCGGCTCGGTCGGTGCGGCTTCGACGGTCGGCGGTGTGTTACCCGGCAAATGCGGGTACCCATCTTCGCGCAGTAGCAGGTTGTCGTCATTCATGATTGACTGCCCATTTCTGTTTGAACTCGATAGCCAGCGCTTCATTCTGCTCAGGCGTGTTCTTGCTGGTCCAAACGATGCCGGACACCAATTCGATGCGTTCAACGCGCGGGTAAATCTTTTCGCCGGGGTTCCACTCGGAATCGGCTTCCTTGCGCCATTCGTCGGGGACATGGGCGTACTTCGACTTGTATCGCGGATCTTTGTTGCTGTTGTACTGGATCGTTTCAAGCGTTTGCGTTGCCGGTGTTTTGAAAACGGTCGTCAATATGACCAGCTCAAGCGAGATATCCTGCGTGATGCTGTACCTTGCTGCCGTTGCCTCCAGTGCGAAGTCGTGCATCGATGTCAGGTAGCCGTAGAAATCGGTGTGACTACTGCCACTCACCAGAACTTTGCCGCCATGCATGTATTGCAGATTTGATTCCGATTTCTGAAGCCACGTAATTTCTTTGGTGAACTCGATGCGCTGACGCTCGCCGCCGACACTGACATGCTGCACGAAGGTTTCTTGCGTCTTATCGACTACCGGGCAGCCGGTGGTAAAAGTGTTCATTTGTTGCTTCCCTCCTTTTTCTTTTGTTCCGCTTTCCAGGCAATGATTGCCGGATCGCGGTGAATCGATGATTGCGATACGCAGTAATGCTTGGCGGCTGCGTAGACTGTTTTGAACTGGCCGGATATGACCAGGGCGACGGCATTGCGTACTTCGGATGATTTGCGGCCTGACACTTATTACCTCTCCTGCTGTTATTGGAATAAGCGCTGTTGGCCAAGCGCTTCAAGCTCAAGGCCTGTTAGCCCGCGTGGTTGCGCCACTGGACTGTCTTCGTTTTCTTGAGCGACCTCTGGATCAGGGCAGCAATTGAGTGCATAGCGCTCGCACGAGTGATCGTCAGCACATACCGGGCAGACATAGACCTCCGTAATCCGCACAGGGCAGCATTCGCGCGCTTCATAGTCAGAATCGTGGATTTCGTGGCAATCGCCGCATTTGTACTGCTTCGAGATTGATCGACCGGACGCCATTTGCTGCCCCTCCCTTTGAAAAGTTGACAATAGGAATGTACATGCTCTATGCAAGCATAGCAATAGGTATGTCTATATTTAAATAGATTTGCTTATATTTGTGTAGGAAAACGCCCACCTTGCCTATATGACGCGCCCGCTAACATCCCTGCATGGACACAATTACCGCTACCGACTTGCAGGGCATGATTTCGCACTGGATCGCTACCCCGCCGAACGGCTACCTGGGCAGCGGCTACGGTTCGGACATTCACGCCATGCTGCAAACGCCGCTGAAAACCGGCCTGGCTGATTCCCTGCTCACTAAGCTGCGCGTGGACGTGCCGCTGGTCGGTGTCCTGCCGCCGAATGCGCTCAATATGTTCGCGGTCGATGAAGGCCCGGACAAGCGCACCATCTACATCGACGCATCCGGGGAACTGGTCGCGCTAGGGAGCAATAGTTAATGTCGTATACGCGTGATGATTTTCTGACGGCGATTGCAGCGGAGATATCGAATCAACCGCTGGCCGCACAGTATTACCAAGCCGGTGATCCGCGCTTGCTGGCGCAAATGAATGCGATGGCAACCATGTTGACGATGGTTTCGCAGCAAGTCGATACGGAAAGCATGGAGCCGTTCATCAAGGCGCGCGATACGACCGTCCTGGCCGATGCAACCATGAAGGGCATCCTGCCGTTTGCCAGGCCTGCGCGCGTGACGCTCTCCGTCCTGAACACTGATACGGTGAACCCGCTTACTGTTGTCATTGGTCGCCGCCTCATTGGCGAGCAAGGGCGCGTCTATGTAGCAGAAACCGGCGCAACTATCGCCCCTGGTGCGACTGGCACGGTCACAGCCAAGCAGATGACGACGCGCACGTTCACGCACACGGTTGCTAATTCGGTGCCTTTCTATGCGGTGCCGATACCGGTGTCGACCGACTCTGAGCAGATTATCAGTGGCGTCATTGTGTCAATCGCCGGGGTGCAATACCCGTACACGCCGGAATTCTCCAATTTGCTGAGCGGGCAAGTCGGCTTCGCTCTGGAAACAAACGAATACCGCACGTTATTCGCTAAGTTCGGCTGGAAGGATACGTTCGGGGTGCAGCCTGCCAATGGCACAAACATCGATTTCATTATCGAGGAAACAGGCGGTCAATCCAATCTCCCGACGAATACGGCCTTCACATTTGAAACGGCAACCCTGTCGGTGGACCAGCTCGCCCAAATCACGCTGGCTTCAGTGATCTTCCCAGGTGCGAACCCTATCGATATTCAGACCTTGCGCGAGTGGTCGAGTTACCCGAGTACCTATGATTCGTCGGCGGTCTATCTCGGCAACTTCGATTTCTTGGTGCGCCGGAATGTCTTTCCGCTGCGCTTCCTGTCGGTCTGGAATGAGCAAATCGAGGAATCGGTACGCGGCGCGTCGGTCAACAACATCAACCGGCTATTTGTGTCGGCCTTGATGGACGGCGCGACAACCGGATGGTTACAGAGTGCGATCAGCAATGTTATCAAGGCTGCCGACGACTCGTATTACATCAACTACGTGACGCCCATAGAGGTACAGGTGCCGATTACGGTCTTGGCGCAAGTGTCGGTTGTACATGATCCGGCTGACGTTGCCAGCAAGATCAATGCAATCCTGACGGGCCTCTACGGGCGCGATTCCGATGCCAGCAAGAGCGGCATGATGATACCGAATTCCAAGCGCATCTATGACGCGCTGAAGACGGGCATCACGGCGCTGCAGGATAGCAGCAGCGATTTTCAGGTAACGATCCCGGCCCCGTCGCCAGCGCTGAAGCCGGAACACTATCGCTACGTGTCGGATGCGTCCATGACTATCACGGTCACGCAATCAACGTACAACTCTGGAATGTTCAGCCACTAAGCCATGTCTAACCTGACGCCGATAGATCCGCCCGCCCTGCTCCCCCTGGTGAACAGTTTTGAGTACGACCAGCTCGAAAGCGAGCTGAAGGCGGTATTCCTGACTGTATTTGAAAACATGATTCGCCCCAACGAGCGCCGCTTAAACCTGTATGGCATGGCGCATCTTGGCGATGATGATCTGATGGCGAGCAGCTTGAAGGCTGACGGCATTGCGATGGTGCGGCGTAGTTCGACGCGTATGCAGTTCTTGATGAAGGCTGAACGTTCGCGCAACCCACGGCGCGGCATGCTGTTTGTTAAAAAGTACCTGCAATCCATCTGGCCGAACATCTGGTTAGTCGAACCGCTCTGGCAGCCGATTGCTACCGCAAGCGCCTACCCGGTCGGCGCGATACCAAATGGCGATCCGGCAACGTACTTTCTGACGGGCCGGGTGCGGATTACGCTGCCCGTCACTGCCGATAATGGCCTTGGCCTGGTAGAGATTGCCAAGGCGTTCCGCTCGACGCTGGCAGCGCGCTTACTGCTGGAATTCAAGCTCGGTACCATTTTAGACAATAGCGGCAGTAACGGCGGCCTGGCGCTGGCAAACGGCGCTATCGGCTGCATGCCCTTCACCGCTATCGGCACACTATTTTAAAGAGGCAAGGAAATGGGACAGAAAACGAACCGCATCAGTTACAACGTACAGCAACGCGGGCGTGAGCATCGCGGCAAGGATCGACGCTTCGACCTGCGCGCGCTGTGTGCCCTGGTGAACTCGCCTGAGATTCAGGAGCGCGTCAAGAATCGCGATATGGTCGGCTATTACGGTCACTGGCAGCGCATGAAATTCGGCCTGATCCCTCCTGAAACAGCCATCGTAGACGGCAAAACGATCAACATCGAGCCCGCTATCGTGACAACCTACCTGCATGCTGATGCAGACGGCAATATCGAGCATGAAACCGAGTTCCTTGATACGGCGGCGGGAAAGATTGCCTCGCGCCTGCACAATAGCAAGGCGGGCGGCTTTTCCAGCGCAATACATGCGGTCCCGCGCAGCAATATGGATGTGGCGACCAAGTTTGCCGGGTTCGATTACGTGTTGGAGCCGAACTACACGACCAACCGCGGTTATGCGTTCGATAGCGTTGGCGACAATGAAGGGACGATCTTCGATTTCGTGATGCAGGACTTCAACCAGAACAATGCGGCCATGTGTGTGCTGTATGACAGCCTGCAAAACGATCATACGTTGGCAATGCAAACGCTGCAGCAGCTGCAGGAAGAAAACGAGGAATTGCTGTCGATACTGTCACGCGGCAAGACGGTACTCGATAGCGTAGAGAGCGCTCACGGCCCGTTCATGGTTGCCAAGGCTCCGACTGCGGCATTCGCCAAGAATGCGGGCATGTTCAAAACCGCGCAGCTGGCCGGGCTGGATAAGCTGCCTGACGATAAAGACGGCGGCGAAGCGGCACTTCTCGATCAGGTTGAACGGCATTACGGGATTCCAAAATGAGCCTGCGCACCCCGTTAGAAATTGGCTTCGGCAATTACATGGCGCAGTTCTATGCGCAGCTGGTCGCAGACACCCCGTCGATGACGGAATACATCGCGCGCGGCCTGCCCAAGTCGATTGCATGGGTACCGGGCCGGATGATCGATAGCGTGCAGGATATGCTGTCGGAATGGCGCAAGAACGACAATGCGGGCGGCCCTGGCGAATCCCCTTTCCTGCCGGTGATGCTGGTTGCCATGTCCAAGGACTTTAACCCGTCGATGATCGACTGGGGCGCTGCGATTGGTACTGCTATCGATGTGGTCAACCCGGATGATCCGTATGGGCGCGATTTCAAGGTGCGGCTGTCGGCTAACGAGTATCGGACGCAAGTGGTCATCATCGCAGCTGAGGGCCATACCGCGCATAGCCTGGCGATGCAATTCCATGTGTGGGCCAACGGTTCGGGCGGTCGACGCTTCACGCATCGCCACATGCACGCTGATCTACCGCATGATTTCCCTGCAGTGCTGGAACAGATCGACCTCGGCGCGATGGATGCCAAGGAGGAACAGAAAAACATCACTATTCTGACCGTGGACATCAATTTACGGGCCGCTATCCCGCTATTCCAGTCTCCGAAGGCAGGTGAGGCCAATGACGGCAAACCAGCACCAGCAGGCTATCCAGTCGTTCTGCAGGCGCATTCATCAGACGCCATAGTGAAAGTCAATTCGATGGCCGAACTGGATGTGAACGGCAAACCTACAGTGAGCTTTATCCCATGAGTTCAGTACGCATCCAAGCAGAAATCAGCGGGTACCAGGGCAAAGCCATCAGCCTGCTCGGCGCTCTCGATACCGATAGCGGGCTGTTCATCGTGGCCAAAGAGTTGCCGATGGGCGAACGTACCGAAGGCGTCATCGTCGTATCGAACGATCCGCGCTCGGAACGGCGCGATAGCATGTTCACTGAGGAAAAGATTCAGAATGCTATCCGGCTGTTCTTCCGGGCGCAGGCAACCGGCATGGTTGAGCTTCTGCAGTCTATGAGCAAGCATGATCCGGCGCATAAGATCGAGGCGCAGGGGCTGGATGAGCATGGCACAAAGTACCGGTTATCGCCGGACGTTACCAATGGCAACGTGGCAGTCCTGGCGCTGATCGAGGCGGCTGAAAATGCATATAAGGCGCAGTCGGTAACGGACTTCTCGGCTGAGCTGGCAGAAATGTTCGCAACGATCTAACCGATAGGAAAAGCCCGGCAAGGGTAATTGAAGGCTGACGGCAAAATAAGGCATCCGAAACTGAGGTCACGATGCCAACACCAACGCTCAATCCGAAAATTACCGCTGCCGGGCTTGCGCTATTCCCGAGTCCTGCACAGATGGGATTCTCGATCCAGCTCACGCATGTCGCCCTTGGAACAGGGAAATATACTCCGGCTGTCAATGGCAGCGGACAAGCGACGCAAACGGCGCTTACAGCCGAAGTCGCGCGCTTCCCCATCACCAGCGGCACCAATCCGTCACCACGGCAGGTACAGGTCGGACTGACCATTACCGATACTGACCCGAACGGCCATTCACTCGCAAACGTAGCTGTCGGGGAAATCGGATTTTATGCCGGTACCACGCTGTTTGCGGTTTGGAGCCAGCCGACCGACCCCTTATTCATTAAGTCGCCAGCGTTTGATGTTCCGCTGGCCTATACGCTCGATGTGTCGATTCTCCCTGCCAGTTCAGTGACGATCACGGTCGATGCGACGGGCGTTGGCCTTGCTGCGTTCATCCTGCAGCATGAAGCCAAAGTTGATCCGCACCCGCAGTATTTGACACCCGCTGAAGGCGATGCCGCCTATGTGCATCAAGGCGGCGGTATCGGCCAATTAACAACTGTTGTCAATATCGGGAAATCCTCGACCGACCCCACGAAGCTCAAGGCGACCATCGGGGCAGGCGACCTTGGGAACTTTGCGTTTGAGCCGTGGGTGGCTGCGCAGATCGCCGCGCTGGTCAATTCCTCGCCCGGCGCGCTCGATACCCTGAAAGAGCTTGCTGACGCGCTTGGTGATGACGCCAACTTCGCCGCAACGATGACAACGGCCCTGGCCGGGAAAGAACGCAAGTTCGATACCGGCACCCGGATGGTATTCCCCCAGGCTGCCGCGCCGACCGGATATACACAGGTCAATGATGACTCGACAAACAATCGTATGCTGCGCGTCGTCAATGGTGCCGGTGGCGGAACCGGTGGTGTGCATGATCCATCGTTAAACAATGTCGTCCCTTCGCATACCCACGGATTTACAACGGGCTATGTGAGTGCAGATCACTCGCATGCGATTGGCGACCCAGGCCATAACCATAGTACGTATTTGGACAACAATATCGGCGGCAATACCGCTACAGGGGCAGTTGCTGTTGGTGTATCCCGTTTTCTAGGGGCATCCAACCCTACCGCCAATATCGCGTCGGCTACCGGCATTTGGACTGCGGGCGTTTCAGCAAACCATACCCACAGCGGATCAACCGATAACGGATCGTCGCAAACAAGCTGGACGCCACGTTACAACAACATGATTATTTGCTCCAAAAATTAAGGGTTCATAAAATGGCAGAGTCAATCACTGGCTACCAATATGGCGATGACCAGTCGTACATTGGTGAATACGCATTCGATAACAATCTCGATAAAAAGGAAATTCACCTTCCCCCGCGCACGACTCTACAGGTTCCCCCGATGAATCTGCCGGTGGATAAAGAGGCTGCATGGGATGGCGCTGGCTGGATTGTCCGTAACGTGTCGATGTCTTGGATGGTAGAGCCGGTTCCGGCGCTACCTGCTACTGACGTATTACCAGCGGAGGCTACAAGTGGAAGTTAAGACAGTAATAACCTGCCCCCTCGGTTCTAAATGCGAGGAAATCAAGGATGGAGCCCTTCACGTGTGCGCCTGGCTGGTGAAATTAGCAGGAACCAATCCTAATACGGGCGAGCCTACCGACGAAAAGAAGTGTTCAATTCCTTGGTTGCCTATTCTGTTGATTGAAAACTCTCAGCAGCAGCGCAGCACTGCCGCAGCAGTAGAGTCGTTTCGCAATGAAATGGTAAATGCGAACGAGGCAAGCCAGCGTGTTTTGGCTCTTGCTTCAGGACTTCCAAACATGCTCAGTAAGCGGCTTAATACGATTGACTGTGAAAATACATGAATCGACTATCCCTACTCAGCATCTTTATGCAGTGTCAGTTTGCGAATGTCGTTGCATCGATCAGGCGCTTGCTGCGGGCTTCCCGGAATTGCTTAATATGCGTCTGGATTGGTGCTATGAGCCGCCTATCCATGCTCGCCATCTTTGTACTGTGTCAGTTTGCCCATGTCGTTTCATCGGTCTGGATGCTGGCCGCTATCCTCGTCGGCAGCCCGCGCGCCTGGCGTCTCGCTAAAGCCTATGACCGCGTAGGGAATGCATCGACCGGTGGCGACGACAAAGAAACCATCAGTAGCCGGGCCAACCGTGGCAGATTGGAAGGACGGCGATCATGGTGCATCCTATGCCGCTTGCTTGACCGCTTCGACCCGGATCACTGCAAAAAATCGGCGGGAATATGATCGTATCGACAAAACTGATATTTAAAGGCTTCGCGGCGTTCTCGGCCTGGCCGTTTATCTTTGTGCTGCCTGAATCGCGCAATGATGTCGGCCTGATCGAGCATGAGCTGGTGCATTACAAGCGCCAGAGCTGGATTACGCCGTTCTGGATCATCGCCTATGGCATTTCCAGGCGCTTTCGCATGCGTGAGGAAGTGTTGGCGTACAAGCGGCAGATTGAAGTCAAAGGGATCACGCTGGACAGCGCTGCCAACATGCTGATGACATACCGGCTCGGCATCACTCGCGAGCAGGCATTGGACGCGCTCAAGTAATGTACACGCCAACCGCTACCGCCAACTATGTCAGGGCCATCCGTGCCTTTTCCGTGCAGACGCCGGACTGGGCTGACGCGCTCCGGTATTTCACGATGCCAGATGAGCGCACCGATATCACGCTGATTGCCGAACGAGTGTACGGCGACCGCTCCGAATTCATGGCGATCTTTGCGGCAGCTGGCATGGATACCCTGGAGCAATCGCTTGACGAACAGCGCCTGGTGTTGCCGACCTACGGGCAGCTTCAGCTCATCAAACGACAAACAGGATATTTGACCGATGCCGAACAACTCGCTTACGACTCGCTTAATTGAGACGGCGACCTCCCGGCTAGGATCGGCCAAGCGTGAGGCGGCTGACGCCGCAGCGTTCGATCTGGCGCGACGGCAGGCCGCTACGACCATCCTCAAACCGAATGAGGTATCTGGCGAGTATGACGCCGGGCAGCTTCTCAAAACGACCCTGCGCGGCCAGATTCGCGATATCACGCATGACGATATCCGGGCGTTTCAGGCCAATGTCGCGCGCCTAAAGAAGAAATTTAAGGGCGGCATTACCGCACAGCATGTTATCGACCTGGCGCTGCCGGTAGATAAGGAGCGCGCGAACAAGCAGATCCGCATGGCGATACCGGCGTCGATCCTGGGCGGCAAGGTGCATTTCATCACGAATGCCGGGCCGGACTCGGATGTAGCACGGCATCATGTCCATGTTGACTTCCTTGACTTCGATGCGGCGGTCGGGGCATCGCCTAACGATCAAAAAAAGCTCGGCAAGCTGGTGACAAGCGGGCGGCTCACGTTCGATTGCGATTGCGGGCGGCATACGTTCTGGTACCGCTATATCGCGACCATCGGCAAGTACAATGCCGGGCGTAACGAAACCGGGTTCCCGAAAATCCGCAATCCAAAGCTCAAGGGCGTGGCCTGCAAGCATGTCCTGCGCACCATGCATGTGATCCTGAAGGACACGGCGGTACAGCTGAAAATCGCCAGTTCGGTGCTGAAGGCGCGCGACGTACTCGACAAGAGCCAGATCAGGGTTGAGAAAACGAAGGTCGCAGAGCTGCGCAAAATGGCTGATGCGCAGCATAGCAAGCGGGCATCGAGTACCAACCTGAAGACCAGCGATGAAAAGAAGCAGGCAGCGGCGATCCGCAAGGCCAAGACAGACATGAAAAAAACGGCGGTAGAGCTGGCCAAGCCGACCGCAGCAATGCGGCAGGTTGAGCGGCATGCGCGCTCTCTGCTGGCGCTCGGCGCGATTACACAGATTCAATTCAACCAGATTGTAGGTGCCGCAAAATGATTAATACCGTGCCAGTCGCCATCAATTCCGCACAGCGGGCGGTGACAATGAAACATCCGAACTCGATGGACTGCATGGTGTACCGCAAGGTATTGCTGCGCACGTCAGACGGGGCGATGGGCGGCCTTCCGACCTTGGGCGGCTTGGGAGTGCTGGCCCCTGAAGATGAGCCCGATTTCGAGTATCAGCCGCTTGGCGCAGCGCGGATTCTGATTACCAGCCGGTTTGAGGGTGAAGTGCTGGATGACAAGGGCGATGCGGTGATCGCAGACGGTCCGATGCAGGAAGCGCAGATCGAGCCCGTAACCGTTGGCACGTTCGCGGTGAAGAAGAACGACCTTGTTGGCGCTATGCCGGGCGGCGGTGTGCTGATCGGATTTGAAATCGTCGGGACATCGAGCGCGGTCAATATCTACCCATACACGCCGAAATGGGTGATCGCGCCGCGCGACGAGCTGCATGATCTTAAGCCTTGGACGCCTTGATTATGACGTTGCCGCCTTCCATTCACGGAAAGCGGTTACAAACGCCATCCAAGCGTCTTTCGATTCATCAGTCTGTGGAGCTGTGCTTCGCCATTTCTGCCATGCGGCGCTCTTTTTAGCTGCCAGAATTTCTAATGCAGTAGTCATCATCATCCTTAAAATAAGATGCCGCCAGCGTTTTTCATGAAAAAAGGGCCGTTGAAAAGAGAATGCTCGCGCACCTGATTCTCGTATTTCGGCGGGATGTGCAGGTTTGAGCCTTTCGGCACGAACATCACATCCCCTACGGTAATGTCAAAGCCGTGCTTGGCGAATAGCTCCTGCAGCACCGTCTCCTGCCTAGCGTTCTCGGCGTCTATCGCGGCTATGACGCGCATGAACCCCTCATGGGTGAACGGCTCGCCGGACATGCCGGTGGTACCTGTCATTGCGGACTTCATGCTTTTGATCCAATCTCGGCAGCAACGCGGGTGATGGCGCGGCGAGTGGCGGCGTAATAATCACCATTATTCTTCAGAATGTCTTCGACGTAATAAACGCCGGGAGTTTCAGTAGAGACGTATGGATAGTAAGCATCATGCATCTGAATTTTGATTCTGAGCTTCACGGCCAGCCGAAACGCGTCGCCATCGTCCGTAAGTGGATTCCACTCTCGATGTTCCGGCTGGTGCATATAGACAGCGCCGCACTCAAGCACTTCGTATTCAATACCAGCAGCCTTGGCTGCAAAATCGATCAAATCCTTGTCGTTCATGTGTCACTCCCAACGATGTTTCCATACTTGCTGGCGACGTAGGCGCGCATGGCGGCGATAAGAGCGGATTTGTCCCATCCACCACCATCATTTGTATCTTCGGTCCCCCAACAAGTAGCCTCCCAAATTTTCGCCTCGCAATGGAACTCAATCTCGATCTTCTCGCGCTCGATGATCGGCCCGCCCTGTGCCCAATTGGCTGACACATCGAACAGAAATTCAGACCTTTTTGGCAGACTAACAAAGCACCGCTTTCTTGGCCCCATACGCTCAATGCGCGCATCAATACCTTCTGCCTTGGCCACCCAATAGTCCAGCAGAGCGCCGGTCAGTTCAGATGTTTTCATAGATCACTCCCTCGCGTAGCTCACCAGAGCGTTATTGACGGCCTCCTGAATCGCGCCCTTGGCTTCGCTATTGCGCGTGATCTTACGCAGCGCCTTGGCCGCTTCCGGGCTGATCCAAGTCGTCAGGCGCAGTTCCCCGCGCTCGATCTTGGCCGCGTCCGACTTGCGGCGGCGCTCGGCTGGCTCCATTGGTTTCTTATCAATCGGCTTTCGTGGCATTACTTCATCCTCTCATCGAATCTAAAACGGATTTGTCCGGAATCGCTGTCAGATGCGCCTCCGGGTACTCGCAGGCCTGCCACACGACATTGACGATGGCCTTGCCGGTCTTGTCATGCCCGGCGATCATGCCGATATAGCCGTCCTTGGTACGAACCTTCTGGTCGACCGCAAACAGCCTGGGCGCGTCCGGATCGGCTACCGGATCGCCTGCCGGTTTCATCTTCTTGCCGAACTCGGTAAGCATGGCCGCCATACGCATGTTCCGGGCCTCCTGAATCACGCAGTCAAGCAGCTCGATGTACGCGCCGGTATCGCCTCCGGTGCCGATTGTCTCGGCAGAGCGCAGCTGCGCGGTTATTTGGTCAATGATGGATTTCATGACGTGCCTTTAATTTCTCGGATCAGTAAGTGTAATGCCGCAATCCTTGGCCCACGTAATGAACTGGTCAGCCCATGACGGATCACCCAGTTCCCATGTGGATACTTCGCGCAATTTTGCCATTGGCGAAAGGGCTCCAATTGCAGCATCCTCGCTGGTATCGTTCTCATCCAGCTCGCGGCGCTGGCGTAGGCGCTTCATGATGTGTTCTGGCGTTCCCATAATCAAGCCCACCATCCACCGATGCCATCCCATGCGTAGTTCAGGGTATAGCCAACACTGTTATCGAAGCCAACAAGCGCCTCGGCTGCATCGTGCAGCTTTTTCATGGCGTCATAGCCGCCGAAGAAAGATGCGGTTTGTCCGATCAGGCGAAGTTTTTCAACGATTGCCTTGGCATCATCGCTGTCTTTTTCGAGGGAATCGCGCTCCTTCACCAAGTCAACAAGCATTTGTTCAACTTCCATGTATTTCCCCTTGCGATGGCTAGTCAGTTTTGCGAACGTAAAAGAACTCAAGAAGCGCGTCAAACCAAGGGGTTCCGTCCAATTTTTCATCAGACGAAAATTGTTGCCCTTTGTCGGTAGTGCCAAAGAAGCGACCGTTAAACACGGAAAACAAAACTTCCGCCTTCGCCTCGCCGTCAGAAGAAGAAATTTTGATATGGTCGCCGCCCTGGTCGTATTTCTCGGTGCTGAGAGTCAAACCTTGCGCTTCGCATTGCGCTTTGATTTCCTCGACAGATTTGTGCCTTAAAAATGTGTTCATTGTTCTCTCCTGGTTGATTAAAGATTGTCCTGCATGATTACATTCCGAAGTATTTTGCACGGCAAATTGGCCCGATGCCAAGTTCGATCGATTCTGCATTGGTCAGCTCCAACCCGCAGCAGGCACAGCGCCCGGTTTGCTGTCCATAGGCAACCGCGGCTTTCATCGGATCGCCGCAAACAGCAACAATCGCGGTGCGCTGCGCATCGCTGCAATCGCGGGTACCGTGAAACATGCCCTCGGCAACCTTGCCAAGATACTGACCTTCCTCGGTCACGTAGATCGCGCCAGCGTTCTTTCCGGTAGCCGGTGCCATCTTCAGCAGGAAGTCACCCAGGCGCAGCTTAGGACGCTTGAGGCCGCTTTCGGCTGCCTTGGCAAATGCTATTTGAACCTGCTCGACGCCATTGAGCGCAGTCAGCTCGACCGGAGCAACAACCGGGCGGGCCAGAATCCGGACAACTGCGGCAACCTGGCCGTCCGACAGCGTACCCTTTTTCAAAAGCTGACGATCCAGCGATGCGGCGAATTCGTTCATCGGCGCATTCTTGATGATCCACTTGATTTCAGGTGCGTTCGATTTCAGGTTCAGCATGGTTAGCTCCGGTTGCGTTGTGGTATGCCTATAATGTATGCGCTCACAAAACATAAAGCAAGGGTTATGTGAATTATTACCCCACTTGTTCCACGGTTTCCGGACGTAGCGCCTCCTGCACGGCGCAGATAATCCGGCACAGGTACACGTAGTCCGGGTTCGGCTTTTGCGGCAGACCACACCACCATTCATCGCCGTAAATTTTCTGCATCAGATCAGGCTGCCTCGTAGGATCATCCTCAATGGTTGCGTCATTTATTTCATCGTACTTCTCGCGCGCCTCATCTACGGTTAGGTCGTGCGCCCTGCGCCGATTGATAATTTCCGTTTTTGCGTGATCCTTTACGCCGTCCGGATCGAATACGGTGGAATCGATGCCGCGCTGCAGGCAATTAGCGATGTAATCAGCCGACACACTGGTAAAAAAATGCGCAAGTGGCTCGTCCCCTATGCCGCCCCAGTAAGCCGACCACGACTGGCCGTAGCATTCGATGGTGATCTTTCCCTGGCGCGGCCCGATATCCTCTGCATAGACGGTAATCGGATCGAGCGCCTTGGCTTCGCTGATGACCAGCTTTGTGACGGTGGATTTTTCGATCTTCATGCTGCGCCTGCTTTAGCCAGGGCGGCGCGGCGTTCGTGGTAACGAGTCATCCCCTCATCGGACACGCCTTGTGCGCTGAGCTTGGCCGCAACCTGCGATTTCTGGTCAAGCGTCATTACGTTGAGCATCGCGAGAATGATCTGCTCGGCCTTGGTGAGTTCCGAAACAAGAGCGTCATGTGCATTGCAAGCAGCGATGATTTCGTTTGCTATGCTGCCGTCCTTGCCGTTGCCATCCAAAGTGCAGACAAAGTTGCCATCAGCTTCGCGGATCGCGACTTCGTTGGTTGCGCCGCCTGGGGTGAGTCTGCCAACGAATCGGACCAGGGGAATTTTCAGTGTTTTCATTTCATTCTCCATTTCATGCCCGGCGAACCGGGCGGGCTTGGTTATTGTGCCTTGATCGCATTGAGCCTGGCTGTCAGGATTACGATAGTTTCGGTAAATCTTAGCTGCCTCATTGGATCGGTGTCATCAGTTTTCAGCCACTTCTGATGCTCCTTGATGTCCTTTTCCAGCGACTTAATTTCTGCTACCCGGTTTTTCTCCTTCTCTGCGGCCTTCTTTGCTGGCAGCTCATCAAGCGCGATCAGCTCCTTCATGCAAGCAGCGCAAGTGACTTTTGAACGATCCGTGGTCTTAGCCTTTCCGTATGACTTTTGCGCGGCCATCGCTGAGTGTGTGCAGATCGTTGCGGTGTAGCCGTAGCGCTTCGCCTCGAAGTGAACCTTTGGCGCTTCCTTGGCGGTATCTGCTGCGCTGATCAGGCGCAGCTCTGACGGCTTCCAGTTATCCAGGCGGTCGGTCAGATAAACAATGCTTTCTTCGGAATCCGTGATGGTCTTCTCAAGGAAGGCGATACGGCGATCCGCGAGAATCCTGGCTGCATCATCAATGCTTTTCGGGTCATTGTATCCAGAGTACGTTTTCAGCACCTTATCCTGATAATCACGCAAGACGACCTGATTTTTGTCGTTCAACTGGACGGTAACGCGCTCCATTGTGGTGACTTGCCCTGTGCGCGTGGTCTTGTTGAAAAAAACGTCAATCCTCCCTTTGTCATCGAGCGGCTTGACCAGCAGACCAGCGATTTCCGCCTTAGTGCGTTCGATATATGCCCTGGCACCCCGCAATGCACCCTCGATCAGATCGCACGAAATCTGGATAGGCTGGCCGCCTGAGCCGTAGCAAGCGCCCTCTTGCCAGCCGCTACGGATCGTATAGCCATGCTTGGCGATAGTCACGCCAGAAACCTTGTGTTCCCGTCCGCAGATTTGGCAGTTACCCCAGTGCATTGCAGCCATGTTGCTACCCCTGTTCGTTTGTTGTTATTGATAATGTATGCGCTCACGAAATAAAGGTCAAGCAGTTTCTTTAAATTATTTTCAGGTGGATCAACAGGAAAACATGACCGGCTTGCGCCAGGGCTGCGCCTGACAATGACGCATGACAAAATTCGCCAAAATCGACCAAGCTGCGCACTCCGGTGCGAACGGGAATAACTCCCTGCCTGAAGCAACCCTCAAGCAGCGGATCGTTGGCAATTATCTGAAGGGCCGGGAAACCCTGTACGGCCTGCACATCGCCATCGAATCCCCGCGCGGCACCCTGCGCCACTGGCAGGCCGAAGACGGCACCAGCGGCACCAACCTGATGAAGTTCCATTACGGCTATATCGAAGGAACCAAGGGCAATGACGGCGATGAGCTGGATTGCAGCATCGGCCCGCTACCTGAAGCAACGCGCGCCTATGTGATTAACCAGTTCGTCCGAGGCAAGTTTGACGAACATAAATTGATGCTTGGCTTTCCGGACAAACGCACGGCAGTTGCCGGGTACCTGAGCAATTACAACTCCGGATGGCAGGGCATGGACAGCTGCGTCCCCTGCTCGATAGAACAACTTAAATGGTGGATCGCCAACGGCAACATGACGCGACCACTGACACAAGATCAACTCCCCTATGAAGGTACGGACACTATGGACAAGGTAATTTGGGACAGCGCGCACAACCCATTACGCATGACTCTCGATCAGGTGCTTTACAGCCTGCGCGCGCACGATGGGAATGATGGCCTGCTCTTTGATTCCTTGAGCATGTCCGACATTCTTGAGGATTCGGACGGCGTACTGACGCTCGATGCCCTGGTACTCCCCTACGCGCGCCTGGAACAGCGTATGGGCCTGCTGCAAAAGGTACTGGATCGGGCTGGCGATGCCATCAAAGTGGCCGCCATGCAGGTTTCCGAGCCATTCACGCAGCGCGGATCAACCAATATCGCGGTGATCTATGAGCTGTCGGACGGACAGACCGTTTCCATATTTTTCCACAATCCAGACGTGACGCCTAAGAAAATCATGGCAACCGACGAGCTGATTTCGTGGAAGTGGATGCTGAACAAGAAAGACATCACGGTTGCCGTCGCGCCTGAGCGTGGCCGCGATCTGGATGTGCGTACCGTTGCCGCCCGCATCATGCGCCTGGCCGATAAGAACAGCGCGCGCTTCGTCGCCGCCAATGGCAAGCGGGCCGAAAAGCTGCAGGTTATTTCCGGGCTGAAGGAAACAGTTGCAGCCAAGGAAGCGGAATTATCGAGCCTTGAAAAGCAGATCGAGGTCGCGGAAGTCGAAGCTGAGGCAACATTCGCCACCGGCTATCTGAATCCGGAACAGCAAGCCGCACTGGGCGCGCGCGTCGACGCGCTGACAGAGCAGCTCAACGGTTTGTCAGAACCAGAGTTAAGCCTGGTCGCCAGCATCCTTGATGTTCCAAACGCCCGCAGCAAGGGGCGCGACGACTTGATGAAAGGCATCATGGCGAACCATCCGGATGACATCGAGGATGCCATCAAACGATTGGATGCGACGCGCCCGGCTACAGTAGCTGCGACCGTGCCTGAGCCGGTGGTGGAGACCGGCATCGAGCCCGTAGTGGACCCGGTGGTGGAGCCAGCTGAAGAACCCATTACTGAGGTCGCCACGGTCATCGAACCAGTTGCTGAGGTTGTCCCGCAGCCTGAGCCCGTCATAGAGCCGGTTGTTGATCCTGTGGTCGAAGTAGCACCTGAACCAGTTGTGGAGCCTGTCGTAGAGCCGGTGGTGGAGACCGCACCGATTGTCGAGCCGGTAGCCGAAGTCGTGTCGCAATCTGAGCCTGTCGTGGAACCTGCCGCCGCGCCGGAAGCCGATCTTACCTACCGAGCCGTTGACAATATGTTCACCGCGTTCTACCCGAACACAGCCGCAGGCGAAGAAGCTTGGAAGGTCGTTGCCGCGCAAAGCGAAGGCACCGGCAAGGTGCCGACCAATCACGTCGAAAGCACGATCCAGCAGCTTCGTGACGCGGGCTACACCGTGGCCGAGGCCGCCGCCCAGGCAGTGTCCGACGACGACCTCTTGGCCGAGCTGACCGCTACCGAGCCTGTCGCCGCCGTGGCCGACCAGCAGGACGCTGAAATTAAGGACGAGGGCATTTCGTTCCTGCGCGCGATCATCGACGGCACCCATGACCTGAGCGACACAGGCGTGCCGGGTGACTTGGGACTGATGTACAAGGAGCGCAGCGGCGATCCTGAATTCATGGACCTGTTCAAGCAGGCCGTGAAAGCGTATTCCGCATATGCGGTCGCCAAGGCTAACGAAGCGTTGACGAAATGATGGGAGTGCCTGAAATAGAAACCGAAGAAAACCTACGGGTTTTTTTCGATGACACAGCCATCGAAGACCTGATGCTGGCCGCCGATCTGAATGTCGCTGTAGCGAAGCATGCCGAGGCAGTGCTGGCCAGCGATCTACTGGCCGAAATGAACGCAACAAAGGTATTGCTTGAGCTGCTAGGCCGCCTGCAAAAGCCCGCTCGCGCCGTGATCCTGCAAAACCGGGACCGTAGCACCCCGGCCATGATCGCGCAGATGAACCAGATCGCCGCCGCGCCGGACTATTACCGGGTTGCCCCGACCAAGGAATTCGCGAGCGGAACGCCTATCGTGTTCGGCAATGACAACATTTTGCCATCCGATATCGTCATCGGGCGTACAGATAAGGCCGTAGCCGCCGATGGGCAGCGCTTCCCGGTCCGGTATGCCGTGGTAGAGGCTGCGGACCTCCTGACCAGCAACAAGGCTGACGGTACCGCGATTGACTCCTATGTGAGCGGCGAGCATGGCAAGTTGCGCGCAATCGCTGGAAATGGCCGCTTGGCGGGCCTGATCGCAGGCTTTGACCGTGGCAGCAATGCCGACTATGTGCGCGAGCTGGCCGAGGATGACGCCCACGGTATCGCCCCGGATGCCATTGCCAAATTCAAGCAGCCAGTTCTGGTTCGGATCATGAATCAAGAGGATGTGACCGAGAACATTGGCGACATTTCCAATCAGCGCGGAACCTCCGACCTATCCCCAGTGGAGCAGGCGCAAAACGATAGCAAGCGCCTTGATCTGAGTGAACTCGATATTGCCGACGATGGCAAGCCGACCGAATCCGCAGCGCTGGCATTCATTGCCGCGATGCCGGAATCCGAGCGCAATAACCTGATGGACGGCAAGAACCCAAGCCAAAAAGCCTATGACCGGCTGATGGCATCCGTGTTTTGGAAAGCCTACGGCGATGCCGAGCTGGTCAGGCTATACGCTCAGTCGGTCGACCCTGAAGTCAAAACGATCTTGGGTGGCATGGCGAGCGCGTCCGGCGACCTGGCAAAACTCGATGGCGCGGGCGAACTCGATATTCGCAGCGTGATTACCGAAGCGGCCAGTCTAGCGGTCAATGCCAAGCGCCAGGGCGTGAAGTTGAGCCTGTTCGCACAGCAAGACGATATGACGCTCTCCCCGGAAACAATGGACGTGGTTCGGATGTTCGTGGAGAACATTCGCAGCGCCAAAAAGATAGGCGAACGGTTACGTGCAGCGGCGCGCTTCGCCTTTGAAGAATTCACGAAAGAGGACAACGATATGTTTGGAGCCGTCGAAAAAGCAACGCGCGCGCAGGTATTGACGCACCTTGAGACGCCTGTAGAGAACGCCGACCAGGGCGGAATTTTCGATGCGATCGATCCTCTTTTGGAGCTGGAATTAAGCTCGAAGCTGATTGCGAAAACCGCTGCCCTGAATGATGCGGGCGAGGATGACCCGATGGCGGTCGTAACCATTTCCGGCGAAATTATCGCCATCATTCAGCAATTGAAGGACGCCGACTTGCCGGACACGCCTGAATCCGAGCCGATGGAAAGCGAGAAATTCAGAGTGCTAAATGATCCAGCATTCAAGCGCCTGACGCGTGACTTTACCCGCTCGCTGGCCGTAATTGTCGGGATTGATGGCGGAACCGAACGCGGATATGACCGTGCTTTATTCGTCAATAGCATTGTCGGCAAGATCAAGACGCAAGCCAAGAACGATCCGAATCTGGCTGCCCTACTCCTAGCCTGGTTGTCGGTGGCGCAAAGTAAGTTTGCTAAACCGGCTATCACGGAACGCAATGGTGTGTGGGCTGTGGTGGAAGATTGGAAGCAATACATTCCGCTGTTTCAGCCGCTTGGCGATGCCGCGCCTGTCGCTGATCTTGATCCATCCGAGCAGCCCGCCGAAGTTGACGCCGCGTTGCTTGTACCAGCTCACAGCGATCAATACGAAAGCTATCTAAAGGCCATTGAGCAGCAGGGGCAGGATGTCCCGATTGGGATGATTGAGCAAATACGTGTTGATGAAAGATTAAATGACGGTGAGGCAGACGCTTTGCTGGCGATGATTCCACAGATCTCGCCTGCCCCAACTGCTGAACCTATCCCCGAAATCGTACAAGAGGACTTCAACTTGGAATCGCTTATTAAAATCGCCGCTGACTCCATAGCGCAACTGCGCCGCATCGACGTGTACCGGGTGCTGAACTCTGCCGGGGATCGCCGTGAATCTCTGGCAACCTACATCATTGAGCAGCGCCCTGACTTGCAGCGCGAAGTGCTGGACGTGATGGCAGAGGAATGGCCCGACCTTGGCTACAGCGCCCCGGCTGCGCCCGCGACCGTCGAAGGGCCGAACGCCGATCTGCTTGCCCCTCCAGGCGACGTTACCGTGCCGCAGCTTGAGGTGCCGCCAGTACCGGAAGTGGCCGAAACTGCGCCCGCCGACAACCCGCAGCGCGCCATCGATCTGGCCTACCTGAATAGCGTGATCGCTCAAAGTGTGGATATGTGGGACGACGACCTGGCCGACAAGCTGGAAGCCGTGATCGGCAATTACGGCGGTGACGATGAGATGGAAAAGGCATGGCGTGATGCCGTCAATTCCTATTCAAACTTCATGTCTGCAGCTATCGGCAATTCAATCAAATAATCGACTCCTACATGACACTTCTCTTTCTTGACGATACTGGCAACGTTACCTCTGACCTAAAGCGCCTGAAGCTGGCCGCCGAAGCTGGCAAGCTCATTATCGAGCGCGCCGCGCTCGATGCGAACGATACATCGCAAGTCATGCGGTCGCTGAAAATCGGCAAGCGCTTGCGTGAAATCGGTATGGCACTGGGGATCAAAGCCCCTGCCCCGGTTGCCGCGCCGATCCTATCCGAGCCTGCGACGGTGACAGACCACTTCTATCCGGAAGAAGGCAAGCGCACCAAGGGCCAACGTCAGAAAGACAATGATGCGGCAATCGCGCTGCTGCGCAAGATTCAGGCCGGTGACGTCGGCATTACGGATGTCGAGCGCGCTGTTCTCGCGAAGTATTCCGGCAATGGTGGCGGCCTGGTCGATGCCAACGGCCTGTCCGGATCGCCGTATGAGTACTACACGCCGAAGCCGATTGCTAAGGCTATGTGGGGATTGCTCGAAGAACTGGGATTCAAGGGCGGTACCGTGCTTGACCCGTCAGCCGGTTCCGGCGTCTTTACCGCAACCCGGCCCCAATCGGCCGTAATGACGCAAGTGGAGCTGGATGCGACGTCCGGCGCGATCAATGGCGCGATCAATGACGGCCCGACCGTATCAACGACCGTTTCACCGTTTGAAGCCGTGGCAGCTGCTACCCCGGATGAAATCTATGACGCGGTAGTGACCAACGTGCCGTTTGGCGACCTGGCGATGCGTGGCGACAATCCGGAAAAGGATAAGCGTTTCCAGAAAGCGAACCTGCAAGAGTATTTCATCCTGCGCTCGCTGCAAAAGCTCAAGCCAAACGGGCTGGCCGCGTTTATCGTGCCGAAATCGATTGTCAGCGGCCTGGGTGCCAAAGAAGCGAAGTTACGCCAAAGCGCCTCGATGATGGCTGAATTCATCGGTGCCTATCGCCTGCCCAACAGTATTTTTACGACTGCTGCCGCCGATGTGACAACCGACCTGATCGTGTTCCGCAAGTTTTCGCGTGAATCCGCACAGAAAATTGATGAATTGCAGACGCAGCATCCGGAATTGCTCGTGCAGGCAAACGTTCTTTGGGATGAATTCCTGAGCGGGAAATACTTCGTAGGAACCGGACACAAGTACATCCTTGGTGAAGAAGGTACGACCAGTGGCAAGTTTGGCGAAGTGGCCGCCATCATCAACGATGACAGCATCAGCAACATTGCCAAGCTGATTAAGCGCTTTCCGCACTCGCATATCAACTGGGAACTGCTCAACACGACCGAAACCGCGCCGATCCTCTATGAAGATGGCGACGTGATTCACTCAAGCGGCCAAACGCTTGAATTCAAGGATGGCGCATGGGTAGCGCTCGAATCTGGTGCCGCCGAGGATAAGGCTATGCAGGACATCGGGCGGAAGATGCAAAAGCCGCTCGATTGCGTCAATAACAGCATCACCTGGGCTCAAGCAAAGCAATGGATCACCTATGAGGGCATGAAAGGCCGCCACATGGGTGTGCCGTCATGGTTGTTTGCCTCTGAAAAAGTGCTGGACGACATGGCCGATACGCAAACGCAGGCATGGTGGGAAGCCATCGCTGCCGGGCTGTCTGTCATGGGCCTGCTGCAAGAGTCGAGCAGCACTGAACCGTTCAATTACAAAGATGGGTACCCGATCCTGTCCGCGCAGCTCGCGCGGGTGCAATCCTACGGCAACAAGACCATCGGCAAGGCGTCCCGGCTCATCAAGGATGGCCTGATGAGCATCCGGAACGCGCGCAGCAAGGGGCAATTCAGCCCGTTCTGGCTTGGCGAAATCAACGCCAATATCGAAAGCGCAGACCTGACGCCAACGCAGCTGTATGAAAAGGTGAAGTACGAAGCCGAGGATGAATCCGGTTATGTGCCGGTTGAAAAGCTGAAGGCATCCTTTACCGATTTCGACCCGCAGGAAAGCGAAGAATGGTGTATTTCGGCTGATGGCAAGTCCGTCATCCATGCCAATGACTATTACTCAGGCAATTACAGCGATTTCCTGCGCAATGCGGCTGCCGAACTGGAAATATGCGATGACCCGGCAATTCGGGCCAAGCTGGTCCGGCAGCATGAGGCAGCAAAGGAGCGGATCAACATAGTCGATGTGTCGACCATGACATTCAGCCTGTTCACGCCGCACATTACATCGCTGCAAAAACTCGAATTCTACAAGCAGTATGTCAGCCCTGATATTTTCCTGACGACCGACGCCAACGGGCGCGACGTGTTCGATATCAAGCAGAAAAATCCTGGCAGTAATGCGAGCGAGGAAGAAATTGCAGTTCACAAGTCGATGCAGCGCTTTGTCAAGGGCTACCTGAAGAATCAGAACATCACGACTATGAGCAAGTCCGACATGGTTGAGGCTGATCCAGAGAAGGAAGCCGCGTTGCTGCGCCGGATCAAGGAAATCGCGGACAGAACGAAAGCGCAATTCGATGCATGGGCGCGCGCCAATGACGAAGTACAGGTCGGCCTGAACAACAAGCTCAACGCCCCGGATGCGCTTCGATTCATCGAGCAGCCGGACGGTTCCCCTCTCGAAATCCCGAACCTGAATGTGTCCGGGCCAAACGCGTTCAAGCCGCATGCTTACCAATATGCAGCGGTGCGCCGGTTCTCACGCAACTTCAGCGGGGTACTGGGCTTTGATGTGGGCCTTGGCAAGACTATTACGGCCCTGGCTGCAACCCAGTATTGCCAGAGCATAGGCGTCAAGCAGAAAAGCGCATTCGTGGTGCCGAATGCTACGCTGACCAACTGGAAAAAGGAGGCTGGCAAGGCCTATTTGGATACATCCGACTGCTTATTTGTCGGCCTGGTCAAAGGGAAGGATGGCAAGGACAAGATCGACGCGGGGCAAGTGAAAGCTGACCTCAACGCGATCCGTGAGAACCGCCATGCCAAGATTTTCATGACGCTCGAAGCGTTCAAGATGATCCCTGTGCGTGAAGAAACCATGCAGGCATACATCCAATACCTGACGGAAAACGACGACGCTTACCTGCTGGCTGAAGAAGATGCCAACAAGAAAAAGGCGAACATTGCCGCTGATGCCAAGTCCAAAAACGTCAAGGCTACCGGCGAAAAGTCGGGTGCTATCCCCTACTTCGAGGATATGGGCATTGATAGCCTGGTGCTGGATGAGGCCCACAATTACAAGAATAGCAAGATGACCAGCTCCCAGTTCAAGGGCGCGAAGTATCTGGCTGATCCAAGCAAGTCACAGCGCGGCATGGACATGCAGGCAAAGGCTTGGTATATCCGAGGCCTGTCGCCACGCAATGACGGCGTACTGAGCCTGACAGCAACGCCTGTAACCAATTCGCCGCTGGAAGTCTATGCGATGCTGACCCTGGCACTGGGCGAGCGGGAAGTGAACGCGATGTATGGCGTAACCGGTGCAGATTCGTTCATGGCCGGTGCTTGCGACATTGATGAGCGCGAGGAAGAAAACATCGTTGGCATGATGCGCCCGGTACGCGTCTTTACCGGGTTGCAGAATGCGGGCCTGCTGCGCCGCCTGCTGCAAACCTCTGCAGTGATTAAGACTGCCGATGACGTGAAAGCCGATGGCCTGACTATTGCGATTCCTGACGCTGATGAAGTCGATACCTCTGTCGATATCGGCGCGGATTCGATGAATAAGATCATCAACTATAAGGACGAATACAAACTGGCAATCGCCGCTGTCATGGCAGGCGGGGCCAGCGCCGAAGATAAACTGACCGGCAGCCCGTTCAACCTGATCCGCAAGATGACCAAGGTTATCAACGATCCGGAGCTAGATAGCGGTGTATTCACGTTCAAGTATGGCGCGAGCCAAGAGGAAGCCGCGGTTAAAGCGATTGCCGCATTCAATGCCAAGAATATCGTTGAGGAACGCGATTACACGGATGACAATGCCGAGCCGGGCGATATCAAGCTGAAGATCGTCAAGGATATGGAAACCGGCGAAGCAATCACCAAGTTTATGGTGACGGTGCGCGCGCGGAAGGCGGCCAAAGGAAGCGCGGTCGAACTGCTGTCGACTGATTATGAAACGCAGGAAACGCTGCTGAAGATTCTCACGGCAAACGGGATCGCGCCTGGCGTCAATATCAGTCCGAAGCTGGCAGCTGTGATTGAGAATTTCCGCGCTGAGTACCTGGCTCCACGGTATGCAGGCATGTCCAAGCAGATTATTTTCTGTGACGAACTGAGCCTGCACCACAAAATCAAGCTGGCGCTGACGCAGGCGGTCGGTGTCCCGGCGTCGAAGATCAAGATCGTCAATGCGGTATCGGTCGACACGGCAGGCATGCAGGACGTGCAGGACGGGTTCAACGCGGACGGTGACGAGAACAAGTACACGGTCATCATTGCCAACAAAAAGGCCGAGGTCGGCATCAACCTGCAGAAAGGTACGCAAGCAATCCACCACATGACGATTGGTTGGACGCCTGACAGCATCCATCAGCGCAACGGGCGCGGTGTGCGCCAGGGTAATCCAGTCGAGCGGGTCCACGTGTATCACTACGATGCCGATGGTACGTTCGATGGCTACAAGCGCAAGCTGGTCGGAATTAAGGCTGACTGGATCGGTTCGCTTATGTCCGGCGATTCGAGCAAGATCAAGATCGAGGGCGATATGTCGTCTGAGGATTATGAAATGCTCGCCAATGCGGTCGGTGACGCGGACGCGATGACCCGGATCAATGACGAAATCGCGGCCAGGAACAAGCGCCAAAAGAAATCAGCAACCAAAGTTGCGCAGCTGCAAAGCGCCCGGATCATCGAAGCGCAAGACAAGTGGCTTGAAAAATTCGGTGAAGCTGAACACAGCCCCTGGGCTGGCTATACCAAATGGATTGCGGGCAAGTTGGGCGCTGCAGCGCAAACACGATCCAGTATCAGCGAATTGCGTGATCGCCTTGACCGGTCGGAGTCGAGCCTATCCATTGGCCGCCTGCAAAAACAGATTGCCGAGCTGGAAGCCAAGCGTACCGAGCAATTGGCGGTGCTGGATGGCTTGCTGAAGGATTCAAGCGGCACGCCTATCCTGCCGCGCGCCTATGGCCCAATGAGCGATGCGGACAAGGCAACGACAGCTTACAAGAACTACCAAAAAGACCTGAATATTGCCAAGCGCATGAAAGAGGAGGCGGCAGTCAGCTTCACAATGCGCACCGATGACGGCTATTCCAAAGATGATCTGGACGCCTTCACCGAGGGCAACGCGGAAATCATCGCCGGTACGCTGGCCGTGGTCGGAAACTTTGTTGAATTCGAGAACCAGTTGCTGGTCGTGCGCAAGCCGACTAAGGGCCGTGGCACTAGCCTGGCCGGTTACAACCCTGCCAATCAGGAAGAAACCGAACTGCTGCGCATGACGGGCTCCAAGGTGATCGGGCGCGGTTCGGATGAATGGGAGGCGGCAGTAAAGCGCGCGGCTTCGATTGATGAAGTGACAATCTCATTATCAAAAGGGTTTTCTGCCAACAGCGTCTATCTGTATGCGTCGATGGTGGCCGATGTGCGCGAAGCGCTGACGGTAGCGATTCCGTCGCAACCCATGTCCATCGATAGCTTCACGTTCAAAGCGCCCTACTTCCCGTATGCATTGAATGCCGATGCGACCAGTAGCCCGTTCATCGACAAGATCAGGGCCGAACAGTCCAAGCTCATCAAGGAATATAACGGCACTGGCCGGTGGGGTTCGGTCACGCTCAATGACTTGCGCGACATTGGACAAGGCAATGAAAACGGTATCGATGCGAAGGCAATGGCGGTCAAAGTGTACGCGGTTGCCCATCGGATGCGCGCGACGGAGGGCGACCTGCAAGCGATTTCAAATAACATGACCATGAACCGGACGCTTGAATCACTCGATCTGGTGGATGCCTTCATGAAGGCGTTGCCTGATGGTGTAGCGCAAGTTAAATCGCCTGAAGAACTCGATTCATGGGCGATCAGCTGGTTTAATACCAAGCAGGATTTCCTGCAGATCGATACGCTTGAGGATGCCCTGGGCATTGATATCCGCAAATACCGCGCGGTGGCCAACAAGATCGATGACGGAAAGGAACGCTGGATCAAGTTTGGCTATGAGGATCGCTATGCTATCCAGGCGCTCGCCACGGCTGCCCTGCGCGCGGCACTGGAAAAGGGATTGCTGGTCGATCAAATCAATGCAGAGGCCGATTCCTATTCGTCCTACCTGCCATCCATGTTCATGGTCGAGAACGGCAAGACCCTGGCAGGCATAGTGTTCAAGGAAGTGGACGGCAAGCTGGAATTGACGGTAGGTGTTGATGAGGCTCGAAGCAGTATGAACCTGTCGGCCAACTCTAAGCTGTACGTCGAAAACTGGGGCGATGCGGTATCGATCGTGCAGCAATTCTTGGCGTCGCGCTGGTCTGAAATGCGGGCATGGGCGAAAAAGGCCAGGGCTGTGAAAGCGCTCGATGCTGCAGGCCTCGATGTCGCTGGAATGCTCAAGGCGCTGAAGAATGTTCCCGGTGTATCATCGGCATCGATTGGCCTGAGCGACTACCTGAAAACTGCGGATCGGTATTCGGCCAGCTATATGTACAAGGCATCCGAGTACATTCAGCTAGGTCTGGTGCGTGGCTCGAAAACCTTTGAAAAGGTTGCGACGGCTGGTTCTTCCGGGCTGCAGGGACGATATTTTGACAAGGTAAGCAAGACGTTCTTTGTCTGCATCAAGGACGGCCAGAAATTCAGCGACGACAAGCCGGTAGCATCAGTGGCCAGCCTGTTTGCGCACCTTGGCTTGAACTTCAGCGATTACGCACTGTGAGAATAATATGAGCGGAACAGACTACAAAATTGATTTCACCTACCTGACCGGCAAGCTCGCGGACCTGCAAAAGCAGGTTGGCGACAAGCCTCTGCTACCCATCTTTGTCGAACAAACACGCAAGATACTGGCGAAAGACCCGAAGAACTACCTGCGATATGGGCCGTACTGGTGGGCATTGAAGCGCGTCCTGCATGCCAATGGCATCGACGTTGGTATCTATGATGAGCCGATTTGGGCCGATGAATTTGAAATGAAAAACGGCGATGGCACCGTGAATCAGGAGGCAACGGTACTGGCAGCTTGGGAGTTTGCTGACGACAATATAGGTCAATACGGTGTGCTGACCAACGAATATCAAATCGATGACCGCCCGTTTCTGCTGTACGACCCGGATCAGGTCGCGCGCGGGCAGTAAAGAATTTCAACTGGTCAGGAGGTGGTCGCAGTCCTATCTCAAGCGGCATTACGCCGTAGGTAAATATAGCCTTCGCACGATTTAGCCCGGTACGCCGGGCGTTTTTATGTGGCGGCGACCGGAATCAGTTTCATGCCGAGCGCGCGCATGACTTTAATGATGGTAGAAAACTCCGGATTTCTATCGCCTGACAAGGCTTTGTACAGGCTTTCCCTCGAAACTCCTGCATCACGCGCAACCTGCGACATGCCCTTGGCGCGCGCCACATCGCCAAGGCCCGCTGCAATAGCCTTGGCGTCACCTTCTTCAAGGAGTGCCGCGATATACGCAGCAATGGTTTCCTCTGATTCAAGGTGTTCCGCTATGTCGAAATGTGCGAATGGTTCTGTTTTTTCCATCGGTATTCCTCTTGTTATTCCGGTGACATTGAATACAGAATGTCTGCCAGTTCCTTATGCGTCAACGTTCCATCAGCTACATCGACCATGATGTCCTCCAGATCGGAGTTGCGTGGCAGGTTGACCCCTTGAATGCTCAAGTAAGTCAATGCCGTGACAAGTGCGGTGCGCTTGTTAGCGTCGTTAAATACGTGGCCTCTGGCAATTGCCACGGCGTACATCGCGGCAATTTCAAAAACATCTTCCATTCCCTCGTAAAGAACCTTGCTAATGACACGCGCCAGTGCGCCATCAAGCGGACCAGCACCATGATCGCCATGTAACCCAGGCTCTGTGCTGAGTATCAAATCATGAATCTCAATCACTTTCTCTGCGTCGATAAGGAGCATATCCATCAGCGCTTTGCAAGCGCCTTGATAACTTCGGCGTGTGTCTTGATTACACGCTTTGCAGCATCGCGAATGATGCTTGATGCATTAGCAGTTGTGACAGTAGAAACGACGGGGCGCTTCGGAGGGCGTGTACCTTCCTTCATCTTGATACCGGGATATTGTTTCATGGCTACTCCACTGTCTTATATATTTGGATAACTAATTGTATCCAGATGGATACATATATGCAATGGGTTAATTTATTTTATTGACGCATTTGCCTAGTTTTCCGGGCTTTTCAGTTTGGGGAAAACCCGCACCAGGCCAGGAAATAACAGGCCCAACAATGACGGCTGACACATTACTGTGAATAGCCATGCCCATACCAGAAGAAAGCAAGAAGGCCAGAGGGTTTTTAGCCAGCCTTTTCGGCAAAAAGAACGTGGTCGAAAACACGATAACGGATATTGAGCAGTCGGATGCAATGACCGATGGCCTGTCTGTGACGATGTTGCTTGGCAGCTCCAAGCGCAACGCGCGCAACCGGCAGCAGATTTTCATGAAGTGGATTGAGATGATTGGCGATCCTATCGTCAGCACGTCCCTTCGCCTGCATGTGACGGCGGCACTGGGCGGTGATGCCACAAGCGGCGACGTGGTTTTTCTGGAAGCAGCAGCGGCCTTCAAGGATGACAAAGCCAAGCAAAAGATTGTGGATGAAATCCGCGCTGACCTGACGCCTATCTTCAACCGGATAGCCTATACCGTAGCCTTCAACGCAGCCGGGTATGGCGATGGCTATGGGCGCATCTATAGCGATGGTAAAAATGGCGTGGTCGATGTGTATGTCGATGAAATCGTGCATCCGTCAATGGTCACATCCTACGAGCGCGGCAATACCACTGTCGGCTATGTCGTGGCATCCGGCCCGCGCTTTACCGAGCGCCTTGGCTTGGAGCAGATGGCGCGCATGAAAATGCCACGCATGGTGTATATCCCACAAGTGCGCGCCGTTGAAAAGGCGATCAGGATGGCGCTGAAAGAGGATGACGTCAATAAATTGCCGCTCCTGCCTGCGCTGGTCGGTGGATCGTTTATCGATGCCGCTGAAGGCCCGTATGATGCACTGTCGGCGGCGCTTGCCGGTCTAGTAGGTCAGCGGGTACTGGATTCGATTGATGAATCCATGCTCACGGTCAATATGGACTCGATGACCAAAGAGCAGCAAAAAGCGTACATGACAAACCTGAAAAGCATCCTTAGCGCCTCAAAAAAGCGCGCAGAGGATGCAATTTCCACCGGCAAGCCAGTTCTATCGCGCGTCTACAACATCATGCCGACATGGGGCGAAAAGCAACTGACAGCCCTAAGTGGATCACTGACTGGCGGCGGTGGGCGTGGACAGAGCGGCACCGTCAGCATTGAGGATGTGCTGTTTCACGCCAAGATGCTATCCGGCGCAATTGGTATTGACCTGTCGATGCTTGGCTTTGCCGAGCTGCTATCGGGTGGCATGGGTGATGGCGGCTTCTTCCGGACCTCTGCGCAGGCCGCCGAGCGCTCCCGCCTTTTGCGCGTGGGCCTGACGGAATTCTTCAACCACATCATTGATGTTCACACGTATGGCCGCTACGGCATGGTGTTTCATGCCAATGAGCGACCTTGGATGGTCAATTTTTACGGAGCCATTTCAGCCCTGGCATCCGAGCAACAAAATACCAAGTCCGAAGCGATGAACACCGGCTTGATATTGGTACAAGCGTTAGCGCAACTGCGCGAATTGGGGCTCGATGACGCAGCAATGACAGAAGTTCTGTCCAAGATCATGCAGCTCGATGAGCATCAAGCCGAGCTGATCGTCAAAGGCATGTCGAAACCTCCTGTAGAAGATGCTGGCGGCGGTGGGGGATTCGGCGGCAAGGGTGGGTTCGGCGGCGGAGGTCAAGAATGAGCATATTCGACAGTACCGCCAGCCGGGTAACGTCCGGCGTTACAGGCCAAGCGTCCGGCCTTGCAAAATACCTTCCATCAGCAGCATCCGTTGGCATGTCTATTGGACGTAATCTGATCGGCAAGTTTGCACCAAAGGCCGCTTTCGGTCCGCTGACACGCGCGCTGCGCGGCGATATCACTGGCGCGGCCACTGATGCTGCCCTGGGCTTTTTAAAGGGCAAGGTCGCCTCTGCCCTGTCGAAGAATCAGCTATTTGGCGGCATTACGCTTGAGGAAGCGGCCCGCATTTGCACTGAAGTGCAGTCAACAAATTACGCCAAGAAAAACCTGTTTTTCCTTGAGATAAAGGATAGCAACCCGCCTGCAGGCTTCGAGGATATTTCGCATGTGTTCAATATGTTCGCAACCGATGTAGCGTTCGGCCCGAATACGATTGCTGGCGAAACCAAGGCTATCGGCATGTCCGTCATGGATGTAGTCAATGGTACCGAGCGCACGGAAATGCGGATTACGACCTATGACGACGCGAGCGGCACGATCAAAGGATGGTTTGAGGCCAAGTGCGGGCAGATTGCCCACTCTGACGGTACCGCAGGCGTCCCATATGACTACCTGATTGAAATCGATATCGTGCAGTCGGCAACCGATGATATTGGCGCGGCCCTGTTTGGCGGATTCAAGTCTGTATTCATCATGCGCCCGGCTGCCATCGAAATCGAACTATCCCGCACCGATCACGCACTGCAGCAGTTGCAGATGACGTTCGTTCAGTTTGACACCTTCATGTACCAGGGCGCGTAACCATGCTTAATTCCGACTCAAAAGGGTTCCTTGTTGCCGACACGAAGATCGACGCCCACGAACTGGCGCGCGGCATCGACGGTGTAAGGCACGATACCAGCGCCATGCTCGCACTTATGAAGCGGCAAGGAAACTCCAACATATTGCAGCGCGCTCGCGTATCGAACCCTGGAAGCGGCACGGCAGGCGGTACCCGCGAGCGCGATAGCCTGGGGCGCTTTGTCAAAAGCAGCGCGCAGCCAGGCGCAGCGGTACGGCAGCTGACGCGGCAGCAGGCGCAACTGGCCGTTGTGGAAAAACGGGCTGCAGCGGCCAAGCGTAGCCGGGATGGGATTGACCGGGCGACCGCCAGCGCGCAGGCGCGCGATGACCGTGGCCGCTTTGGTGCCGGGGAAGGCGGTGGTGGCGGCAAGGATGACAAGGAAGGGTTTTTCTCGCGCCTGAAATCGGCGCTGTCGGGTAAGGGTGAAGGGGGCGATCTGGACAAGGTTGATCCAGCCATTGAAGCTGCCAAGGAAATGAAGAACCTGATTAGCGGGCCACTCAAGTCCGTTGGGAAAATTGGGAAAAGCATTATCGGTCGCGGTTTCTCTCCGAACGAAAAAGACAAAGCTGTTCCGTGGTACCGGCGTATGGGGGGCGGACTGCGCAAAGATAAAAACGGATTTAGCAACTCCAAAAATAAAGCCACAAAAGGTATAAAAGGCGGCGGTGACTCAGATGGTCCCGGCTTCTTTGGGGCGCTGTTCGGAAGCATTGGACCGGCCATTCTTGGCGCTATCGCCAGCCTTGGCGGCATGCTGCTCACTGGTATCGGCACCGTCCTGAGTGTGGTCTTTAGCCCAATCGGGCTTGCAATTGGGGCCGCAGCGCTTCTTGCGTGGGGGCTGTTCACCGAGGATGGGCGCAAATTCTTTACCGACTTGGGCGGAAAGATCGCTGATACGTGGAATGTGGCAGTCAAGGAATTCAGCGCGGTATGGAAGCCTATTAGCGACTATCTGAACAATCTGTTAGGTATTGCGAAGGATAAGGCTGTGGCGGCGGGGAATGCCGTCAATGACGCAGTCAAGGACGCTACTGGGGTTGATGTTAAGCAAGCAGTCAAGCAAGCGCCAGAAGCGGTTGCGAAGGCCGGGAATGCAGCGAACGATGTCGTAAAAAATGCCACTGGCATTGATGTCAAGGAAGTGGCGCAAAAGGCCGCTACAGTTATCACGGACACGGCCAAAGTAGGTTTTGAGGCCGTGAAATCCGGGGCCGGTGCAGCGAAAGACTGGGTAATTGGTCAGACGTCAAAGATGTTTGAGTCTGGTAAGGGCGGCGCAGGCACGGTATCCACTGGTAGGGGCGACAAAGGCGGTGCGTCATACGGCACGTATCAGCTCTCATCAAAGATGGGGGTTGCCGCTGATTTTGTGAGTAAGTCATCCCATGCTGCCGACTTCGCAGGACTTACGCCAGGCACGAAGGAATTTAACGACAAATGGAAAGAGATTGCAAAGACTGATCCAAATTTTGGCAATGAGCAGCATGACTTTATCAAGAGCACTCACTTTGACCCGCAGATGCAGAAATTACAAAATGCAGGGATTGATCTATCTGGGCGCGGTGCAGCGGTACAGGATTCAGTGTGGTCAACTGCTGTACAGTTTGGCGGTAATAGCTCCCTGATCCAGTCGGCTTTGAAGGGTAAAGACGCATCCAAGATGAGTGATACCGAAATCGTATCGGCTATCCAAGATTACAAGATAGCCAATAACGATAGCCTGTTCAAAAGTTCATCCGCTAAAGTTCGCGCCGGAACCCTGACGCGTGAAACCAGTGAAAAGGACAAACTGATTGCACTTGCAAATGCAGGTGTCGCCATGCCGTCCATTGCATCAACCGTATCGACTCCCGGCCTGGGTTCCCCTATGAGTATGCCATCGGTTTCTATCAGCCCGCCTAGCCTGCCTGCCGCTGCCCCGCTCGCTGATATCCCGGTACCGCTTAATAGCAAAGGTCCGCTCGAAGTCACGGTGAGGAATGACCAGCTGATAGGGCAAGACACAAAAGATCGCAGATTGGCGTCTATCGCTTCAGGCGGCCTATCGAATTGAGTTGATAAAAATGATAAGTTATGGCATTTTAGAAGACAAATATTATGGGGGTAAGGCATGAAATTCGCAGTCTTTTGTATGCTTCTTGTAGCATCAAGCTGTTCTTTTGCATCTGAGCCTTTGTTATCCAAGAAGTTTGATTCTTGTATGGATTCGGCCAAAGGGGTAACTTCTGACATGCTTGATTGCATAGGAGCAGAGGTAAAGCGCCAAGATATTCATCTCAATACGGCCTATCGGGACGTGATGAAATCGTTACCGAAAGAGCGAAAAGTAAAGCTGCAGGATGCGCAGCGCGCATGGCTGAAGTTTCGGGACACGAATTGTTCTTTCTATGAAGACCCGGAAGGTGGCACGGCTGCTACCGTATCCTCTGCAGATTGCTTTATGAGTGCTACGGCTAACCGTGCGCAAGAGCTTGAGCTATTCATCAAATAATTAATACTCTGCCCCTCATCAAAGCCCACCCTCGCGTGGGCTTTTTTACGTCTTCCTCTTAGGAAAACCCAGCCCTGCCCTGTTCGTATCGCCCCGTAAAGTTGAGCCCTGATATTACAAACACTTTTACGGGTGACACATGACAGTTTCTACGGGCGCAGTTCAGGGGCAGACATACGGTCTAGTTCGGGCATTAGGCGACAAATCCATCAACTCCGATGCTGTGTTTGTTATCTCTGGCTACGAGTATATGCGGCTTCTCTTCAAGAGTTTCCCTTGGCCTATCCTTTCGCCGGGTGAGACTGTCGAGATTGCGATGCCAAACGGGGGCTTAACCGGCCAGCCATCGCAATCCAAAACCTTCTTCGAAAACCAAGTGACCGTGTACGAAACAACACAAGGTCACGTCGAAGCATTTTCAAAGACTATTCTCGCGCAAGGTGGCAAGTTCAATGCCACGCTCTATGAAGGCACGATGGAGAACTATAGCCGGACCGCGAAAATCACCGATGCATGGCTAACCTTTGAGCCGGGCGACCGTGACTGGGAAAATCGCACTCAAGCAATGATGTTCACCGCACAGCTGTCTTATAACTACTTTGGCGAAACAGGCCCAGGTAACCGTTAAAAGGCCGCCCCATGACGCTTGGAGAACTGGCCTTATCGGTCAAGTGGCCTTTCGGCCTCATTCTCGATGACGAGGATGTGAAAGCGCAGGCTGTGAATGCTGCGCGGCAGTATTCCGCCTGGGGGACGATTAGCAGCATCAGCGCTACCTCCATTGATCAAAGTTATCCGACGCTCGATGACTTGGACGAATTCGCAGACATGGCCGATGGCGAATGGGGCGTCATCAAGCCTCTATTCATGCTGTACATCGAACGGGAAAACGCGCGGGGGCTTGAGGCCTCTCGCAGCAACGGCGTGGACGTCTATGGTCGCTCGGTATCGGAAATCGATCAGTCGATTGTCCAGTACGAAACGGTTGACATGCCGCGCGCCGCTTTCATGCAGCTGCCCGAGTCGATATGAGCATAGCCAAACTCAGTGAGATTTCCGGGTTGCAGCCAGATGACATCAAAAGCATCGCGGAACAGGTCAAGAAAAACCATGCGGCCTTAAACGGCTGCAGCGGTCATGCTTTTGCCGACATTTCACCGGAAAAGACATACGGCAAACGCTATCGCTGCGCACATTGCGGCGGCGAGGTCGATTTCCATGCGCACCATTGGTATGACCTTGGCCGCAAGCATGCAGGCAATAAATGATTTCGATCAACGGCCTACGCGGTGACATGGTGTTGTCGGCCTGCCTGCGTTATGACTTGGCACCGATCCCGCTGACCTTCGAGGCGCAAATCCGCCTGGCTCCCGATACCGCGTCTAACTTTCAAGATGACAAGGTAATCCGTGTCAACGAAATAGATTTTCGCATCGTCAAGTGCGAGCCTATGCGCAACGCCGGTGGCGCTACGCAGGGCGATTACCCCATGTCTGCCGTGTCCATTACCGCATTCCCGGATGGCTGCGCTGGCGTCGCACTGCCGCGTCGATCCGCCGTCATCTTCAAAAATACCAGCTTTTCCACCATTTACCGCTCCTGCGGTGCGACTGTCGGCGTCGGCGGGGATTTCGTGCTTGGCCGCTTCGTCTGCTACGCGGGCGACGTCCCTACCTTCCAGCTGGCGCAAGCGCTGCAGGAAGAATCGGCGGTGCTGACATGGAAAAGGAACAGGGTAAATGTCGTGCGCCTGCGCGATCTGTTCGCGCAAACGCCGGTCGAAAGCATCACGGTCGAATCGTCCGAGGATATTCAGAGCGGATTTTTGGAGCGCGACCAAATCCCTATCTATTTTTCAACCGGCGCAGACGGGAAGTTTTTATCCGGGCAACGCAAAAATTCAGCGCAGTCCGTCGCCTATTCACCACGTAAGAACATCCGCGAGCTGAACTTTATGAGCAAGGTATTGGTAAGGCGCAAGGTCATCACTGGCGCACCGAATCTTGGCATCCGGGCCGGTGACGTGATCGACGTGCGCGGTACTCCCCTGGTTGTCATGACTGCGGCGCATTTCATGCAGAACGACACTGACGGCGGCGGTGCAAACCAGTATTCGCGGTTCTGGCTTGGGAGCGCAGCGTGATCGGATTAATGCCTGCCGAAGTTGATTCGATAGACCGCGAGCGGCGCATCGTGAAGATTCGCATACCTGGCCTGACCGATGGCGCAGCCGATCTGCCGGAAGCGCAGCTATGCCTGCCGATGGGCGACAAGAGCGAAGACACAGAAATCCGCATCCTGCCGGACGACCGGGTCTGGATCGCTTTCGAGGGCGGCGATACCCGGTACCCAGTGATCGTCGGCTACCGGCCACGGAATCAGGAAAACGGCATCGATTGGCGACGTTTCGAGCATGCAAACTTCCAATTCAATGCTGACAACACTTTCAAGGTGATCGCGGGCACGCAAGTGACGGTGGTTGCGCCGCATGTGCTGGTTGATACCGAGGATGCCCATTTTACCGGCGCAGTAACGGTTGACGGGTTGCTGACCTATAAGGCGGGCTTGGCGGGTACCGGTGGATCGGCGGGAAGCAACATTACCGGCAACTTCACGCAGACGGGCGGTTCATTGAGCAGTAACGGCAAGGTTCTCGACACGCATATCCATAGCGATGCGCAAGGCGGCAACGTAGGCCCACCAATTTAAGGAGTAGGAAATGGCAGGCAAGACACTGATTTTTGGTTTTTACGAACTCTCCGAAAAGGACAAGTCCATTGCGAAAGCCAAGCGCTATTTTGCGCAAGCCGGGGCCAGCGTCACCTCTGTTGACGTCGACGCCAAGACCACGCGCGCGATGGGCGTGAGCTATCGCGAAGTGCAATTCGGCTTTGCGGATAGCCAAACGGTCAGTTTCGGCGTGAAAAATACCGGCGACGTCTATCAGGTCAAGGTCAACGGCAAGCTGGTACCGCTCAAATCGCAGGATGACCACATGAAAGCCATCGCTGAGATTGTCGGGTACATGGACAAGGGGCGCTCGAAGTTCCAGGCGGTACTGGCCAAGGTCAAGGTCGCCCTCCCCGCATCGATCCGCACAGCTGCGCCAAAGATGGAGCAGGTACTACGACAAAAGATTTCCGATATCGATGAAGCCATCGGTATTGCCAAAGAAAAGCTGGCATCACTGCAGCCGCAATCCATTTAGGAAAAGGCAGCGAAGAAGTATGCAGATTCACGTCGAAAATGAAGTCTCAATCAATAGGCACGGAGTTCCGTGCAGTTTTCTTATTCCAATTTTTTAAAGGTTAAAAATGAACGGGACTCAAACGAAGTACACCAAGCGGGATGCTGACGAGCTGCAATCATTCGTTGGTAATGTCATCGAGAGCGAAGCCAAGCCCGGCATGGTGCTTGATTCTGCTTCTGCGGCCACATCGGCGCTGGATAAGATCATGAACGAATCGAGCCAAACGCCGCGAGTACTGGACGAGCTGTTGGGCGTAGCGGGTGAAGAAAAAGGCGTCGTTAAAGCGATGTTCGACGGCGTCAACGCCTTCGAACGCGAACACGGTTTCCGTCCTACCGGCGATCTGCTGCTGTCGGCCTTGCATCAAGGTCGCAGCATATTCGACTCCATTACCAACGCGCACCACGATCAAATCTCGCTGCAACCGAATGCTGCAGTCGTCGCCATCATGGGCGCGCTGGCTGAAGCAACCCCGTTCGCTGGCTACCTGCCTGCGGATAAAGGTTCCAATGAAGCCCGACTGATCATCGTCCAACATCAAGCCGCAAGTGCCTGGGGCGATTACAGCGTATCCGACCTGATGGACGGCGTGGCTGCTGGTGGTGCTTACCTTGGCGCAACCCGCACGATGGAACTGGCTGCACCGACCGCTGGTAGCTATACCTTCGCCTTCACGGCGCAAGCTGCTGCCGGTGCTGCAATCAATCTGCTGCGTGGACGCACCATCGTCTACGTCAACGGTCAGCGCTCCGCAACTGAAGTCAACAACGGATCGAGTGTTGCCGCTTCCGTTGGTGTCGCCGGTTCTGTTGTCCTGGCTGGCGTCACTTATGCCCTGGCCGGTACCGTCACGCCTGCGACTGGCACCGTTGTAATTACCCCTACCCCGGCTCTCCCTGGTGGCACTGTCGTTACTACCGAAGTCAGTGTTGACTATGAAGCGGATGGCACAGTTACCCCGAAAATGGGTGTGCTGGCTGCGATGTTTCAAATGTTTGCTTCACCATACCGCGCTGTGTACCAAATCACGCCGGAAGCCCGCTCGCAGTTCGCAAATGAAGTCGGCGTTGATGCCGGTGCTGAAGCGATGCTTGCAGTGCGTGGTCAGTTCGCAATGGAACGCCATTACGATGCGCTGAAAAAGTGCAAGATGATCGGTAAGTTCATCAACACGGCCACCTACGATTTCCAATATGCAACGCAGATTCTGCAAAAGACTCGCGCGCAAATCTGGCAAGATTTCCAGGCGATCCTCGGTTCGGTATCGCAAAAAATGGCCGAAGATACCTACGACCACGGCGTTACGCACCTGTACGTGACCAAGGCCGTCGCTGCGCAGTTCCTGTCGATGCCGCGTGATCTGTTCGAACCATCGGGCATTACCGCGCGTCCGAGCATCTACCGCGTTGGCCGCCTGTTTGGTCAGTACGAAGTGTATTACACCCCGAAAGTGCTGGTTGAGGGTGCAGGCGGCGTATCTTCCGAAATCCTGTGCGTTGGCCGTTCGTCGCAAACCGCGCGCTGCCCGATCATTTTCGGTGACGCATCGGCTCCTATTTTCGAGCAACTGGGTACGAACTCGTCACTGCAGTCTGGTTACGGCTTCAGCGCCCGCAGCTTCACAGCGACTAATCCGCACAACCTGTCGGCCAAGGGTGCTGCGCTGATTACCGTGCTGAACCTGTCGTAATAGCGAGCACGTAACGATCCACCCCTTAAACGATAAAAAAGGCGGCAACAATGGCAACGAGAAATAAAGCCACTGTTGCCGATTCCGGCACCTCGGAATCGGCAACACAGAATGAACTGTCATTCCCACGCGAAGTCGCGATTGTGAATGACACGGCGATGGATTACGTAGTGGCACGCACTTTTGTCGGTGCAGGCTCTACCGCCAAAGTCATGGTTAACGATGACGATGAAATCACGCGCATGAAAACCGACTGCGAGCAGATTCTGTCTTTGAATGACACCTACAAGGATTCGGAAGAACCCGCGTTGCGCGTCACTGAAGTTCAGTAACCAGAAAAAGGGGAATCAATGTTTTATCCACATACCCGTCAACTTGGCTCGCAGCCCGGCGTACAACAGAATCCGCTCCGTGACAATACGGATGGCTTTGTTGCCGATGCCAGCGATCAAGTTGCAGCAATTGTAGGACGCTTTAAGCGGGGCCGGATTGACGCCCCTTTCAAACTTAATCGCGGAAACCTCCGCTCCAAGCTCGGCATCCCTGAGTCGATTCGCATTACTGCCTTGAATGAGGCATACGTGCAGTTGTATGAAGCAGTCAATAGCGGTACCTATGAGGCAGTCGTTGCCCGTCTGGTGACGTCTGCAGCGGTCAATAGCTACGCGGTGTTCAATATCGTAGCTGGTGTATCGTCCTTCGCCGCCAGCGCTACGGCACCGGTGTCGCTCTACCTGTTCTACCTGCAGCATCTGAGCTGTTTTAATGACGGCATCAAGATCGAAGTCACTGCAGACAAGGTTCTGGACGTAGATGGTGTGACATCGATCCCGGCCAAGGTCATCACCCTGCGCATTCGCGAGCCTAACGGCAACCTGATGTATGAATTCAAGGGTTCGCTCGATCCCCTGGCGGTTGATGAATACGGGCAGGATTATTACATCGGTTCCGTCATCGCGGCGCAAACCGATGCGGTAACGATTGGCGTTGCTGCTGCGGCTGCTATCCCGATCACTGCCGACTGCTACGGTAAAAATACCGATGGAACGGCCAAGGTCGCGACAACTGGCGTTAATCCGCTGGTTCTGTTTTCAGAAGGCGGTACCGGCTACCTGTCGGCGGATTACGACAATGCCATCAGCAAGCTTGAAAACGGCGCAATTGACTTCGGTTATATCTGGAGTGGCGGTTCGCAAGCTGTTGCCTTGCTGTCGAAGATGGGGCAGCTCGCTGTGCGCGCAAACCGGCAGTTCGTGTTCGACGTACCAGGCGGCCTGTCGCCTGCTGCGGCGATCACGTTCATCAATCAGTTGAGTCTGGACTCCCATTATTGCCAGGCATACTGGGCTCCTCTGACGACTGATGATCCGGTCAACGGCGGCAAGGCTGTCATCGGCACGTCCGGCTACAACATTGGCCGCCGTTGCGGGCGCAATGCGCAAACGAATGCCTATGGCTTGGCTCCGAAGAATTTCCCGGTTGCTGGTAAGGAATGGCCTCTGGTCCGCACAGGCATCCGGCAGACCTATACCCCGACTGAGTATGAACTGAGCGATCTGGCGCTTGCCAAGATCAACCCGGTGATTTACCAGCGCTACAACGGCGGCGGCAAGTTCGTTTTTACCGATTCGCTGACTTGCGCCAAGGTTACTGCATCGTATCGCAAGCTGATTTCGGTTGCCGAAATGAGTTCAACGATTGATGACATTGTTTCCAAGTTCGGCCTGGAAGTCCTGCAGTTGCCGATGGATATCGCCATCAAGCGTATGAACGACTTCCTGAAGGCGGAATTTGATGCTTGCCGCGCGTCCGGCTGGTTTGTGCCATCGGATGACAGTCAATTGGGCGACAAGGGCTATACCTTCACCGTCAGCCGCAATGCGGTAAGGCCTGCTGACCGGATGGATGTCTCCTATGGTACGCACTATGACGGTGTGGCTCGCGCCATCTTTATTACTCAAACTCTTTCCCGCTAAGGAGAACAGAAAATGTTTAAGAATCACTCAGTTTCGGATTTGATGCTAAGTCTGATGTCCCCACAAAAGAAGAAGGTCATTCTGGATAGCGCATCAGAAGCAGAACAGCCGAATGCTGCCCCGTCCGGGGCTGCCAGCTACACGCAGACTGACCTTCGCATGAAGGCGGTCGCCGTAGTTCAACAATGGGCAGAAACCGCGCCTGATGACCTGGCTGACGGCGAAACCCTGGCTGACCGCCTGTTGGCAATGGTCATCGGTGTGGCTGATGCTGACAAGAACGGCGAAATCGATGATGCCGAACAAGGTGTTTGCGATGTGGTACTCAATGCTATTTGGGATTACCTGTCTGCCAAAGGTGTATCCGACGATGATTGCGATGCCCTGCTGAACGAATGGGATGCCGCTGCCGCTGATCGCGTAAAGGACTTGGTAGTCGACGCGCTGCCGGATGGTGACGAAGCTGCCGGGGAAGACTTGGATTCCTTCGCCTTTGACGAAGACTCCGAAAAGGACGTATTCGATGCCGTGTACAAGAAGAAGGTTATCGTTCGCGCTGGCAAGAAAATGCGCGTAATGAAGCGTGTTTCCGGCCATGTCCACCTGTCGGCCAAGCAGAAGATTTCGATTCGCAAGATGCTGCGCAAATCGCATTCGGCTGTCGCTACCATGCATCGTATGAAGTCGGTACGAGTCCGCAAACGCGCGGGCCTGTAATACGATCATGCGTTGAAAAAAGGGCTGGTTTGATACCGGCCCTTTTTTATACGCAGCAGGAAAACGTAGCGCAGATCCCCATATTCGCGCCTGCATACTTTGCGCATGGCCGATATCAACGATAGGCGCACCAGCGCGCCAGTAGCAACGATCCTCAGTTCCAAGTGGACTGGGTTGAGTACGCATCTATTAGCCAAGTTTTACCCTCTCAAAAAACTGGCCGATGGCTCCGGATGGGAACAAAGCCTCGATAAAAAGCACCAAATTTCAGCCGCCGACAAATACGTGGTGGATGACGGCTTTGAGGTGCATTGCCCGATCACGGACGGCACCAGTGAAATGACACTGAGCTGGAACAGCCCATTCGAAGGGGCTGGCGCGGAATCAAAAGCGCCCATGCTGTCTGCGATGCTGCAATCCGGTTCGATGACGCCCGTTCTACAAGCGTTTCTCGGTAAATTCGGCGTCGATTCAAAGAATACCTCTGCCGCTGAATTTCTTGACAAGGCTAGAGGGCGAACCGGCATTACTAAGCTCAATTCGACACAGGTTTTTACCGGCATGCCGCCCGTAAAAATGTCGCTGACGCTGCATTTCCGCGCGCTGCAAAATCCGATAGAGGAAGTCCGCGAGCCGCTTCTGAAATTGAAGGAATGGGCGCTACCGCAATATTTGGCGTCCGATGGTCTGATTGCCGGGGCGATTAAGAATGGCTTGAAGCAGAATCCCCTGGATACGATTTTCCCGTCCCTAGCGCCGCAGATTATCGGCATGCGCTATGGCGATATGACCTATGAACCGATGGTCATTGAAAGCATGTCCGACCCTTTTACCAATCCCCGCTCCGACAAGGGCGTGATGCTGTCCTGTAGCGTCCAAATTACGCTCTCTACCCTGACCGCCATTGATCGACGCGATATCCGGAAAGTCTACCGATGATCGTATTTGCCCCTTTACGCGCGCGCCGCCTGGAAGTCCATTTAAAGGAACTGTCCATTGGCGATGAAATTGCTCTGTGCCATGTTCCGGAAAATGCGCATGAAAAAGCGCTGACCGAATTCCTTGAGCGCGTCGTTGATGCCGCCGATACACCTAGCGCCCGGCATGTTGCCAATCCGCGCGCCTGGAGTGTCGGAGAGCGGTTGCTGACGCTGGCGCACTACTGCACCCATACGCGCGAAGACCGGCCTAATTACGCCGTAACGGAAGTCTCCACGCTGTCCGACTATCTGGACGATCAAAAGGATTTCCCGCTGCAGCCTACGACCTTCCAGGCGCTCGATGACCAGTGGGTATTGATCCCGCTGACCGGCGCGGCAGCAGAAGTCATTGAAGCGCTGCAGGCGGCCTCCGATTTGAAAGGGAGTGAACATTGGCTGATCGGTGCGATGGCAGCGCAGTTATTGCGCGTAGGAGAAACCTTCCCGGACCCGATTGCCAAATTTCCAGAATACGAGCAATGGCTGGTCGGACGTATGACCATCATGCGCGCAATCCCAAGCTCAAGTTTTGACGTGCTGTACGCCAAATATCGCGGCGCACTGGAACAGGACATGCAGTTTTTCCGTATCTGGTTTGACGAACAGGGCGTCATTGTTCTGCCAAAGGAGGCCGGGGCGGTGACGCCACCGGCACGATTTCTCGTTCTTTCCTGCATCGGCGCTATTGCGCTTTCAATTACAGGAAAAGCATAACGAGTTGCTTGCAAGTTTGTTCTTAAACTTTGGTATCGACTACGACAAAGCGCTTTTTATGCGGCGCTCGGACGTGCAGGTGATTTTCGATAGCAAGGCGTATGGCGACTGGAAGAAATCGCGCGAAGCGACTCAGAAAATCGACATGGCCGTGATTGACCGACTCGATGTGCTGATTAAGTCCATCGGCAGTTTAGGCAAAGTGCTGGCGAGATAGCCCGCTTTTATTAGGTATCAAATAAGAGAACCGAATGTTAAAAAAAGCCGTTGCTGCCATAAAGGCCTTGCTCTCTCCGAGGTCAGAGCACGAATACAAAATGACGGTGCAGGAGGATGTTTTCTATCCAGACCATCCCAACCCGCGCGACCAGGGGGAATCGGCAACCTTTCGGCATACCAAGCACGATCAAAAAGCGCTCGGCACCCGCTGCTGCATTAGCGGCCAAGCGGTTGACGTTGAATACCATCACGTATTTTGCGAATGGGCATGGGCCGACGCTATCGACTGGCATCAGGTTCACGGCGTTGCACTGGGCATCATCAAACATTTGCCGGTTCTCGATCTTGTCACCGACCAGCCTACCAAGGAGCTGTACCCGGTTGAGGAATCGCTGCTTTGGATGATGATCCAGATCACGAAGGCGCGCGGATTCGACTGGACCGCGTTCGTTCCTGAGAAGCCGGAAACATTTGTCGACAGTTGGCAAAACATGCTGCCGCTGCATGCAAAATTCCATCGTGGCAAGCAGCATGGCGCGCACGAAACGACCGCCCCGATATGGAGTTTCCAAATGTTTCCCCGCATAGCCGGATTTATTTACTCGCCCGATGAAATGACGGCGCTACATACCGGAGCGGCGTAATGAGTACCTTCGAAATTGCCCGCTTAATCGTTGAGGTTGTTCTTATGGTTCTGGTAGCACCATTTACCGCGCTCCTTGGGTTCATGTTGCGCAAAGCCCTGAACGATATCACTGCCGGTGATGCAAAAGTTTCCAACCTCACGCTGTCCGTGCAAGAGAACGATGCCAAGCAAGGTAGGGAGCTATCCGAAGCTAAGTTAAAACTGGAAAAGGAGATGGCTGCCTTCCAGTTGTTAGTCGCTAACACCTATGTGACACAAAACGACCTCACAAAAGCAATTGACGCATTCAACAGGTCTATCGATGCGATCTTCAAAAAACTGGAGCGCATCGAAGACAAATTAGATTTAAAAGCTGATAAACAAGGAGTTGTTCATGGATAAGATTTTTCGTATGTCGCACTGGTTGTTGTTCTCGATCGTGCTGTACCTGGTCGCTGCTCTATTGGCAGCTGCGCATGCGCCTGATGGCACTCCGTTGCTGCCGCAGGTTCAAACTATCGCGTGGAAGTTGGGCCACCTCAACATCGCAGCCTTCTTCGGCTACCACATTGATCGATCAGCGTTCCGTGATCGCATCACTGCCCAATCAGAGCCAATTGTTCACATCCGGCGAGCCATCATGATCGTCGGCTGCATGATCGCCCTTGCCCTGGCGATGTGATGCGCTTCTTCCTTGTATTCCTCCTCTTTCTGCTTCTGTTGGGCGCAAGGATAGAAGTGCGCGCAGCAGACCCGGCGTTGCAATACCGTCCGACCCTGGTGCGTGAGGCGCAAGCCATCTATGGGCTGACAGCACCGATCCCGATGTTCGCCGGGCAGATAAAGCAAGAATCTGGATGGCGCGCGAACGTGACTGCCTGGGATGACGGGCGCGGCCTGGCGCAGTTCATGGATGGTACCGCCAAGCAGGTTTCACGGTCTTTCCCTGAGATTGGTGCGCCTGATCCGTATAACCCGAAGTGGGCGATCCGCGCCCTGGTCAGGTATGACGGCTGGCTGTATGAGCGGGTAAAAGGCAGTGACACATGCGAGAAGTGGGCCGCAGCGCTCAAGAGCTATAACGCCGGGCTTGGCTATGTACAGCGAGCGCAGCGCAAATCTCCGACGCCTGATAAGTGGTTCGACGCAACAGAAAACATCAACGCTGGCCAAGGCATCAAGAATTTTGATTATTCACGCCGCTATCCACGATTGATCCTCTATACGCATCAGCCGCTTTATGCGACCTGGGGCGAAACAACCTGCCTGGAAAAATAATGGTCCAAGAAAAATTGTGGCAAGGCGTCTGCCTCCTACTGGCTGTTCTGCTGTTGGTAACTGCTGGCGGCATGGGCTTTGAATGGTTGATGGCTGCGCATGATCGCGACCAGGCGCGCGCCGACCTGAAGATGGAGCAAGGCATTTCTGCCGGGTTACGGGTGGGGATTAACACGCAAAACGACGCTATATCCGCATTGGCTAAGGAAAAGGCCGTAGCTGATGAGCGAGCGAAGCTGGCCTTGCAGCTGGCCGATAGCAACGGCAAGCGCGTCGACAACGTGTTGGCGAAGGTCAAGAACGTCAAGGCGGTGACGTGTGCCGACGCGATGCCAGTGGTGAATGCGGTACTTGAGGGATTGAAATAATGCGAACCATTGTTTGTTTGCTGGTGCTACTGGCGTCCGGATGTACAACGGTCCCGCGACCAGTCACGCAGGAGGTAAAAGTGCCAGTTCTGGCACCTTGCGTTAAGGACGTACCGACCCGCCCCGACTATGAAACCGTGCATCTGACGAAGGTTGCTACTGACGGCGAGAAGGTAGCAGGGCTCGCGCGTGACTGGGCGCGCAGCCGGAAGTATGAAGGCCAGCTTGAGGCCGTGGTGGCGGGCTGCAATTGAACTCCAAACCATATTGCCAAATCACGGCGGATCGCATCGAGCGCCGAAAAGCTGGTCCGCTCTACCCTTCCGGCCATTGCCATATGTGCGATTGGAAAATCCCCCCCAAGGCACTGTGGTGTTCGGGTGCATGCTCTGAAGACTACGCGAGTGAAACAAAAGAACTCACGGCGAATGCACAAGGCGAATTGAAAAGAACATGAGCGATCTGATTGAGTGGAAACGGGGCGATAGCTTCATCGTGGATGAGCCGGGTACGCTCGTTGAGGATGCAGCCGGGACGCTTTCCATGACCGTGAACGGCGTTACGGTACCGGCATCAGCTCTGAACATGACGGGCTGGACCGTGACATCGCAGATCCGCCGCAAGGATACCGGCGATCTGGTATCTGACACCTATTTTTCATGGACGAACGTGGTGATTGGCGCTTACCGGCTGCAGGTAAAGGACACCACGAATTGGCCGCTGACAACCCTGGCATGGGACGTACAGTTTTGCGACCCTGACGGCTTCACTACATCGACGGACACGATTTACCTGCGCTGCAGAAAAGATCAAACGAGGGCAGCATGACGCAATTGCAGACAAATTTATCACTGGGCGGAAAGCGCCTTGTCGCAACGCTGGTCATCGGCGGTCGACAGATCCCAGGCCCGCAAGGTAACAATGGTGACGTTGGCGATGTGACGCCTGCTGCGACTGCGGCAGCTGCTACAGCGACCAGTGCTGCTACGCAGGCTGGCGCATCTGCGGGCAATGCTGCAACTTCGGAAGCCAATGCCGGGGCAAGCGCGGCGGCTTCCATTATTTGGAAAAACGCTGCGGCTGTCTCGGCTGGTACCGCAACAGATATGGCTGTTCTGGCGACTACGAAAGCCGGTAACGCCTCCGATAGCGCTGCGGCAGCCCTGGGCAGCAAAAATGCTGCCGGTGTCAGTGAAACCAATGCCGGGACCAGCGCTGCGGCAGCCTTGGGCAGCAAAAACGCTGCCGGTGTCAGCGAAACGAATGCCGGAACCAGCGCTGCGGCAGCCCTGGGCAGCAAAAATGCTGCCGGTGTCAGTGAAACGAATGCCGGAACCAGCGCTGCGGCAGCCCTGGGCAGCAAAAATGCTGCCGGTGTCAGTGAAACGAATGCCGGGACCAGTGCTGCTCAAGCTCTCGCATCGAAAAATGCGGCGGCGGTATCTGCGGGTACGGCATCGTCGGCTTCATCAACTGCGGGCGTTTCTGCCAGTGCTGCCGGTGTTTCTGCCGACATAGCTAATGCTGCTGCCCTCGCCGCCGCCAACAACAACACAAACAGTATTGCCTTAGCCAAGGCTCAGGCCGATGCTGCCAAGGTTCAGGCTGACGCTTCCGCTGGCAGTGCGGCGGCCGCACACACTTCAGAGACTGCAGCAGCAGGTAGCGCAGTCTCCGCAGCCGGTTCCGCTGGAGCGGCATCGTCATCCGCAGCCACCATTCCAGCAACGGTATATGCGCTGTCCGTCAACCTGATTAACACGCAAGCGCTCGCCGTCCGTCAAACCACGGCGCTCGATGTCGCTGTGACCGCTGCTGCGACCGCTGCAGCTGCTTCGGCAGTATCAGCGGCATCCGTGGGGACCAAATCGACCGATGCAATAGCCGCTGCGGCTGCTGCGGGAGTTTCAGCCGCGCAGTCCCTTGCATCGAAAAATTCAAGTGATGCCAATGCTACCGCTACCGCAACCTTAGCTGCGCAAGCCATTGGATCTAAAAACGCAAGCGATGCCAACGCGAACAATTCAGCCAATAGCGCGACTGCCGCATCGACCAGTGCCGGAACAGCAATTGCCAAAGCTGCCGCAGCTGATGCAAGCGCGTCCCTGGCCGCCACGAAAGCGCAGGCATCGCAAGATGCCGCAACCACAGCAATAACGACCGTGGCGGCGATTTCTTCCCTGACCGATACCGCTACCGCAAAAGCAGCAAGCGCGACGGCATCTGCTACTGCTGCGGCTGCATCCGCGAGCGCCACAGTCATACAAGTCGGTACCGCAACGACGAAAGCCGCTGCAGCATCTGCCAGCGCGGACGCTGCAGCGGCCAGTGCTGCCGCTATCCCGGCGCAGCTTCTTGTATTGGCAACGAATCTCATAACGACGCAAGCAATGTTTGCACAGCGTTTCGCATTTAAATAAAGGGTAACTATGGCTACGATTGACGATCTCACAACAGCTACTACGGCACTTACTAATGCTGTACTGATACAAAAAGCTACGCTTGATACGGCAGTGGCTAATGCCACAACCCAGGTCGCGCTTGCTACGACCCAAGCGGCCCTAGCAACGACCAATGGCGCAGCGCAGGTAGCGCTTGCTGCTACACAGGTTGCAGCGTCGGCGGCCAATGCCAACACCGTGTCATCCGTGAACACGGTGGCACAGACCGCCCTGGCTGGCACCACATCAGCCGCAACACAAGCGGCCAATGCGCGCGATCAGGCGAACGCCGCCTGGGCCGCGTCGATGGCTCCTGCTGAAGTGCTGCCATCGATCAGCAAGTCGATTCATTGGGGCGCAATCGTCAAAGCATTGATCTATGACACTGGCCGCGATAGTGACGGTGGTGCGTGGCGCAAGCGTTGCCAGGATAAGTCCTGGTACAACGAGGCGATCAATGGCGCGTGGCTTAGTCAGATGGCTAATGAGCTGACTGCGCGTGGGGATAACTTAGTCAGTTACCCACAAGAGTTCACAAATGCGGTCTGGAATAAAAATGCAACCGGCACAGGCACTGTTCCAGCTATCACTGCAAATACCGCTGTTGGACCAGATGGCACAGTCTCAGCATCTACTGTTGTGTTCAACTCGGGTGCCGGAATCACTATCTCGGATCAAAGTACCTTGGCTTTTGCTCCTGTTGTGGTAAACGGGACACTCTACGCCCACACATTCCAAGTAAAAGGCACGCCTGGAGACAAGCTTGTGCTGAGGGGTTCAGCCGGCACTGCCTACACTGGATTTACCTTGGATGGGACTTGGCAGACGTTGACTGTAAAAGAGTCCGCGATATCCGCCTCCGGCAATATTGAAATTGGTATTCGCCAAGCAACAGCCGCAGGGACTATCAACAGCTCAGTTACCGTCCTAATCGCCAGTGCAAAAGTCAACCAGGTTGCAGCTCTCGCATCGACCTACAGCGCATCGCTTGAAAATATCATTAATGGCAGGTTTGAAATTGGAGCTACTGGATGGGTAGTTTCGCAGTATGCCTCTACTGCCGCCGTGGTGGCTGGTGAGCTTCAGGTCACAGCAACAGCAGCAACAGGTAGTCAGATGCAGAGTTTCCCTACCGTGGTCGGGAAAACCTATTTCGTAACAGGGGATGTTCGCAAGATAACCAACCCTGGAACAACGGCTTACATCACCCTGACAAATTCGGTGGGCGCTACTGACGCGCAGGTACTTGGTACTAATTCCACTACCGCACCGAAGACCGTTTCTGGCGTGTTTGTTGCGACTGCCACGACCTCGTACATTGCGTTACGTGTAAGCACGAACGGTGACATTGGGGCTTTCGACAACGTATCCGTCAAAGAAGTCACAGTCGTAGCCACGCCTTACGTCCCTTACAGCGCCCTCGTTGGCCAGTATTACCAGAACACCACCGACGGCAAGTACTACTCACTTGGCGCGACCTATGGCACTCAAGTTGAGACGTTCAACGGCAATGTCCGCGAACATCCCGAGCAAATTGATATTTTTGTAGAGACAGGGCGGGTTATCGCTTATGACGTTACGCAGCCTGGTTGCCCAATGTGGAAGGTATTCCCAATCGCTGCGGGTGGTGCATTCTCAAGCGTCTTCGCGCTCAATGGCGTGATCAATGTTGGGTGCGCCAACGGATTGATGCACTATAGTTTCCTGGCAGACTTCATCGATTTTAGGCAAAGTGGAAATTACCGCACAAATGGGGCGATAGCCACCCGCGCTATTAGTCAGCTTGTAACCAAGCCCGGATTCAATTACATCATCAGCACCACAGTCAACGACGTTTCCGCAACCGTTCTCGACGCTGCCCCTGTAGACCCTGCGACCGGCGTGAAGGTGCCTACGATTGTCGTGGTCACTGCTGGTGGTGTGAGTGTGATCAAGGACGATGGCACTGTCGTTAATAGCTCACAGACGAACGACACAAGGTCTTGTGCAATAGTTGGGAAGACTTTGTTTCTCGGAGCTAAATACGGCGCGACCGCTACTGCGCGGTTCCAGGATCTGACAAACCTTGCGGCAGGATGGACCCCTACTACCTCTCTTGGTTTCAACTTTGGGGCCGGGGCCGCCGATGAGCTTAAGGTTTGCCCTGTTGGTCCATCTGCCTATGCAACCACGTTTAGTTACAACAACTCAGTTGCAATAATTCGGCTCAATCAAGCGGTACCAAACGCTTCAATGCGTGTGATTATCAACAGCCTCTTCAACACCGGCTGGCAAGTTGGTGACATCCGTCTCTCAGCACTTGCTGACACGGTGGTAGAGACTGTTACCGCCTCCGGCGAGCTGGTGACGAATGGGATATTTAATACTGATACGAGTGGGTGGACGTTAAACACCACCGATGGCGGTACAGCTGCTGTTTCTGGCGGCGCTGTAGTGATCACTAACGGCGCATCCGGCACATCGGCAACCTCACTGTCTCAGGTTGTGGCAACGGTAGTTGGCCGGACCTACCAGGCAGTAGCATCGTTCACTAAAGGTACGGCTGTCACAGGAGCGTTGTTTGCCGGTACAGCTGCCAACGGCTCAAACCTCGGCGTCGCTAACCTCTCGGCCAACGGCACACTTTCATTCAATTTCGTTGCCACAGCCACGACAACGTACCTAACGTTGTTGGGGAACACTCTGGCCGCTGGCGTCACCAGTACATTCGACAACGTTTCTTGCCAACTTGCCTCCGCAGATCGCTGCCTCAAGAACACTGGTTTAATCTTGAATGGTTCTATCGTCAAAGCTGCGGTTGCTTCGGGCGCGAATCTTGTTGGTTATTCCGGGTTCTCGGCGGCGAACTATTTGCGTCAACCCTACACCTCTGCGTTGGACTTTGGCACTGGTGAGTGGGATGCTGGAGTGTGGGCCTTTGTTCCAACGACCTTCCAATCCAGTAGCTTCCCACTCCTGACTGCGGACTTGCTGACCAATGGCGACTTCGGGGCTGGATCAACAGGGTGGACTGTGACAGGAAATGACGGTACCCACATCGCTACGTTCTCAGGTGGGGCCATTCGGTTCCAGTCTGACACCACAACGCCTGTCTTAACCGTGGTGAATGCGCTGGCGCTGACAGCTGGTAAGAGTTATGAAATAACCGTGGTTATTTCTGCCTGGACTTCTGGTTCCATCAAGTCTGACTCCTTCACTCAGACTAGCCTTTTGCTAGGGGGTGGAGTTGGTACGTTTAAAGTTGTCGGGACAGCACAAGCCACAAATTTCACGTTCACACGTAACAGCACCAATGTTGACTTGACCGTCGATTCGATTACGGTGCGGGAACTGGGGCAAACAGTGCTGCTCGACCGCAGTGCTGCAACCGGCCCAAGCATCAAGCTTGGCGTGAACGGCGGTGGTTTCTTGGTAGGTACTGCCTACGATGGCACCACAACGCGCGTAGTGACTTCGCCAGCAGCGGTCAACACCGGCGGACCAACTATCTGTGGCATGACGTATCGCACAGACGGTTCGCTGGCATTGACAGTCAATGGTGGCGAAGTGCAACGGACTGCTGGTGCGCCTCTTCTGACGATGAACAATGCCAATGCGGTGCTGACTATCGGTAACAGCTTCGCGCTCGATGCACCGTTCCCAGGTTCTTTGGCCTTAGCGAGTATCAGTGCAACCGCTCCATCGCCGGATCAGGTTGCCGAAATATACCGCACCGAACTAGCGATGATGCAGTCGGGGGCGCAATGCACCCTTGACGGCACCAGCTCTCTCGTCGCCGCATTGGCGTATGACGATGTGACGGATATTCTGCACGCTGGCTCCGTCTGGGGTCGTAGTGGTATGAAGGGCTTGGTTCGCATCGAAAGCGCTGCCACATCGGTCGGCGCAATCACAAGCCTGTCTGCAAACCAAGGGGCTCACATCACTGGCGGCGCAACTGCTGGTCGCTACTACCAGCCTGCGATGCTACTGCGTGACGAGCTGCGTCGTCGTGACGTGGCGCGCAAGGCATTGGGCAAGGTGCCAGCGCCTTTCAACTTCGATACGATTTCGTTCACTGCTACCACATCTATCACGGCGGGCGTGTCGAACCAGTTGACTGGCGTAGTGGTGACAACTGGCACACCGTATGTCGGCATGGGCATCACCGGCACCGGCATCCCGGCTGGCACCACGATCACCAGCATCAACGGTACGACCTTCCTCATGTCGGCAAATGCGACTGCTGCTGCTTCTGGTGTGGTCATGGGGCAGTCTTCGTTCAGCCTCCCTAAAGGCTATACAGCCATTGCCGTGTACTCGGCGGAAGCATTGAAGCGGGAGGGGGCAACAAAGACGTACACAAGAAGCTTTGACGGTTTTGTCGAATCCATCAACTTTGCCACTTCCCCAGGCAATGCGATTTGGGTGTGCATCATGGCGATTCGCTCAAACTAAACCAAGGGGCTTCGGCCCCTTTTTAAAGGATATTGATATGAGCTTTGTAATAACTTCCCCGCTCAATAAGAGCTTTGTAAATTTGCTTGCTAATGATCTTTGGACAGAGGCCGATATCATCCACCGCACCGAGGCTATTCTGCATAGCGCAGTCTCGAAAGAAGACGAGCTGATCCTGTCTCGCAAGATGACCGGATTCGCCCTGGATCTTGTGGTTCCCACCGAGGCTGAGACAGTCCAACTGTCCGCGTATGAATTTGCCGCTTACGCTGCGCAGGCGGCAGGCGTGGCGGCGCGGGCTGACATGGCGCTGCTGCGGTCGACCATTGATGTTGAACATGCCCAGGCGCGCTTGGCACTGCCGGAAGTGCCATTGACCATTCCAGGCAATGAGGTTGATGCGGACGGAAATTCAATAGAAGTGGCGAACCCCGCGATTGCGGTCGACACTGCCGAACGTGCAGCCGCGCAAGCGGTTGTTGATGCGGCCAGCACTGAAGTACTGGTGTTGGTTTCGTTACGCAATCCGGTCATCGAGCCGGAAGACCCGCAAGAGCCGGTTTAACCGCCCTACCCTGCAGTCAGTAATTTGTGGCGCAGCCACGCCATGAACTGTACGCGCTCAAGCGTATTTTTGAATCTGACTGCTGATTCATCGTAAGACGTAGCAAAGTTAGCGCCGTCACTGGAAATGTAGGCTGTCGCATAGGTGTGCAAGGCATCATTAGACAAGCCTTTGATGGCGGCGTTGACGGCCTTTGTGCGGTCCTGATTTTCTGAATTTTCCTGTTCTTTGGCCAGCGCATCGGCAGCTTCCTTTGCAGCTTTTGCCGCTTTTTTCTCCTTATTCTTACTATCACCAATCGCGCTATTGCTTTCCACGATAGTCCGAATATAGCCGCCAGGATTTTTGATCTTCTTCACTTTTTCCAGAAGTTCGACATGATCTATGGCTGCTAATGTACGATCTGGCATGTTGATTATCCAATCTATCGCCACTGATTCAGCTACTCCGTGCCCAACCAGGCGCTTGAAAAGTTCCGTTTTTCGCGCCTCTCCGTGTTCAATTTTCTCGGAGAAGTCCATAGACATTTGCGCCTTGTCCTTGATGCTGTAGCGTATCGCCGTGGTCTTGCGGTTCTCTCGTTGGTACTCTGCCGTAATTTCAATGTCCGAAACCTTGTTCACTTGCTTGATGGATGGGGTTATTACCCGCCCACTAAACCGCGCAAAGGTATCGTACAAAGGGGCATCAGCCCCTAGCAGCTCACGCCACATTTCTACATTCTGAAATCCTGTTGAGCCAACTCGCTTAAATCTCACGCAATTTTCATACAGGGCCAGCGCAAATCCACTGGCAAATCTGTTCTGAATATCGATGTCGATCATGCCGAAAGCCGTCTCAGGGTTCGCCATACGCTTTGCTAGTTCGCTGTCATAACTGTAGGTGCATACGCCGTTCTCAATCTTCCCGCGACCGACCAGCTGGATATCAAGCCACGCAGTATTGCCTCGCTTTGTGAGCCGGTCGAACTTAATCAACGTTGTCTGAAGCCGGTTCAATGCTTTGCGCAAGTGGTCAATGTTATTGCTGTCTTTATCCCATCCCATAAACTCATACAGGGCACCAACCGAGATCGTGTGTTCGTCCTTGGACAGCAATTCATCGTAGGCGTTAAGCAGCAATACGTTGGCCAGCTTCCGCTCGACCAGCGAAAGGTCGCCGGTGATGTGGATCATCGCGGCGGGCTTCTTCACCTTCGCAACTACTTGTGTCATGTTGGCTCCCGCTGGACGCTATAAAAGGTGCTTTTTCACGCTATAAATGGTGTCATTTGACGCTATAAAAGGTGCTTTTTCATTTTCTGGACGCTATAAAAGGTGCTTTTTCAAAAGCATCTGGACGCTATAAAAGGTGCTTTTTCGCGCTATAAATGGTGTTACAACCTTGCCAAGACCCGCGCCCATCTTATGTTTCTTGTCTGCAAAGTTTTTGAAGGTTTGTTGTTTCTTTAAAAAAACAACAACAAAGACAATTTGGTGTTGTTTTCTTAAGTGACAATTCAAAAAATCCAGCCATTCACCCCTTGTAATGCTCTTTCAGCAACTTTTCAACATAATCCTCAACTGACTTCTGGATGATTTTTTGCAGAGAAGAATTTTTCGGGACATTATCCGCGATCCAGAGCATTTTTTTATGAAGTACCTGTTTCATCCGGAAGTTATAGCCTACATTTACCAAGTCGTTGGCATCGTCCCAGGGGGTTTTACCGGGCTTTTGAGGCGTTTTTCCCGCCATTTGCTCGTCAGGCTTAACGGAAAGGTCAAAAGCGGCTTGCAGAGGGGTAGATTCGCCTCGTGTCGGCTGCGCAGGCTTATCGGCCTCAACAGTTGTAAAGTCGGATGGCTTGAACGTAAAGGTCGGCTTCAGAATAAGTGTTGTCATTTGTAGTTCTCCTTTATCAATTTTTCGACTTCCTTCTCGATGGCGGTACGCACCAACTTTTGAATTGATGTGTTTGGCAAATGCTCTTTTAGCCAGACCAATTTCATATGCAAATCTTCCGGGAGTCGCATCATGAAAGGTTTTTCCACTTTAGGGTGAGCATTGGCCCACGGCGTTGGTGTGGCGGGCGCTGGCGCTGTTTTCTTCGGCTTCTTGTGCGCTTCATGGTCGGATGCTGGCGGCGGCTCTACAGGCGGTGTGGCGCTCTCCTGCGTTGGCAGTGCCGTGGGCGTTTCGTCGGCCAGTTCCGGGCCTGCCTGGATTTCCTTCGGTGCCGGTCCCTGCGCAGTCTCACCTAGCAGTGCCGATATGTCGTCCGATGGCGGCTTGGTGCTTGACGCGGCAAATCGTTCCACAAACGCGGCTTTTTCGCGCTCGGCCTTGGTTTGCTTAGTCCCGGTTATCATTTCCAGACCTCCGCATAGAGATTCGACATTTCTGTGATCGCTTGCGCGTCAGTTTTCTTTTGTTCGATAACAGCCTCCCCGGTATCAAGCCACCCCTGGTAACTGGTCCGGTTACGCATGACCGTTTCAAGAACTCGAAATTCAGGAAACTTGACTACATCTGCGTAGAACTTGATAACGTCGCCTGCATTCGGATGAGTGGATGCCTGCGCCGGGAACAACATGGCATCCAATTTTTTATTGTATTCGCGCGCCCCGATAAGCATTTCATGGATGCCTTTCAGCCGATCCGTGTCTGCTTTTGGCGGTCGGCACGGCGTCAAAACCACGTCTGCCATAGTCATAATGCGACGAACTTCCGGTGCGCCCTCCCCTTCGCCGCCCGCATCGACAATAATGTCTTGATATTTGGACGCCAGTTTTTCAACGTCGCGGTGAACTGTAGGGCCAAACAGCGTGACGCAGGTAATCATCGGCGTCAGCCCCTTCTCTGACCGGACGCCCGCCCAGGTGCGGGATGATTGGCCGGAATCACAATCGACCAGCAGGACATCGCGCCCCTGAAGCGCGCGCATGACAGCCATATTGATCGCAGTGGTTGTCTTGCTAACGCCACCCTTTGTATGGGCTACAAGTAGTATCGACATGAATGAATTCCCCCTATTGGATTGTCTTTTGAATTATACCAATAGATAAACATTTATTTGCATCAATGTGATTCAAATCGCATGAATATTATTTGGTGTCAAGTAGGTTCATTAGAAATAGGATGCAATCGATAACAATCAACTACATTGGATGGAATGGATTAGATTTGATATCAAGTAGTATCATTTCATAGCATTGATGGATTGAATTACATCGCAACCGATGCTAATAGTTTGGTATCAAGTGGTATCACTCTTCCCGGCGCAACTGCTCCGTTTGATTTGATATCTATCTGTTTGCTTTGGTTTGATACAGATAAATACAGATGTGAATGGTTAGAAATCATCCCTAATCAGTCGCAATAGATTGCAACAGTTCGAAATGATTTGATATCAAGTAGTATCAAATTGTCTTGACGCGAAAGCCGGTCAGGGCGGGCGGCTGATGGCGTTGGAAATAATCAGAAATCAATGAAAATATAGTCAAAAACATACGAATGGCTTGATACCAAGTAGTATCAAACCATTGTAATAAACTGCAATGTCATCTAATTGGCTTGATTTGATCAGGATTCACATGATGTTCTTGACTACAAAACCCATCCTTGCGCCATGGCATCCAGTCGACACCGAGGAATCGCACTCCGCAGGTCTTGCACCTTACTGACGTGCGAATGGTAGAGGTGATGGCAGCGGCGGGCGGCGCATCATCGAGAAAAAAAGATAGCTGCATCACGCGGCCTCCCTGATTGCGGTTTGGATAATACCAACAGCTTCCGGCGACAACAAGATGCCGTTATGCGTTGCCTGCACTTCCACGAATTTCGCGCCGGGCCGACTTAACATAGACTTCTTGGTTACGACGCCATCGTTAGCGGCGATCATCATTGGCATGTAGCCTTTGGTTGTCACAATCGCCGTCCATGCAGCGGGTAGGGCGATCTTGTAGCCATCGGCAATATGCTTGCTGCGTGGCGTGATATCCCGGTACACCGGGTTCGTTGAAATCAGTTGCAAAAAGTTGGCCGCATCGCTACCGCCGTAGGGCGTCGCCATTGTCACGGCACCCCTTACATTACCCGGCAAGGCGTCGGTCAGCCATTGTGCGTAATTTCCACCCAACGAGTGACAGACAAAAAAAATGTCCTTCACGTTCTTCAGGAGCGCGATCATTTCCGCTAGGTTCCGGCCAAAACCACGCTTGCTGTCGTACCGAATCATTATTTCCTTGTGTCCTGCATCGGACAGAAACTGGAGCAACAGCGCCTGGATCAAAAGGAAACTGTCGGGTGATTCGCCATTGCCGTGTATGTAAACCAGATTCATCGTTAAGCGTCCTGTAACGGGTGTTTCCATCGGCAGCCCATGCACTTCTGATCAGGCGTTTGAATGCTGTACTGGCATTCTTCACTCATTGCATGGGCGATTTGAACGATGCGTGGGATTCTGGTTGAAAATCCCATTGAGCCATCGTCTCCGCCTAAAGGTTGACTGATCCATCCGTCTTGCGCCGGGTGAGTTTTCCCGCCCAGGGGAGGGCGGTTATTGCATCCGTTAAGTGCTGGCATCGGTGTGCTTCTGGCGAAGTTGTTGAATCTCTGTATGAGCGGCTAACAGCTCTTTCAGACTGCTTACCGATACCTGCACTGTGCTGTCATCGGTAGCGCTCGCCAGATAGTCCTTGGTGAAGGTTGGCATGGTGGAAAACAGGCCGTCAACCGATGCATTGAAGCGAGTTACCAGCTTGCGGGGGATGGTAGGTCCGTTGACGGTTTTATTTGTCACCCTGGTGCTGCCCGATGCATTGGCCTTGGCTAATAGGCCAGTCAGTACCGCTCCAGCTGTGTCGCCATGCTCTCGGACCATCTTGACGGCGGTATGCGCGGCGACTTCCTTTGAATTCACCATCGCCTGTACATCGGTATTGGATGTGGCAAGAAGGATTGCTTCCGCAACGCTCGTTACCGTGCGCCCGACCTTTCTGGCGATCTGCTGATTTGACCAGCCGAACGCGACCAGCTTGCGATACTGAACGCCACGCTGCAACGGTGCTATGGGCAACCCTTGCGAGCTGGTCAGCAAGTGGGCTACGCGCTCTGCATCGGTGCCCCGGAATTGCTGTGCGTCCATGCGGTAGCCATCTTCCGGCTCAGTCACCAAGCCTTCTTTGAGGCATTCAAGCACTGCAGTCACCCGATGTTCGCCATCGACAAGGATGATCCTGCCATTGTCAATCCTGACCCAAATCGGATCGAGCGTGGCTTCAGCCGCCACAGTGATTTTGATCTACTCGATATGATCGCGGTCGATAGGGCGGTTGAACCCCGGCTCGATTTCTATCTTGCGTGGATCGACGCCGAAGCTGGTGATTTTGCGAATGCCATCGATCTTTGTTTCGGCCATCATTTTGAGAGACACAAGCTTTCTCATGCTGGAACCTCTGCGACCAGAATAGTGCGCTCGCCGTTCGGGGCCATAACACTGACGATGCCATTTGTTTCCATCTGCTCGATAAGCAGGGCGGCCTGGTTGTAGCCGATGCGTAAGTGACGCTGAACCAGTGATATCGACGCGCGGCGTTGTTCCAGCACGATCTTGACGGCCTGCAGGTACAGCTCATCAACCTGTGGTACGGCCACGTATTCAGCGTCGACTACATCGCTGTCGTCAAGCACCGGCTCGCCGCCCAGGGCATCAACGATATCGGTCAGCATCTTGGCTAACTCGCCGGTCATCAGCGCAAAGTCTGAATCAAAACGCTCATCGTCGTTCTTGCTGGTAACGTCGCTGTCTACCTTGATGACGTCCAATGGCGTCACGCGTTTGATAGAGAGCCCTTCTGTCAGGACAAACGACACGCGGTCGGTCCATGTCATCGCCAGGCGTGTGCATTGTTTTCCGGCAGCGATATGGCGGCGGGTATCGTCAGCATCCAGTGTGTGGCGGATATAGCGCACGGTGGCCTTGCCTTCGCTAGTGGCGCGCAGTTCAGTGTCCTGGTCGACCGTAAATCCGCTCGGCGCTTCGTCTGCGACCAGCCAGTCGGTCATCGATGTCAACGGAGAATGCACAGTGCGCAAGGCCGCCAACTGCAATTTATCGACTGATGCGAGCAGCAGCTTTAGGACCGGCTCGGCAGCGCTGGTGCTACTGGCATCCACGACAAGCCAGCCATTAATCGGATCGATCCAGACAGAGGTATAGCTCCGCTTTGAAAATGCTCGCGGTAGCAATTCATCCGTTACCTGTTCCTTGATATCCTTAATCATCTTGCGACCAGGCGCAAAACCTTGTTGTTCCTCACGCTCGGCACAGCGGTCCTTGGTAACCTGATTGATGATCGAAGCGGGTAGTAATTTCTTTTCAGTGCAGAGCTTGATGAGCATTTGCCGATTCACGGTATGCACCAGCTCGCCATCGCGCGGCGGTACCCATCCTTGCGATTGCATTTCAAGACTGCCGCAAGCGCTAAATGCCTGGCGCGCAAGCATGGCGGCCAACTGCTCTTTACTTACGTGGAAAGGGGCAGGGACGCGATAAATTTGCAGGTTTTTGAACATAGTTATTTTAGGTATCGAGTTGAAAGAGGGCAGGGCAGGCCTGCCCGGTTGATTAAATCGGCGCGTCTTTGTTGATGAACCGCGCCATGTCGACGTGTTCCCATTGGCCTTGCTGCATCGACTGCGGCATCAATCCAGTTGCCGGGTCGATCTTGGCAAGATTGGCCTTGATAGCCGCAGTAAAAGCACCCTTAACATTGGCACCTTGCGAAATAGCGCAACAGATCGCCACGCCTGCCATGTAGGTAGCAGCATCGAGCATGCATTTGCGGTCGCCATCGCGGACCTTTTCATCGCAGTCGCCACGCATGAAGGAATCCGCCCATTGTTTCAACTCATCAGCAAGCGCGAAATTGTTTTCGCCGTAGATAGCATCCATGAGCGCCGCCAGTTGTTCAAACTGTTGGCCGATGAAAAACGCGATCAGACGCACATTGAATTTGTCGGTTGGCTGGCCGAATGCAATGATCGTCCGCTTTGTTGCGTCCAACAGGTCAGGATTCTTCATGATGATTTCCTTCTGATTAGGAACGGGACGAGATATTCGCTTCTTCGTATGCTTCGACTCCTGGGATTGCCATCGCTTTTTTCAGCGCTTTAGCCATTTGATTCAATGGCGCGGGCTTAATTTCAACCCAGTCAAGCAATTCAGGTGTTGCCGCGATATGGGCGAGCAGGGCGGCTTTGTTAATGACTCGGCCTTTCCATGTGCCGGAAAACGAAACGCCAGTAACTTTGCGCGCTGCGGAGGCCATGACCGGCGCGGCGATGACCATCGCAGTCGATTCCATCGTGATTGCGGCGATTTGCGCTGTTTCGGCTTTGGCGCTGACCTCTGCAGCAGCTTCGACGTTACCGGCTGCTGTCAGGGCATTTGCCTGCGCCTGCAGATTGTTGGCTTCAGCGGTTTGTTGGCGAGCGGTGGCTTCGAGTTTTTGCTTTTCCTGGCGCGCTACCTCGTTAGCTTTGCGCTGCAGGTCTGCGGCCTTGGCATCCTCAACCTTTCTGTATGCCAGCATCGCATTTTTGTACACGCCTTCGACCTGTGTCAGCCGTTCCATCGCGGGCCGGAACAAGTCCATCACTTTCTTTTTTGCCTCATCCATCGGACGGGTGATGTCTAAGCGCTGTGCTTCCAACGCCTTAAATTTGCCCTTGATGTCCCCTAATTCACTAGCGGCAATTTCGAACATATCCGGGCTATCAATCACAAATAGCTTCGCGACCATCAGCGCGCTATCTGCCCGTTTCAGCAATACCGCGCCGTCCGGCATGGTCTGTTTCAGGTCATTTGCACCCATTTTTTGCTTTCCAGTTCTTAAGAGTTAAGAGCGACATAAATGCGGCCAAGTCGCTCGGGTCTGTGTACGGCTGCAGTCGGTATGTACCGTCAGGGCGCAAGCCAAGCGCGAAGCGGTGAGTAATTCCAGCCCCTTCAAGGTTGTGCATTTGTTGATACGCGGACAGCTGCGGACCAATGACGGGGCCAAGCGTCATCATTTTCTTGATATCCAGCACGGCTTTTGTTTTGCGCACCATGCCGGTACGGTCAGACGTTCCGCAATACCGGAATGTCGGGTGATACATGCGTTGTTCGACGGTATCCGGCACGAAATCACACTCATGCCGAAACTTCTTCCAGGCATCGAGATAGGGCTTCAGAATCGGATCAAGCCCATCCTCATCCAGCGTTCCAAGGTCGTGCAGCTCGGTCGTAAGGTGGACCAATGTTCCTAATTCCTGCGCTGCAGCCATCCGTGCCGGATTGACCATCGAGTAATCGACCAGGGGCGCAAGAATCTGCGTCACTGAGGGGATTACCTGCCCATTAAAGGTGTAGGTATGGGTTGGTTCGTCAAAGGTCAGCATGGTTTTCCCTCAACTTCGGCCAGGGTCGGCTCAACGGCGGCAATGGCATCACGCAGACGCGGGAAGCACTTGGTAGCTACCCCATGTTTCTTGTTCGGCACCCCGGCCCGGTAATAGATGCCTTCTAAGGACAGGCCGAATCCTGACGCTTGCCTGTACTTGAAGGCATAGCCGATCTTCTTCCCGTCCTTAAATAAGTGGTGCTCGCCGTTGGGCATGCGTTTCGATGTAATCATCATTGAGTCGGGTTCTTGACCCAGGCACACAGAACCTTGAAGTCGGTTTCACGCGCATCTGCCAGCGCAAATCCAAAACGTTTAAGGAAGTCAGCGGAACCAAGGGCCGATTCTTCCATCTTGCTTTTGATGTAGTCGATCTTGGTCGTGGAGAGCTTCGGGCTTTCCTCCTGCGCATCGCCTAGCAAATCGTCCTGCTGCTGGCTTTGTGCGCTCGAAACGGGTTGAGTGATTTCACCTGTTTCCTGATTGACTGTTGCCGCTGCAGGCTTCACATCCGTCACATCCGTCACTTCGACATCCGTTGCGTTGGCGGTCGCGGCGGCGTTTGCTGTCGCTGCGCTGGCATTCGGGCCTGCAGTCGCGCCTGGCTTGGTCGTAGGCGGGCGTGGCTTGCGCTTTTCGGGGGCTGACTCTCCTCCAGTCTCGGGCATTGCATAGGAGCCATCCGCCTGGCGTTCGACGTCGATAATGTCGTGGATTTCCTCTGCAGCTGGCAGGCCCATGAGCAATTCCGGTGCGTAGATACGCCCGAAAAATGCAGCGGTACGATAGCGCATCATCAAGTCAGGCATCGACTTCCACTTAGAGCCGTTCTTGCCGTACCATCCTTCGTTGACGGCCATTTCCATCGTCACCGGGGCCGACTCAAGGCGCTCGCCGGTCGCTTTCTCCATAGCCCATGCGATGCAGCGCGCGTTCTTGATCTTGACCGCGTGCTTGGTTTCGATTTTCTTGTTGCGGCCATTCACATCCTGCCAATCGAATGTCGAGTAAGTCGCCTCAATTTCATCGAGCCATTCCAGATCGAAACGTAGCGGCGAAAATTTTCCGCTATTGTTAATGGCGGCGATGATGAACTGGCTTGACCATGACGGGCGGCCCTCGATGATGTTAAGGTTTTGCATCACCTGCAACGGATTCGCATTCATGCGCTGGCTCATATCGAGTGCAATCATGCAATTCGATAGCGCTGCCGGATTTTGCTCGTAGGTGATCTTGTCGCCGTAACCCTTGCTAATCACAGCCTGATACGCTGTCGGGACCATCGTAGAAGCTGCAAACATCTTGGCGGTGCGCTGAATGAACTCAAACGACTGCACATTGCCAAAGCCCATTGTTACCAGCGCGTTGTCCGCTGCTGGCGCTACTGCTACTGCTGATTCCTGGCTCATATTGAACTCCGGTTAAATTAAAATTGACTGCGAACGTGCGCTGTTACTTCAATTCGTTCAGGCGGGAACTGATGCGCGCTTGCCGTGTTCCCTCGAACTTGATTACCTCGTACTCGTTTGCAATCGTTTTCTCTGCAACATCCACCGACCGGACGCTGTTGCGCAGGGCGCGGCGAAGCAAGAAACGTTCGATGGAATTGGCGATAGGCGTGAGGCCCATGACGAGTAATTGCCTCATGCCGATTTGTTGCCCAAGTCGGGCGCTCATGCTGGCACCACGCGTACTGCGCACAGGCCGCCGAAGCGGGCAGAGGCACTTGCAGCAACAGCACCGCTCGAAAAACCAAGTGCTTCAAACTCATACTTGCTGGTCATGGTGCGAACCGTGACCCTGTAGGTATTCATCATGTGTCGTTCTCCCCATCGGATTTATCAGGTGGCGCTACTGCCCCTTGTTTTGCCGGAATTAGGTGCCAGCTCCGGGGCTGGTGGGATTTGACGAACACCCAAGTCGGCCATGTGCGCAATCAGGCTTGCGATCCGCACCAAGTAATTGAAATGCCGATGAAAATATTATAGAAGTACTTATATACGTAAGGCAACAACTATTTATCAGTATTTCTATATTCTTGGCAAAATAGTTGCCATGCCTATATATGTACGGCTGCTACAGTAATTGTTACAAAGTGTAAGAGCGTAAAAAAACCGGCCTAAGCCGGTTGTTTTTGTTGCGGGGTTGAGACGTCAGGTAATCAGCGGCAACCAGACCTACAGATGAATTTGCCTTTGATGGTCAGCATGGCCGCCTGCTCTGGTGTGTAGGCCTCATCAGGGAAGCGGGTTTTGTCGTGGTTATCGCTACCCAGGACAACATGCCCATCGACGCGCTTGTGGACGCGCTTTACACGCAGACCATCCGGCGTATCGAGCAAGTAAATTGAACCTGACTGCAGACCGTCCATTTCAAGGTTAAAAAACAGGATATCGCCGTCGACGATGTAATTAGCCATCGAATCCCCATCAGCGTACAACGCGATTATCTTAGCCGGATCGACGTTGAATTTTTGTAGGAATCGATCGGTAATAGGGGTCGAGCGCGTGTCTTCCGAGTTGTTTTCGAAATGATGATGCCCATTCCCGCAACTCCCCTTCGAGTCAAGCAGTGGAATGTCGTATTCCGCCAAGATTTCACCGTTTTTGTAAATGCGCTTGTATTGCCTCGGCCCGCTCTGGATATCTTTGTCGCCCAATCCAGTTTCTAGCCAAAGTGCCGACACGCCTAGCGCGTTAGCAATCGACGCGAGCGATCCGCTGGTGTTGGAATCCCCGTTCTCAAGGCTGGAAATCGTAGGTTGCGCCAATCCGGCGCGACGTGCCAATTCCGCTTGCGACATTTTCAGTGCTTGCCTGCTCTCCTTTACTCTGCGTCCGGTAGTCATCGTATTCCCATCCTCAAGGATGGAAATCGTAGGCTGCGCCAACCCCGATTCCGACACTTTTGGTGCTTGCTTGCGCTCTTTTATTTTGCGTCCGGTAGTCATCGTGTCCCAGCGTTCTAAAAACCACTAAATAGATTAATCAATCACTAAGTATAAGGGAACTTATATTTTCCTCTTATACACGATTTCAAGCAACCAACAAAGCCGTAAATATAAGTATTTGCATACTTTAAGGCTTTGATTATGTTGATTTCGATTATTGAAATGCTTATACTTACTGCGCAGAAACAACGACAGTGCTGCGACGAATAAGTTCATTCATGGCAATAAATTAAGTGTACTCCAAACAACTAACATGCAAAAAAGACATTTAGATATGCCCGTCAGGCACATGCTTTCTTTGCTGACCAGTAAGGCCGGGCTAACCCAAACCGCAATCGCTGAAGAAGTCGGGTGTAAGCAGGAAAACATCAGCTATCACATGAATAGCGAAGCAGAAAATCCGCGCCCGTCATACCAATTGGTGTCCGGCCTGAGACTTCTTTGCGAGAAGCATGCGGAATCCCTGGCGCTGGATGTTGATGGAAATTGAGTAAGCCTTTTCATTATTTAAATGCCTTTGTTTGAATGATTGAAATAAGAATAATTTATATAGGGAAAGAAAGCATGCGAATCGAATCACACAAAACCCCAATACGTAGCCTGCTCGAATGTTTAGACGCATGGCGTGACAGCCAGAACTGGAGCCGCGAGACATTGGCGCAAACGATAGTTGAGGCGCACGAAGCGAGCGACGGCCCGCGCAAATTGCGTGTTCGGTTTGAGTCGAGTATCAGCGATACGTTCAAACGAGCGCATACCAATGCAACCCGGATATTCCGCTGGTTCAACGATGACGAAAAAGATACCAACCTGTTGTCGGTCAATTTCCTGCAATCCGTTCTGATCGCGATGCCGCGCGACTTGTGCATTTCCTGGCTGAATACTTTTCTGCGTCCGATTGGTCTAGGTGTGCATGGCCTAAACGGGACGACTATTACGTTCGATCCACAGCAAGAGCTGTGCGTACTCATCAAGGAAGATTCGGAAACGCATCAAGCCCTCGCTGGCCTGATCGCCAACCAAAACCCGCGAGCCATGATGAACGCGCACCGGGAGCTGACCGATTCAATTGAAGCCCAAACGCGGGTTCGCAATGCTATCGAGGCATCGTTTCCACAATCAGCATCGGCGCGCTAATGAACCAAGTCAAATCACGCGCGCAGATCGAATCTGAGGCAATCCAGGCCGCGATGTCCGGAAAGGTAGCCAACGACAATCACTATCAGCCAGGTACCGATGCCTACGCCACATGGCACGCGGCATTTTCTCAAGCCATCAAAGCACAGGCTTCGTAATGACGAAGCCAAAGAAGCCGCGCAACAAAAAGTATGTTCCGCGCTCGCGCAATGTGTTCTCCGCTTTCAATCTACTTGAACAAAAACATTTGGAAGTAGTTCAGGCCGAACCATTGGGCGGCGAAGACTTGACCGATCTAGCGGTCGGCTATATCGCCGCACTGGATGCAATGCTCACTGGCCGGGGCGACATGCTGAATTGGACCACCGTTACCGTTTCGTTGAACGTGACGATGGTGCTGTGCGAAAACGGCTTCGGTGGCGAATATATCGCGTTTGTGAGAGACGCACTGGATGGCGCGTTCCGGACAAAGCTGCGGGCCAACCGTACAGGGAAATGGGGCTTTGACGGTCCGGCGATTGTTGCTATCAAACAGGCGTTTGAGGTCCACGATGCGCAGCTGGAAATCGCGACAAGAGCTGAATTGATGGCGGCGCTGACTGAGGTGCATCGGCGCAGCGCAGCAGGTGATGTGTATAGCGAAGCAGCATAAGAATTGAATCGTAGGTACGGCTGCATACGGGGATGCAGATCATTTATCCAGGGGAAGCAGTGAGCAACGCGATCAGTCAGTCAACAATTAACGAAGAAAATATTCAACCATCCAGCGAGTTCTATAACGCTGTAGCCGACATGGATGGAACTTGCAATATTGGGAAATTTGCGAAGACGCTGCAGCACGGCCTCAATACGCTGTTTGCGCGCTTGCGGGACGACAAGATACTGAACGTGCGCAGCAACTTGCCGTATCAGGCATATATCAATCGTGGCTATTTTGAGATGCGGGGATGCTGGCCGGTACTGACTGGCAAGGGGCAAATTTGGCTGGCGCGCAAATACCCACCTGGCATGGATTTGACGGCACCGGCAATGAAAGCGGCTGCGTAATGAACGCCCCCTCACTTTTCTACATGCATCCGAATACCGAAGCGCAGACGCGGAACAACACAAATTCCAAGCCAAGTTGCTCGCATATTCGGAAGCGCTGCCCACTCTGTCCCGGAACAGCAAAAGCCAAACATCTGAAGCAGTACGAATGCTGCGAACGCTGTTTTGATGCAAAGCGCAAGGGGACGGCACATGTCGAGAACTCCACGCAATAGTGATCGCCGCGACGTTTCCTGCGAAGGCAAGCACGGCTTCGACTCCAGGGCGCTCGCCGTGAAGGTTGCGGATCGTGGCGCGCGTAGCAAGGACACTCACCCGAGCGCATACCGCTGCACATTCTGTCGCAAATGGCATATGGGCCAGGCGTTGGTACGCAAGCACAAATGAGCAAAATCACGGATTCCGCACGCGATGAGGAATGCACCCTGCGATTGTCCGGCGTTTGCAGCTATGACCCGGCAACAACGGTTTGGGCGCATTCCAATGACATCGAAGGTGGCAAGGCGCGCGGCAAGAAGCTGGAACAGTTTGACCACATCGGCTGTTACGCCTGCTATGCCTGCCACATGACGCTTGACGGGCATTACAAGCGGCCTGCAGGTATGACACTCGAATACGTACAGGATCGCCAAGCTATTGCCGTACAGGCATGCGCAGCGATCTTGAAGAACAAAGGACTCTGGCCGACGAAGCCATACGAAAAGAAGGTCCGCAAAAGCAAAAGCCGCAAGCCTGTTTGCGCAGGTCGCAGCTTTTTATCAACGCAGCTAAATGGAGTAGTGAATTGACAATCGACAGTTTATCAGAAGAATTTATTGATGTGGGAATCTTGTGTGTTGCTACAGATATGGCGGTGGCCGTATGAATGCCCGCATAGTTTGCTGGTTTTCCTGTGGAGCGGCATCAGCGGTCGCTACCAAGCTGGCGATTGAAGAAAACGCCAAGGGCGCTAATCTTCCGCTGGTGGTGGTTCGCTGTTTTGTGGCAGAGGAACATCCTGATAATGATCGATTCGCCGCTGACTGTGAAAAGTGGTTTGGCGTACCGATCACCACGCTGAAAAACGAGAAGTACAACGGGTCAATCATGGAAGTGTTCGCTAAGGAGCGCTATATTGCTGGCGTGAAGGGCGCTCCTTGTACCAAGCTATTAAAGAAGAAGATTACAAACGAGTTTTTGCAAAATGGCGATATTCAAGTGTATGGCTTCTCATCCGAAGAAGAACATCGGCTAGACCGCATTATTGATGCAAACAACGAGTTCAGGCTGTGGCCAATCCTGATTGAGAAGGGGTTAATGCACTCGGACTGCTTGGCCCTGGTGCAGCGCGCAGGCATCGAGCTGCCAGTCATGTACAAACTCGGCTATTCGCACAACAACTGCATAGGCTGCGTCAAAGCTGGCGCAGGCTACTGGAACAAAATCCGTGTAGATTTCCCTGCTCAATTCAACCGCATGGCACTACTTGAGCAGAGCCTTGGAGTAACGTTAATTAAACTTTCATCTGGCCGCGTGTCGTTAATGAATCTCGCGCCAGACGCTGGTGATTATCCGACTGAGCCAGAAATCCAATGCGGCATATTCTGCGAAATGGCAGAGCGGGAGATTGCAGCATGAGCATCTACATCATGTCCTGCGTCTGGAAACGTTACCCAATTGGCGGCGGCGAAATGCTGCTTGCCCTGGCTATGGCTGACCATGCCAGCGATGACGGTACGAAGGTATATCCGTCAATCAAACACCTGTCCCAAAAGACCCGGCAATCCGAGCGAACCATCCAGTATCAGTTGAGGCGTATGGAGGAATCCGGCTGGCTGATTCTGGTCAATTCTGGAAATGGAGGCCGAAATCAGTGCCGCGAATACCGGATTAATGCCGACTGGATAAACGGTGCAGAAATTGCACCCCCTCAAAAGGGTGCAACTGACGACATAAAGGGTGCAATCCACGACACAAAGGGTGCAACTGACGACATAAAGGGTGCAATAACTGTTGCACCCGCAAGTAACCATCAAGAACCACCAATAACCATCATTAAAACCATCAAGAAGCAAAAAGCGGTTCCAGCTGCGCTGGTCGTTACTTTGCCGGATTGGTTGCCTGAGTCTTCTTGGAACGACTGGGTAGAGCATCGAATAGACGTCAAGGCTCCGCTGACGCAAAAAGCCGCCAACCTCTCCATCGCGAAATTGGCGAAGCTCCGGGAAGCCGGTAGCGATCCGGTAGAGGTCATCAATGCCAGCATCTTGTCCGGAAAGTGGACGGACTTGTACCCGATCAAGGTCGACCAGAAGCCGGGCGCTAAGCCAAGCTATCCGCAAAAGTTCGACCCAACCGCATACGTGAACCAAGGACCAAGCCATGACGCAGCAGCAGCCAATGCAAATCGTACCGACGACGCAAACACAATCGACGTTGAAGCAAAATTCGTGGAGCCAGCTCCGGGAAGTGAAGGACGATAACGGCGACAAGACTGGCCGCTTCCTGTCGGCTGTTGATCGACTGTACAACCGCTTTGACGGGCTGTACCTGCAGCGCTGGAAATCAAACTTTCCGAACCCCCAGGCTATCGAGAACTGGAAGGATGCATGGTCGCAAGGGCTCTGCCGTCATGGAATCACGGTGCAGATGGCATTCGATGGCGTCATCAAGTGCGAGCTGCAGTATCCGTGGCCACCGTCACTGCCTGAGTTCCTGCAGCTGTGCCAAGTGCAGGTTGACTATGAGACTGCATTTTTGGATGCCATCGCACAACTACATATCCGGCATAACGGCGGCGAAGACTACTGGCCGCTACCGGCGATCTACTGGGCCGCGCAGGACTTCGGGCCGTTTCTGCTGCGCAATACCAGCTACAAGCAGGCGGAAGCCCGCTGGAAGCGCCTGCTTGATAAGCGCATGGGTAGTGTGTGCGAAGAAGTACAGGGCTTTGTCCTGCAAATCGCAGCACCAGCGCGCAACACGGAAGGGGAGGCGATCAGCTCCACCGAGGCCAAGGAAATGGCGCGAGCAGCGATTGCGCAGATGGCCGCTAAGAAGCCATCGAGACAGATCGCCATCGAGCGCGCGCAGGTAGTGATGGCGAAGCATGCGGCGGGCGAGCCGGTCACAAAATTACAGGTCGACCATGCGCGTGAAGTGTTGGCGCGATTAGGAAATCAACAGGAGACAGACGAATGAATACAGCATTGAAGGCCTATTCCGTGCAGGCCGATGAAAGCGGATGTGTCGTGTTCGCGGCGCATAACGTGGTCGCCCGCCGTGAAGGAGCAAACCAGCTCGATTGTGGGTTTAATGACGTCAGTTGCAAGCGCGCGCCGGAATTCGATGAGTATGCAGCAGTCGGCAAGGTTCCTGTGAAGGCGCTGTTGGCCGCTGGATGGTGGTGGTACTGCCAGAACTGCGAGAGCCAGGTATATGAAGACGACGGCGTGATTTATGACGACACAGCGTATTGCTGCGAAGCTTGCCGGGATCAGGAGCTGGCCGCGCGGATCATGTCCGGGCGCCACAAGCAAGCATGGGCCGATTGCGCGCATGAGAAATGGCATGGCGTGACGGTGCAGCATGTCAACGAATACCGTGGTGATGGGAATGTGACATTCACGTTCCCAGGCGGTATGCATTCGGCCCGTTGGGACACCAAGGAAAACGCGCTGTATGTGCCAGTGATAGATCATCCAGCATGGGCAGCATTCACCGGTAAGCCAGTTGAAATCATTGATCGGATGGCGGCATGAGCGTTGTTGATAATACATTTTCCATGCTTGGCGGAATGAAGATTGCCGTTGCCGAATGGGGCTTGGTGCGTGGTTATTGCGCTCTTGTTGAAGGTAAAGATGCGTGGTGTTTTTGCTTGATGAAGGATTTGAGGAATGAAATGAAGCGATTCCCGCAGGCTGACACCATCCTATTTTACGAGGGTGATCTTGCCGCGCTGCGCGATCAGTTCAGCCAGGCATGAGCGCGAACATCGCACAGCTTGTAGAGGCGCTTCGGTTTTACGCCGATGACCAAAAGGCCGTTATGGTCATTGCTCCGGTAGCAGTACACATCGATTCCGATACAGGGCAATTCGACTATGAACCGCAGGTGGTTGACCGTGGCGAAGTGGCGCGCGCCGCGTTGCTATCGATTGATGGAGGTAAAGGATGAGCGGCAAATACGGACTGAGCGAAGTGTTGATTTTTCAGAAAGGGACGCATGAGCCCGAGTTGAACGGACGGGAATGCGAAGTTCGATCGATCATGACCGCCTTTCTTGTGACGCACCCGGACACGATGGAGCAGACCCGCGAGGATGGCTACGGCGTCATGTTCGCAGACGGCACCAAGCGTTTTGCATTCGAGTACCAGTTACGCCGCAAGCTGCCGCCTGAATCACCGTCATCGTGGGAAGAAATCGAAAGAATTACCGGATTCAATCCGGCGAAAGTCTCGGCTTAACCGCCTTTATTCACATCATCAGGGAGTAGCACATGAAAGCACAGATTTTGGATTTGATCGCATTGCGTCCGAACATTCGCGCGGTTGAGATTGCCGACAAGCTCGATATCGATACGGACAGAGTTCGCCCATTTATCCAGGGAGACATCGACCGCGGATTGATCGTGGTCGAGCAAATCTTGGCACCAAACAACAAGATGGTCGATTCATTCCGCTCCACGGTGGCTACGCCGGTAGTGCATCGCAAGCCATCGCCGTTCCCATCCGCGCCTTTGCTCGCGGTTACGCCGGTCGCAGCCAAGGCCATGACCAAGACCGACGCGGCAATCGAGTACATACGCAAGAACGGCCCGGTACCGAGCGAATTTCTTGCGCGCGCAATGGGCTTGAAGAAAGGCGAATACCCTTCGCAATACCTGTCGGCGGCAGTAAAGGACAAGCGCCTGACCTTCGAAAACAAGGAATGGAGCGTAGGCCCGGCTTCAGTTGCGAAATCGGCGTTGCCTGCCGCTGCAACCTTGTCACCCCCGGTCGTGATTCCGCAATTTTCTGCCAAAAAAGTGCCAGATTTGGCACCAAAAGCCGCCCCGGTCAAAAAACCGGCACTGGCCCCTGTCGTGGAGGAACGCGCGCCTGCCATTATTTCTGCCAACGAAGGAGTCAATGCCGCGCATGACGTGCCTGAGACTGAGGCGGCAGAAAAACCGGATTCACAGCAAGTTATGCTTTCGGCTCAGATGGAGGATTGGATAAATACTTATGCCAAACCAAGACTGGAAGGTTGTGTTGCCGCTGCCGCTGCTGCCGCTTCTGCCAATGCGGTGATTGAGGCCGCTGTCGTGACCGTCGATGCTCCGCTTGGTGGCGATCACAACCCTGACGATCACAACCCTGACGATCATAACCATACACACCTAATGAGTGTCGATCATAGCTATAGACACGGACTGAATGACTATCCGGCCGCATCGCGCTTTGTTGCTGGCCTGCTTTCCAATGGCGATTTGAACATTGACGTGGATGGGCGCGCTTTTACGCTCAGGCCGGATCACGCCCAGGCGCTGTACGCCTACCTCAAAAAAGTTGGTCCTGTTCTGCTGGCGCAATGATCTGCGATCTGTGCATCACATGGTCAGGCCGAACTACCAAGGGGAAACGGTGCTGCACTCTGCGCGCATTGGCAGCCATGCCGAAGGCGCAACGGCAAGGGGAATACGACAAGGTACGCCGTGATGATGGAGAGGCCGCAGCCAAGCAGCTGATCCATGACGTATCGCAAGAGTATCAGCGCAAAGTGGCTCACGTCACTGCCAAGCGGGATGCAGCAAGAAATGCCGCAATGGGCTCTTTCGTTCGGCCTAAAATATAGAAATACGAATAACACGCAGGGGAATTTATATTCTTGTTGGCAAAAATCCCCTCGTAAATATTGACATACCGATATATTGCTGTCAGTAATAGAAGCATCGATTATTTAGTACTTTTAATTGATGTTTCTGTTAACTAAACCGCATTTATTCATGGAGTCAAATATGCAAACCGCAAAACCGAAAGTGCCGCCCCTGGTGCATACCGGCCTGACCGAAAACTACATCAGCAACCCGGATTACAAGCCTGAAAATCTGGTCAACACACTGATTGCAAAACTATCCCTGAAAAACGATGCCGCTCTGTCGCGCGTCCTGCAGCTCACTCCCGCAGTCATCAGCAAGATCCGCGCAAAGAAAGCCGAAGTCACTCCCGCAATTCTGGTTCGCATGCATGACGTCACCGCGATGTCGATCAACGATCTGCGCGCGCTGATGGGTATGAAGCCACCGGCAATCCCTGCAGTAGCGTAATGCAGCAGCTCACCATCCTGATGTCCGGCGCGCTCGCCATACTGCTGTCCCAGTCAGGCAGCGAGCCGTTTGTGAAATTTGCCTGCATCGTCGGTTTGCTTGGGCAACCGTCCTGGCTAATCACTACCTACCGGGCGAAGCAGTGGGGCATGTTCACGCTATCCGTAATCTATACCGGCGCATGGTTGATGGGGCTTTGGACCTACTGGATAAAGGCAATGCTATGAAAGGCGGGACATTAGCAATCGTTCGCACGATGGTTGAATCGCCAAGCCCGCTGTACACCAGCACAATTGCCGCGAAGTGCGGGTTGACGCCGGATGCAGTAGGAAAGTCACTGAGTAACCTGCTCCGTAAGGGGATGGTCAGCCGGACAAAGCCCAAGGACACGCCAGAGATTGCCTACAACAAATGGTTTGTGACCGTTGAGCAGCATCGCTTATTCCTGTCGAAATGTGTCGGCAAGACCGTCATGAATAAAGACATGGAAAAGAAACTCGCTTTCCTGC
>NZ_JBYMEG010000004.1:0-329092 GCF_057787885.1 Glaciimonas sp. OK215
GCAGCCAGCACGACGCCGGCGACGCGCCGAGAGATGGTTGCGTTCATTTGGCGACCTCGAAGCCCGCAGCCGTGAGCGCAGCGACAGCCACGTCGTGGTCTTGCTGGGCGTTGCCACCAGAGATGCCGATGCCACCGACCACACGACCGCCCAGCACGATGGGAACACCGCCGCCCACCGGCATGACGCGCGGATGGTTGGCCAGCGGAGCCGTGGCCGGCTGAGCGACGACCTGGTTCCAGATCATCGTGTCCAGACCGAAGGAGGCGGCAGTCCAAGCCTTGTTGACGGCCACTTCTGCGGCCAGGAATAGCGTGGCGTCGGCGCGCTCGAAGGCGATCAGGTGGCCGCCTTCGTCGGTGACCGCAATGGCCAGATTCAAGCCGATCTCGGTGGCCGCATCGCGCGCAGCGACGGCCAGCGCCAACGCGCTGTCGCGCGTGATGGAAGCCTTGGTCTGGACTTGGGTAGCATAACTTTGAGACATGATGCGTTTCCTTGAGATGAAGTTAACGAACGGGTGAAAGAATTGAAATTGTGAGCCTCGGTACTTGTATGCGCTGCGCTCGAAATCAGAAGCCTTCGAGCACGATCTTGCCCACGGCCTTGCCGCTTTCGATCAGCGCATGCGCACGGGTCAGGTTTTCCGCGTTGATGCGGCCGAAGACGGCGTTGGCGGTCGTCTTGACGCGGCCGGCGTCGACCAGCTCAGTCACGCGCCCCAGCAGAACGCCCTGCTCCTGCATGTCAGGCGTCTCGAACATCGAGCGTGTGAACATCAGCTCCCAGTGCAGCGACAGCGACTTGTTCTTGAGGGCGAGCGGATCCAGCCCTTCCATGTCGTCGATGACGGCCAGCGCGCCCTGCGGCTTCAGGCTTTGGATGATCTCCTGGTAATGCGTCGCGGTCTGCGTGAGCGAGGCCACGTAGTCGACGAGCTCGATGCCGGCCGAGCGCAGCGCCTGCGACAACGGCGTGGAGTGATCGATGACCGCGTGCGCGCCCAGCTCCAGGCACCATTCACGCGACTCCGGGCGCGAGGCCGTGGCAATCACGCGCAGCTTGGTCAGCTGCCGGGCCAGCTGGATCAGGATAGAGCCCACGCCGCCGGCGCCGCCCACGACCATTAGCGTCTGGCCTTCGCCACCGCCTTGGGCAATGCGCAGCCGGTCGAACAGCAGCTCCCACGCGGTGATGGCGGTCAGCGGCAGCGCCGCAGCTTGCGCATCCGAAAGCGACTTGGGCGCCTTGGAGACGATGCGCGCGTCCACCGCATGCAGCTCGCTGTTGGTGCCCGGGCGCTTGATCGAACCGGCGTACCAGACGCGGTCACCGAGCGCAAAGCCAGTGGCGTGCGCGCCGACGGCCTCGACCACGCCAACCGCGTCCCAGCCGAGCACCTTGGCTTCGCCGGCGGCCGGCGCGCTAGCGGCGCGCACCTTGGTGTCGACCGGATTGACCGAAACCGAATGCACGCGCACAAGCAGGTCACGCGCACCGGGCACCGGCGCGGGCAGTTCCACGTCCTCGAGCGCCTTGGGCGCATTGATGGGCAAGTTCTTTTGATAAGCAACAGCTTTCATGGCAATCTTTCCTTTCTGGGGTTAAGTGATGTCGATGGAAGGTAATATAGGTAAAATACCTGCGGTTGATAAGAGGGCTTTCGGATGTATCACTTTCAAACCAGAATTGAAAATGTGGGGGACCTCCAGGTGCTGCTGCACACGGTCAGCGGCGGGTCATTGACTGCTGCTGCGCGGTCACTCGGCATCACGCCAGCGGCGGCCAGCGCAACGCTAAAGCGGCTCGAGGCTCAGCTGGGGACGCGACTCTTCGAACGCTCCACACGTGCAATGCGGCTTACGCCGCCAGGTCAAATCCTTCTGGAATACGCCCAGCGCGCGTTCGAGCTGCTGGCAGAGGGGGAATCCCAGCTCGATGCCGAACGCGGCGCGCTGGTGGGCACCGTGCGAGTGTCGGCACCGTCGGACCTTGCTCGGACCGTGCTAATGCCAATGTTGGATGAGTTCTTGCACCTTCACCCCGGGGTGAAACTGGCGCTCAATGTTGGCGACCGCGTGCTTGACGTGCTACGAGACGAGGTGGACCTGGCGATTCGGTACGGTGAGTTAAGCGACTCTCGCCTCGTGGCCCGTCCACTCTCGCTTGCGCACCCCGTCCTCAGCGCTTCTCCCGACTATTTGAGTCGTCACGGCACGCCACGTACGCCAACTGACTTGGTGGACCACAACTGCATCTCATTCATTCGCGGCGGCCGCACGTTCAGCTCATGGCGCTTCGGTCAGAACGGCCAGTGGACCACGGTAAGGGTCAGTGGCGATCGGGTTTTGGATGACGCCTCGCTGGCACGCGCATGGGCAGTTTCGGGAGCCGGCATCATCTTCATGACGGAGATCGAACAACGGCATGATCTGCAAAGCGGCAATCTGGTACGGCTACTGACCGAATGGGAGACAGATCCGTATCCGTTGCATGCTCTCTTACCTAGCGGGCGCTTCGTCCCCAATCGCGTTCGCGCGCTCGTGGACTTCATTGCTGGGCGCTTTGCTGAACTCCGGCGATCAAACACGGAGCACTGAAGAAGGTGCCTGGCAGTCCGAGTTGCTCGCGCAGCGCCTTTGGAACGGTCGCGGCCCCGAAACTGGCCAGGTCGGACGTAGCACGGCCCATCGTTGTCGCGCGGGGGAAGGCCACGGCGTTTATTGAAAGACAGGCCGCCTTGCTCTATGCTTGTCCAACACCTATCGACAGTGAGTCGAATTTGAGCGGCACCGAGCCTTCAGAGTACGGTTTGCCTCCTTCACAATCGTTCCGAAAGGAATGGCTATGCCCCGTAAACTTTGGAAAAAGCATCCGAAAGCTACCCTGTCGCTCAATTTTCCTAGTAGAAACAGGACAGTGCTGAAGAGTTTGTTAACAATCTCATCTGCCCTCGCCATTGGTTTGATGGCGATGGCCTCTCGCGCTGATGAGAGGCGGCTTGCCGCAGAAATGCCCCCGATCTCATATTTGGATGCGGGAGAGGCTTCTGGGTTTGCTGTGGACATAGCAAAAGAGCTGTCTGCGAGAATTAAGTCGCGCAAAGAGATAGAGGTTATGCCGATTGCTCGAGCGATGGCCACTTTAACCACCGAAAAGAGCGACTTAATTATTGCAATCGCCAGGACGCCCGAACGAGAGAAATTGCTACGGTGGATTGTGAAAATCAAGGCGGAGCCGCTTGTCTTGCTAGTGAAAGCTGATAGCGGACTGGATATTTCAACAATAGCCAAATCAAAAAAACTTCGTACTGGGGTCCTGAGACAAGGCGCGGCAGAGCAGGTTGCGAGACGATTCGGTTTTATGTCGCTTGACATATCCTCTGATGATATTTCAATCGCGCGAAAGCTGATGGTTGGCAGAGTTGATGCATGGTTGGGGGCGTCTCAGAAAATGGAAAAAATCGTACGCTAAGACCCAACGAGCGGTCGCAGTGGCCTAAATTTCCCCGCACTGACCTTGGTGCTGTTGCGCCACAGGTAATCCCCGGTCAGGTTGATGTGTTCCCAACCCAGCGGTGACAGGTACTCACTTCATCGGAGGATGCCCAACACTTTCATCGCTATCTTGTTGCCGCCCATGTGTTTGAAGGTTCTGGTGGGCTTGATGACGACCGAGGCTAATTATGTTTTTGTTACCCGGCTCTTGTTTTTTCGCTAAAGCAGCAGCGTCCAGGCAATCAGCGCCGACAAAATAAGGAAGGGGAAGGAGTACAGGTGAAAACGCAGCCACAGATGACGCTCAGGAGCCATGCGCAGCGCGATGATGTTGGCCAGCGAGCCAATCGCGAGGCCGAAACCACCAGCGTTGACCCCGTATGCAATTACCTTGTAAGCCATGGAATAGTTCACTAGCAGGATCGTCGCCGGAACGTTGCTGATGACTTGGGAACCAAGCAGAGCCGATATAAACAGTTCAAGCTGAGAAAAATGCGGAATCGCTTCAACCCAGGTCTGGATGAAATGCAACTGCGTCAGTAAGCGGATGTCGATGAACATTAGTATGAAGACCATGATCAGGCTCCAGTCGACTTTTGCAATGATCTCCCTGCAAAACAGTACTGCGGTAGTTGCCACGCCAAGTAAACCCCAGCCTGGATGTCCCAGTTCCACCGTCGCCAGAAACGCGAGATAGAGTAGCCCGCAAGTTCTGAGTAGCCCGACGCGGTATGCAGCAGGATCGTCTTTCAACTCAGCATGTATGGTTTGTTTGGGGAAGCAGAACCAGGTCGCGAGCAGCAGCAGCAAGAAAATCGCCAGCGCCAGCGGCGCCATTTGCCAGACGAAGCCAGCAAAGGACAGATGCGAGCGCTGCCACAGCAGGATGTTTTGCGGGTTGCCGATCGGCGTCAGTAATGAGCCGGCATTCACTGCCAATGCTTCAAAGATGACCAACCGGCCGATCGGCAATCCGCTGATGCTGGCCAAGCCGACAGTCAGCGGGACCATGATGAACAGCGCGATGTCGTTGGTCAGTACGGTTGACAGCAAGGCGGACGCCGACACCAGGAAGATGGCCAGCACACGTTCCTGTTGCAGCCGGTTGATGATGGTCCGTCCCAGGTGTTCCAGGTAGCCGCTCACTTCGATGCCCGTGGTCAGCAACAACATGCCGGCGAGCGTCGCGATGGTGCTCCAGTCGACCCAGGTTCGATATTCCGCAAACGGATGTGGCGACAGGGCGGATAGTGCGATGGCGGCGATTAGCAGCAGGTGCATTAAACGGTCGCGTAGAAACGGTCGGCCGATTTGGCTGATGAAAGATGGCGATGCGGCTGGTTCAGTGATCTCAAGCATGGATGTTTTCTGGCGTATTGGGGGATAGTGTGCACATAGCTGCAAAAACTGCCACTTAATTTCCGGGGTGCCGATTACCCCTTTTCGTTTTGGGCTTGGAGAGCCAACAGCCGGGAAACAGTTGCTGGATGGATTTTGAACAAACGAGCGGTCTCAGCAGCCGTTTTCTGACCGGAAGTCACCATCGCGACAATTTCTTGCTGTTGATGCGCGTCGAGCTTGGGCCGTCGTCCCCCAATGCGACCTTGCTTGCGCGCCGACTCCAGTCCTGCTTTGGTGCGCTCCCGGATCATGGACCGTTCAAACTCCCCAAACGATCCAATCATCTGCATCATCATCCGCCCAGCTGAGGTCGTAGTGTCGATTGCTTCGGTAAGACTGCGAAAGCCAGCACCGAGTTGGTCGATCCGCTCCATGAGCGTCAGCAAATCTTTCAACGAGCGCGATAGGCGATCAAGTTTCCATACCACCAACACATCGCCGGCGCGCAGTTGATCCAACGCACGCGCAAGTTGCGGACGATCCCATCGGCCACCGGATGCAGTTTCAGGAAATATCTTTTTGCACCCTGCCTGTTTAAGCGCAGATTCCTGGGTGGCGGTTTCCTGATCGTCGGTTGAGACGCGGGCGTATCCGATGAGCATAATCGTTGCACAAACCTATTGCATTAATATTTCATTATGCAACAGGTTTGTGCAACATGGGAAGCCCCGGACAACGTGAACGTCCGCCGTGTTGCGTAAACGTTCGTTTGTGCAATCCGCTGTTCCTAAACTGGAGACCCAATGCCACGCCGTTCCATTCTCTCTACCTCCGAGCGCAACAGCCTGCTGGCTGTGCCCGACACCGACGACGAACTGATCAGACACTACACCTTCGGCGAGGCCGACTTGTCACTGATTCGGCAGAGGCGCGGTGATGCAAATCGCCTGGGCGTGGCCGTGCAGTTGTGCCTGTTGCGCTTTCCGGGCCAGGGCTTGCTGACCGATACCGTTGTCCCGGCATCGCTGTTGCGATGGATCGGAAGACAACTGCGCATCGACACAGCTTGCTGGCCACAATACGCTGAGCGGGAGGAAACGCGCCGCGAACATCTGCTTGAGTTGCGCGCTTATCTTGGCATGGAACCGTTCGGCCTAGCGCACTACCGACAGTCCGTGCATGCGACGACCGAGCTGGCTATGCAGACCGACAAGGGCATCGTGCTGGCTGGCAGCGTGCTCGATGCCCTGCGCCACCAGCACATCATCATTCCGGCACTGGATGTCGTCGAGCGCATCTGTGCCGAGGCCATCACGCGCGCCAATCGACGCATTCATGCTTCGTTGACTGACCCGTTACTGGCAGTGCACCGTCAGCGTCTGGATGACTTGCTCAAGCGCAAGGACGGCAGCAAGACAACCTGGCTGGCCTGGCTGCGCCAGTCGCCCGCAAAACCGAACTCACGGCACACGCTGGAACATATTGAGCGTCTTAAAGCTTGGCAGGCACTGGATCTGCCTGTTGGCATTGAGCGATTGGTTCATCAGAATCGGTTACTCAAGATCGCCCGCGAATGGGGGCAAATGACGCCCGCCGACCTGGCCAAGTTCGAGGTGCAACGGTGCTATGCGACCCTGGTGGCGCTGGCCATCGAAGGCATGGCCACCGTCACCGATGAAATCATCGACCTGCACGACCGCATCATTGGCAAGCTGTTCAATGCCGCTAAGAACAAGCATCAGCAGCAGTTCCAGGCATCGGGCAAGGCGATCAACGACAAGGTCCGCCTGTACGGGCGCATCGGCCAGGCTCTGCTCGAAGCCAAGCAAAGCGGCGGTGACCCGTTCGCGGCCATCGAATCAGTCCTTTCCTGGGACGCCTTCACTGCCAGCGTCGGGGAAGCGCAGAAGCTTGCGCAACCTGCGGACTTCGACTTTTTGCACCGCATCGGCGAGAGTCACGCCACGCTGCGCCGTTACGCACCCGAGTTCCTGGCCGTGCTCAAGCTACGTGCGGCACCGGCCGCCAAGAGTGTGCTTGATGCGATCGATGTGCTGCGTACCATGAACACCGACAACGCCCGCAAGGTGCCCACCGGCGCGCCGACAGAATTCGTCAAACCGCGTTGAGCGAAATTGGTACTTACCGATGACGGAATCGACCGGCGGTACTACGAGCTATGCGCCCTGTCGGAGCTGAAGAACGCGCTGCGCTCGGGCGACGTGTGGGTGCAGGGGTCGCGCCAATTCAAGGACTTCGACGAATATCTTGTACCTGCTGAGAAGTTCGCCACGATGAAACTGGCCAGAGAATTACCACTGGCCGTGGTCACCGACTGCGACCAGTACCTGCACGACCGGCTGTCGCTGCTGGAACAGCAGCTCGCATTGGTCAATCGCTTGGCGACCGCCAACGACCTGCCTGATGCGATCATCACCAAGTCAGGTCTGAAAGTCACACCACTCGAGGCAGCGGTGCCCGATACCGCGCAAGCGCTGATCGATCAAGCGGCGGCGTTGCTGCCGCACATCAAGATCACAGAACTGTTGATGGAGGTCGATGAGTGGACCGGTTTCACTCGTCACTTCACGCACCTGAAGACCAGCGACATGGCCAAGGACAAAACCTTGTTGTTGACGACGATCCTGGCCGACGGAATTAACCTCGGCTTAACCAAGATGGCCGAATCCTGCCCCGGCACGACTTACGCCAAGTTGTCCTGGCTGCAAGCTTGGCACATCCGTGATGAAACCTACGGGGCGGCGTTGGGCGAGCTCGTCAACGCGCAGTTCGGGCAGCCTTTCGCCGGAAACTGGGGCGACGGCACCACATCATCATCGGACGGCCAGCGCTTTAAGGCTGGCGGCAAAGCCGAGAGCACTGGCCACATCAATCCGAAGTACGGCGCGGAACCAGGACGACTGTTCTACACGCATATCTCCGATCAATATGCACCGTTCAGTGCCAAGGTAGTCAACGTCGGCGTGCGCGATTCGACCTACGTGCTCGACGGGCTGCTGTACCATGAGTCCGACTTGCGGATCGAGGAACACTACACCGACACGGCGGGCTTCACCGATCACGTCTTCGCCTTGATGCACCTCTTGGGCTTCCGCTTTGCCCCGCGCATCCGAGACCTAGGCGACACCAAGCTGTACATTCCCAAGGGTGACGGCAACTACGACGCGCTCAAACCGATGATTGGCGGCACCCTCAACATTAAGCATGTTCGCGCCCATTGGGATGAAATCTTGCGCTTGGCCACCTCGATCAAGCAGGGCACGGTGACGGCATCGCTGATGCTGCGCAAGCTCGGCAGCTACCCGCGCCAAAACGGCCTGGCAATTGCCCTACGCGAGCTGGGGCGCATCGAGCGCACGCTGTTCATTCTGGACTGGCTACAAAGTGTGGAGCTGCGCCGCCGCGTCCAGGTCGGACTGAACAAGGGCGAGGCCCGCAATGCACTGGCCAGGGCAGTGTTTTTCTACCGGTTAGGTGAAATCCGGGACCGCAGCTTCGAGCAGCAGCGCTATCGCGCCAGTGGCCTCAACCTCATAACGGCGGCAATCGTGCTCTGGAACACGGTGTACCTGGAGCGAGCTACCGCGGCCCTGCGCGGCCACGGCCAGCCGGTGGACGACACGCTACTACAATACCTGTCGCCACTGGGTTGCGAACACATCAACCTGACCGGGGATTATCTGTGGCGCAACAGCACCAAGGTCAGTGCGGGGAAATTTAGGCCATTACGACCGCTCGTTGGGTCTTAGCGTACGATTTTTTCCGTTTTCTGAGACGACCCCTATAAACCAGGACCTCCCCTGAAACTGAGAAGCGCCAAGGCCAACTGGAAGGAGTTGGCCATGCATCAGCCGGAGGCCGCCATGGCCACCGACAGGTAGCGTACGGTCGCGGAGGCCGCACGTACCCGATTCGCACTTTTGGCACTTAATGCAACAGACTCTCAATGTCGCTATTCTGTAATTACCTTACACTGGAACCTGCAGAATTCCAAAATCAAGGCGGAGCTCCGATGACTGAGCAAAAAAATGAACACAACAAGAAAGACAGGCCCATCCTGGTTTATCCGTGCGGAGAGCCCCCCGAAACCGGCGCCACGCACCAAGTGGCACCTGGCGTGCTTTGGATACGCATGCCCATGCCGCTTGCACTGTCGCACATCAATCTCTGGGCAATTCAAGATGGCAGCGGCTGGGCCATAGTTGATACGGGCCTGCAGACGAGTGACACCACCGCAGCGTGGCGGAAACTATTTTCCGGCCCGCTCAGTGGCGGAGCGAAGCGCGTTCTGGTCACGCACATGCATCCGGATCACGTTGGCATGGCAGGTTGGCTGACACGCAAATTTGATTGCCGACTTTGGATGACACGGCTGGAATATCTGACATGCCGAACGCTCGTTGCCGACACCGGTCGCGAAGCGCCGGAGGATGGCATTCGCTTTTACCGTAAGGCCGGCTGGGACGACGACGCGGTTGAGCACTACCGTACCCGATTCGGCAATTTCGGAAAAATGACGCATGCCTTGCCGGACAGCTATCGGCGTTTGCAAGATAAGGAATCCATCCTCATTGGGGAGCACCAATGGACGGTTGTCGTGGGTAACGGCCATTCACCCGAACATGCCTGCTTGTACTGCCCTGATCTCAAGCTCCTGATTTCTGGTGATCAAGTGCTACCACGGATATCATCCAACGTGTCAGTGTTCCCGACCGAGCCCGACGCGGATCCGTTGGAGGACTGGATAGCTTCGCTCGAAAAGCTCAAGCGGGAAGTGCCAAACGATGTGCTGGTGCTGCCGGCACATAACGAGCCGTTCCGCGGTTTGCATGAGCGGCTGGATTACCTAGCTTCCAGTCAGGCGAACGCACTTGAGCGACTACGAACTGCACTGCAACAGCCAAAACGCGCGGTAGACGTCTTCAGCACCTTATTCTCACGGCAAATTACTCCGGGTGATCACAGCCTGCTAGGCCTGGCAACTGGAGAAAGTATCGCCCACCTCAACTACTTGATCCATCGTGGCGAAGCCATGAAGCAACTCGACGACGATGGTGTGGCGTGGTATCGCATTGTTTGTTGAAGTTCGCGTCGTTTTGATACATTTTCAAATGATTACTTCACCTCGATTGATCGGCCCTGTCGGGGAGCTGGAAGCGGTTACCCGCATCTAGTCGTTCGGGTCGGAGCAGCGCATCACTGCGCCGCCGCCCCCTGTGGACTGGACAAGCGGTAGGGTAGGCGGTCAGCGAGTTGCCCTTACGGGTACTTTCCAACGGCGCCCCTCCGAACTACGCATGATCGTTTCCGTGTCACGTAGCTCTCCAGTGATCTATTCCATTGCATTGTGCCCGAGGTGAATTGCCATAATGGATTTTCTGATGACATTTTCGGCATACGACCAACGTCTTGCGTCGGCGTGCTGCCCTCCCCCAGCTGACGCCTTTTGCTTACTCACCCCTCATTTCTAACATCCGAACACTCTGCTCATCATGATTACAGGCAATTACCCACCACATTTTTAACGGTCCCGGCATCAACAGTCTCTTCAAACAGTTCGCGCTGCTCGCCGCTGAACGCTTCGCTCTTGTTGCCGAAGCGGAGACGGCGGTAGTGCGCCAGTTCCAGCGTGAGCGCCGCAATCTTGAAGTCCTTCTCTGCCAGCTTGGCCTCGTTCTGCGCCAGCAGTTGTTTGGCTTTCTCGGCTTGCTCGAGCAATGCCCGTACTTGTTCGATCACGGCGGGATCGTGTTGGGCGCGAGTCAGTTCGGTGAGCAAATCCATACCGCAATGTTATCCGAGCCGAGCGACGTTTACAACTGCCAATGCGCCGGAGGTTCTGCCGTCAACCGCTGCCAATCGACCCCTGCGATCAGCCACTGCCATTGCGCGTCGGTCAGCGCCCAACTGGTATCGCCAGCCCGCGGCCAAATGAACTGGCCGCGATGCAGGCGGCGTTGGCACAGCCACACGCCGTTGCCATCCCAACACACCAATTTGAGCCGGGTATGGCGGCGGTTGCTGAACACGTAGGCGGTGCCGTCACACGGTGCACGCCCAAGCGCCTGTTGCACATGAAGGGAAAGCCCATCGACGCCGATGCGCATGTCCACCGGCTGCGTGGCCAGCCAGACCGATTCTGCTTGCAGCTTCATGCCAGGCTGCGCAGCAGCTCTGCCACCCAGCTTGTTGGCAGTTCGGGCGGCAGCATCACGGTCCAGCCGCTGGGGCTGCGCAGGCTCACCGCCGGCGCAACGCTTGCAGCACGCTTGATTGCCACCGGCAGTAACGCCGGCGCATCGTCTTGTGCGGCCAACCGTCGCGCCATTGTGTAACGCGCTCCTTCCACAGCGCTTCTCGCTCCCTGTTTGCCATCACGATCTCCGATTTAAAAACCGAAGTATGGTCAGATCATTTGGGAGTTTGAAGGTGGGTGGACTGGGCGCTTACGCCGCGTCTGCCATGCCGTGACCTCGGCCATGACCGCATCGGTAACTTTGCTGATCAGGTCGGGACTGACATCGACTGCGTACATTTCCTGTAAATGCGCCTGCACTTCGCGCACCGTCAGGCCGCGCGCGTACAAGGCGATGATCTTGTCGTCGAAGCCGGTGAAGCGCCGCTCATGCTTGCCCACGATCTGCGGCTCGAAAGCGCCGTGCCGGTCGCGCGGCACCTCAATGCGCAACGGTCCTTCGTCGGTCAAGACTGTCTTGCCGCTGCTGCCATTGCGGTGGTTCGCCGATCCGGCCGGTTTGTCGGCACCCGGCGCATAGCCCAGGTGATGTGTCATTTCGGCACCCAGCGCCCGTTCAAGGATCGCTTTCTTGAATTTCCTCATCACCGCGTCGACCGACTCGGCCGTCATCGGGCCGGTCACAAACTGGTCAAGCAAATCTGATGGGATATCGGGTAGTGTGGCGTCAACAGCGCCGTAGTTCTTTTTCTTGCGTGGCATTCATGGTCCTTTTAATTGCTGACATGATATGCCCTACACACAAAATTTCTGACAGTCTCGTTGCGAACGCTTTGCCTAGCGCTGCCTCCGGTTTTAACTGCTCTCTTTTTTTATCACTTTTACTTCGCTTGAGTGCGACTCGGAAAGTCGCTGTTTTAATTGTTCAAGGAGATTTGACATTATGTAAATCTACTGAGAGAACCTTCCGTTCCGTCGGATGTAGCCTACCCTGACGTGCGTTGCGGGTAACTGCGAGGTGCGAAGCTCGGGGGACAAATGTACCGAATGCCGTAAGGCAACTGCAGGTAGTGCCGTGAGACATGACGCAGTTCTGGGAGCTTCACCCGGAATAGGACAGGCTGACTGACATGGTCAACACAAGTGAATCATCGATAAACGTCAATAAGTAAGACGAGCCCAAGAAGCTGAATGGCTCGAGCCAAAACGGCAAGCGCAGGTCAATCCACTTCAATCTTGGATTGCACGGACACCAAATGCGCATGGCGGAGAGATGGGACCTAAATCAGTCTTGTTGAAGCAGCGAAACGAGGTAAGCCCGTTCGTGCGCCTGCGAAAAAGCAGGCAGGCTGACCGCAAGGAACGCTGATGAATGAGCGGGTAAATGATGGAATAAAAAGCGAATGCCGGATTGTAATGATCTGGATAGGGGATGAAATGATCGCCCCACGGCGAAAGCCGGCAGACTTATTCCTGGTCACGATCGCGAGAAAACTTATGGAACTTCTCTTTGGAAGGCAAAGCAAATGACTGCATCAGCAAGACTTGATGTGGATGCGGCCTTCACTCGCCCGGCAGATTGGCTTGCCATTGAATGGAAAGCCTGCTGTTACGAGGTAAGGAAGCTACAAGCAAGGATCGCGAAGGCAGTACGCGAAGGACGCTGGCGCAAAGTGAAAGCTTTGCAATGGTTGCTGACGCACTCGTTCTCGGCCAAAGCTTTGGCCGTGCGACGCGTAACGGAAAATCAGGGCAAAAACACGCCGGGGATCGACGGGGTCACATGGTCGACCCCGGCGGAAAAATCAGAAGCAATCGACGCGCTCAAGCGGCACGGCTATCAGCCCAAGCCCCTAAGGCGAGTCTACATCCCGAAGTCGAACGGAAAACGTCGCCCCTTGAGCATCCCAGTCAAAAAGGATTTGGCGATGCAAGCTTTACACAAGCTTGCGCTCGAACCTGTGGCAGAGATGACGGCAGACCAATGCAGCTACGGGTTCCGACCTGAACGTTGCAGGGCGGACGCCACCACTCAACTATTCTTTACGCTGTCTCAAAAAGGCGCAGCACATTGGGTTCTCGAAGGTGACATTAAAAGCTGTTTCGACAAAATTTCCCATAAATGGATGTTACAAAACATCTGCACCGACACCAAAATGTTAGAGCAATGGTTAAAAGCGGGATTTATCGAGAAAGGCAGGCTCTTTCCGACGGAGCACGGTTGTCCGCAAGGCGGCATTATTTCGCCTGTGGCGGCCAATATGGTTCTTGATGGGCTCCAAGATTTGCTCGGTACCCTGTACGGATCGAAAGCAATCGACGGAAACTACCAAAGAGCCAGCAAGAACAAAGTGTATCTGGTGCGTTACGCCGATGATTTCATCATCACCGGCAAGTCGAAAGAATTGCTGGAAAGCGAAATCAAACCATTGGTGCGCGAATTTCTTGCCGAGCGTGGTCTGGAACTCTCTGAGGAAAAGACGCGTGTGACGCACCTGTCGGAAGGGTTCGACTTTCTTGGTCACAATATTCGGAAATACCGCTTCGGTACACCGAATGAAAAACTGTTAATCAGACCGGCAAAGAAGAATGTGAAAGCATTCCTCAATGATGTACGGCATACTATTCGTGCCATGAAGTCGGCAAAACAGGAGGTGTTGATCAGGGCGCTCAATTCCAAAATAACCGGGTGGGCAAACTATCATCGCCATGTTGTAGCCAAGGAAGCTTTCTCGAAAGTTGACCACAGCATTTGGCACGCGCTGTGGAACTGGGCACGACGACGACACCCGACGAAAAACAGTCAATGGATTTATGCGCGATACTTCCATAACAAGGGTAGTCGCAATTGGGTGTTCAGTTGCAAGGTGATGCAAAAAGATGGATTGGAATACCAACTGTACCTGAAGAAGGCGTCCGACATCAAGATTCAACGTCACGTCAAGATTTTGAGTACGGCGACCCCGTTCGATCCCTCATATGAGGAATACTTCGAGAAGCGCGACGCCATGAAAATGGCGAACAATTCCCGTGGATTTCGCAAGCTTCTGACCATCTGGCAACGGCAGGCCGGGCGATGTCCGATCTGCTCGGAAAGGATCAATAAAGAAACCGGATGGAATCTGCATCATTTAGTGCGCAGGGTAGATGGCGGCTCGGATTCGAGCAGCAATCTCTGTCTCCTGCATCCTGCCTGTCACCGGCAGGGACACAGCTCTGGCTTTACGTTTGTACAACCGGTTGGACCTGAAAATCCGACTTATTGTGATTCAAGCTGTGTGCGGTGAAAGTCGCTCGCACAGTTTACAGGGGGCGGCGGCGCAGTGATGCGCTGCTGCTACCCGAACGATTCCAGAACTGTTTCGGTGACGTGAGTTGGGTCGTTAGCGCAAACAATTCTGCTGCCATAATTATTAGCAGTCCTTAGTCCCGTGTCGTAACGCTCAATCGCAAATGCCACCCGTACCTAAGTGCCAGCAAACGCAGCGTGAAACATGTCAGCAAGGCTGACCAGGGAAGCCATGTGGTTGACCACCCCAGCCTTTCACCCACGACTTCGATGGTGGCGCCGACCAGTGCGGCGGAAGCGTAGATTTCCTTCTGCAGGATGATAGGCACACGATTGAGCAGCATGTCGCGCGCCACACCACCGCCGATGGCAGTAATCATGCCAAGGAGAATCGCCACTTCGCTGTTGTGCCCGTAAGCCAGCGCCTTGTGGGCACCCGTGACCGCAAACAGGCCCAGGCCAACCGCATCGAACAGCAGAACAGGATATGCGAGACGCTTAATGAGCGCACCAGCCCAGACCGTCACCATGGCCGCCACGACCGTAGTCAGCAGATAACGCCAGTCGCCCAGGCTGGCTGGAGGAACCGCGCCAATGCACAGATCGCGTACGATACCGCCGCCGCAAGCGGTGATGAAGGCGACCACCACCACGCCGAACAGGTCGAGGCGACGTTCCAGTGCTGCCGTGGCGCCGCTGATGCCGAAGACAAATACGCCGGCGATATCCAGCGTTGTAAACAACATGTGGACATTCATGCAGCGTCCGCGTCCTCACACAGCCAGGCTGACGCCGCGGTCAGCATAGCCTGCAGGCCGGTTTTCAGGGTGGGATGCAGAGTCGGCGCGTACATCGGCGAGTGATTGGCCGGGATCGCGTTGATCTGCTTCTTCGCTTTGGCCTCCAGATAGGTCTGCGCATCGGTGCCGCCAACGATCCAGAACACGTAAGGGACACCCCATTGCCGCCCAAAGATGCTGAAGTCCTCACTGGCGGAAGTGGGCGCAGTTTCGTAGGCGCGTTCGCCAAACAAGGCGCGAAAGGCGGCGATCACGCGAGCGGTCGCTGCAGCGTCGTTCTCGGTCAGCGGGTAAGAGTTCAGTGTCGTGAACTCCGGATCGCGTGGCGCATTGGAGGCCGAGCACTCGGCGCAGCAGATCCGCGTCACCGCGGAAAGCACGTGTTCGCGCACATCCTCGTCGTAGGTACGGATGTTCAATTTCAGGGTGGCGTCGTCAGGAATGATGTTTTCTTTGGTCCCCGCCTGCAATGCGCCGACCGTAACCACTGCGCTGTCAAGCGGACCGATCTCGCGCGAGACGATGGTTTGCAGCCGAAGCACGGTCGAGGCCGCCATGATCACCGGATCGATCGAGGTCTGCGGCATTGAGCCGTGCGCGCCGCGCCCGAACAACTTGATTTTCATGCTGTCCCCCGCGGACAGGATGATGCCGCTGCGGTAGCCGACAGTGCCAGCCTGACCGACCATCACATGCTGACCGAGAATGATATCAGGCTTCGGAAATCGCTCGACCATACGGTCATCCATCATGCTCTGCGCGCCGCGCCCGACTTCCTCACCGGGCTGAAATACTGCCAGTACCGTGCCCTTCCAAGTGGCGCGGTGCTCGGACAATAGGCGCGCAGCCCCCATCAACCATGTGACGTGCAGATCGTGACCGCAGACGTGTGAGACGCCGACTTCGTTGCCATCCTCATCTCTGGCCTTTACCGTGCTGGCGTACGGCAAGCCGGTCGCCTCGGCCACCGGCAAGGCGTCCATGTCGGCACGCAGCATGACCGTGGGCCCGTTTCCGTTGAGAAAAACTCCAACTACGCCAGTGCCGCCGACGCCGCGGGTTACCTCAAAACCGTGGGCGGCGAGATAGTCGGCGGCGATACCTGCGGTCCGAAACTCCTGCATCGACAACTCAGGGTTGCGGTGCAAATCTTGGTAAATGGCTTCCATTTCAGAAAGCAGCGCGTCTATCGGCGCATCCAATGCGGCGGCAAGCTGGGACATGTTTGTTCTCCACAAGTTTGCGGTGCGGCGACCAACCGACCAGCGATGGTTCGAGGTCCATAAGCAATCAGTGCAAGCTTAGCATACCGGTTATATGTGCAATAGCAGATTTAGGTTCTCAGGAAATCAGATAAAACTTGAGTGAATAATTTTTCAGTTTCGATATTAGATATGTGTGACGCCGGCAGCGTCACCATTTCAGAATCTTTAATCTTTTCGTACATAAATACCGCATCCGATTCAGTTGTCACGGGATCATATTGGCCGGCGATGATGAGCGTGGAGTTAGGAATTGCGTGTATTTCATCGCGTAAATCGGCAGCTGCCAACGCCTCGCAACAACTCGCATAACCCTCTGCGTTTTCAGAGCGTAAATGCGCGACCAGTTTGGAAATAATTGACGGCTGGCTGTTCACGAATGATAGGCTGAACCAGCGTGACGCCGCGCTATCGGCAATCGTATCCAGGCCTTCAGCTCTAACTGCTTTCGCCCTGATGATCCAGCCATCCGTCGATCCAACTTTCGCTGCAGTATTCGCGACGACTAATTTTTTCAAACGCTCAGGCGCATAAATTCCCAGCCACTGTCCGATCACTCCACCCATCGATATGCCGCAAAAATGCGTTTTTTCTATGTGGAGAAAATCAAGAAGGGCTATCACATCTTGACCTAACTGTTGCAATTGATATGGTCCTTTTGGGCTCGCTGATTGACCATGTCCACGCGTGTCGTAGCGAATGACAAAAAAGTCCTTGACGAGTGCGTCGGCCTGGGCTTGCCACATGCCGTGATCTGTTCCCAACGAATTCGAGAGCACTATACCGGGATTGTCGGGATTACCTTCGGCGAGGTAAAAAATGTCGGTTTGATTGATGTGGGCGATAGGCATGAGCGCTCCTTTGATGTTATTGATTTGCGAATGAGTATGACCTGGTCCTAACCCTGATCGCCGCCCCCCACAGGAAGCACCGTTCCGGTGATGTAAGAAGATTCATCCGACGCGAGGAACAGGATGGCGTTCACTTGCTCATCAATCGTTCCGTAGCGATGCATCAAACTGGTCGCGATGGTTTGATCGACAATACCTTGATACCAGACTTCCTCCTCCTTAGTTAGCTTATTGGAATTGCGCGGTATTTTCCTGGGTGGAGCTTCTGTCCCGCCCGTCGCTACTGCATTGACACGGATACCATCCTCCGCATGTTCAAATGCGAGGCTGGCGGTGAGCGCATTGACACCACCTTTTGCTGCGGAATAGGGAATCCGATTAATTCCGCGTGTCGCGATGGACGATATATTGACGATGACGCCACACTTTTGCGCGATCATGCTGGGCAATGCAGCACGACAGCACCATAACGTCGGAAACAAAGAGCGACGAATTTCCGCTTCAATTTGCGCTTCTTCATATTCTTGATAGGGTTTTGCCCAGATCGTTCCGCCCACATTATTAATGAGAATGTCGACTCGCCCGAATGCATTGAGACTCGCTTCGACGAGTTGTCTCGCACCGGCAAAGGTTTCCAGATCCACGTTGGCGACGATTGCTTTTGCTTCGCCGATTTCGGCGGCAACCTCGTTAATCAGTTCCGAGCGATCTGCCAAAACGACTTGCCCGCCTTCACGTGCAATCGCTAACGCGACACTGCGCCCGATCCCTTGCGCCGCGCCTGTCACAATGACGACTTTATTTCTGAAGCGTTGAGAATGACTCATGATCAGACTCCGCTACTTGCCGAGAATTTCTCATAATGGAAATTCGCTGGTTTTACACCTATGTCGCCTAGCCAATTTCTCACGGCATCCACCATGGCGACTGGCCCGCACAGATATACATCTACGTCACCTCGATTGAGCCAATCGGTTTCCACATGCTGTGTCACGTAACCTTTACGTGGGTGCTGACTATCCACTGCTGCAACGCAAGTCCGGTATTCAAATTGCGGATGTTTCGACGCGATCTGATTCAATTGGTCCAGCGCGACCAAATCCATGTCATTGGTGACCCCAAATACCATACGGACGGGTTGCGCAAAGCCGTTAGCGGCCAGCACATCCAGCATCGACAAAAACGGGGCAATACCTGTTCCGCCGGCAAGCAGCAAAACAGGTCGCTTCACTTCACGCAGAAAAAAACTGCCGTAAGGGCCGGAAAATGTCATTTTCTGACCGAGCTGTGCTTCCTCTGCCAAAAACTGGCTCATACGACCATTCGACACATTACGCACCACAAATGCGGCTTGTGGTGCACCTGGTGGAGAACTAAAAGAGTAAGAACGCGTCAAGCTCGTGCCGGGAATCTCTACATTCACATATTGACCAGGTAAAAAGTCGAGACCGGATGGACTATCCAGATCAATCGAGAAGTTGATCGTTGAGTCAGAAAGATGCCGCACCGAACCGACACTGCCCGAGTAACTGGATACGGCCGTTTTACAAGCGCTGGAAGTGGCTGGAATTTTGACGACGCAATCCGACTTAGGGCGCATCTGGCATGCCAAAATATACCCCTCTGCCGCATCCTTGGGATCCAAGGCATCTTCGATATAACTCGCCTCGGGTAAATCATAATTACCCGACTCACAAAAGCCACGACAAGTACCACAAGCACCATCACGACAATCTAATGGGATATTAATTTTCTGACGGTAAGCCGCATCTGACAGCTTTTCATTCTCGTTACATGAAATGAAGCGGGTAATGCCGTCTTCAAATTGAAGTGCAATGTTGTAGCTCATCGCCTTGTCTCCTGGATTTTATGAAGGTGGAACTTGTTAAATGTGGTAGACGTCGATTACCTGGTTGATGTAATCGTTTTTCAGCACCACGTATTTGTTCAAGATTTTCGGATTGTCCGCGGAGAAATCGATGATGTATCGCGACATGCCGAAATAGCTATAGTTCGTTTTATAACGATGACTCAGAGTGTGCCAATTGAACCGGACAGTACAAATGTCGCCCTCCTGCTTTTCCAGTTCTACATTCGCGATGTTATGACTGGTCCGGGTATCCGGCATGGTAGCGCTGGAGCGCTCGGTCTTGATGCGGAATACCCGATCCTCCAGGCCTTGTCTGTTCGGATAAAAAATGAGCGAGATTTCTCGTTGCGGATCCGTTACCAACGTATCGTCGTCATCCCATGAGGGCATCCAGAACTGCGCATCAGCGTCATAGCATTCCAACCATTCATCCCATTGCTCATCGTCCAGAAAACGGCTTTCCCGGTACAGAAAGCTATTGATTTCAACCAGGCTGATGTTCTTCATGCTTGGGCCCCCTCTTCACGCAAGGCTTTTTTCATGACGTCCAGCCAATAACGATGCTGTATGGTGTAAAGACCTTCATCTTCGGTTTTCATACCGCTCATCACTGGTTTCAAGCCAATTTCTTTGGCAGCGTCGTCCGCACCCTCGATCCAGTGTTGAGAACCGCGGCACATATCGTTCCATTCCAAGGCAATTCCTGCGAAACCTTGCTGGCAAGCACGGAACTCTTCCAGGTCATCGGGTGTCGCCATCCCGCTGACATTGAAGAAATCTTCGTATTGACGGATGCGATGAGCACGCGCTTCATCGGCTTCGCCTTTTGGGGCGATGCAATAAATCGTGACTTCTGTTTTATCGACCGAAATCGGGCGCAACACACGAATTTGTGAACCAAACTGGTCCATCAAGTACACGTTGGGGTACAAGCAGAGATTGCGCGAGCGCTCGATCATCCAGTCGGCGGTTGCTGCGCCGAAATTCTTGGAAAATTCTTCGCGGCGTGGATAGTTTGGACGGTCTTCCGGATTTGCCCATGTCGACCACAGTACAAGGTGTCCATGCTCGAAAGCATAAAATCCACCGCCCTGCTTGCCCCACTTGCCCGCATCCATCGCCCGGACATTATCCTCACGCATTGCGTCTGGTTCCTTACGGCGATTGGTGGTCGCTGCATAGTTCCAATGGACAGCCGAGACGTGATAGCCATCCGCACCGTTTTCAGCTTGCAGCTTCCAGTTACCTTCAAAGGTATAAGTGGATGCGCCGCGCAACACTTCGAGGCCGTCAGCGGACTGATTGACAATCATGTCGATGATCTTGCCGGCTTCACCCAAAAACTCCGTGAGCGGGGCAACATTTTCATTCACACTGCCAAACAGAAAGCCTTTATAACTCTCAAAGCGCGCTACTTTTTTCAAATCATGCGAGCCTTCTTTATTGAAGCACTCTGAATAGCCGGCGTCCTCAGGATCTTTGACTTTTAGCAGCTTGCCGCTGTTGTTAAAAGTCCAGCCATGAAACGGGCAAGTGTAGGTGGCCTTATTGCCGCGTTTATGACGGCACAACTGCGCACCGCGGTGGCTGCAAGCATTGATGAATGCGTTTAACTCACCCTGACGATTACGCGCAATAAAGACCGGTTGACGACCAATATGGGTAGTGTAGTAATCATTGTTATTGGCAATCTGGCTCTCATGTGCCAGGTAAATCCAATTACCCTCAAAAATATGCTTCATTTCCAATTCAAATAAAGCGTTGTCGGTAAAGGCGCTACGATGCAAGCGATAGTCGCCTTTTTCTTTATCTTCAATTAGGTAGTCGTCCAGGCTTTTCAGCTTTGGCGTATTGTCAGGATGAATGGGGATCATGATGTATTCCTTCTGTTTGAGAAAATGGGTGGTGGATCAGCACCGCCCATTTTTTTATTACGCAGCAGCGCGGATACGCTCAACTTCAGTAGAAGGTGCAGTAGGCGTTTCTGAGTACAGATGGAAATCAAAATCGATCGAGGAGAAAGGCTGCTTCAAATCTTTTGTAGCAAGCTCATCCTTAGCAGAGATTTTATTTATGGCAGGTACCAGGCCTTCACGACTGGCAAATGCAAAGTCGTCCCACAGGTATTCGTCGCCATCAATATTGATTTGCGTGGTTAACTTGCGGTGACCGGCGCCGGTGACGAAAAAATGAATGTGAGCAGGACGACGACCGTGACGACCCAACAGATCCAATAATTGCTGTGTTGAGCCATCAGGTGGACAACCGTATCCCGAAGGAATAATGCTACGGAACTGATAACGACCATTTTCATCAGCAATGATCGTACGACGCAGATTAAATGCAGACTGCGACTGGTCAAAGAAAGAATAGTTGCCCAGCAAGTTAGCATGCCAAACCTCAACCTTGGCGCCTGGCATTGGTGTGCCATTGGCATCAAACACGGTGCCCTGCATAAACAGAATTTCCGCCTGATCGCTTTCCGTGCCATCATCCAGACGAGCAAAGCCCTTACTTTCCGGCGCACCGGCGACGTATAACGGACCTTCGATGGTACGCGGTGTGCCACCTGTCAATCCTGCCTTTGCTTCAGCCTCGTCAGCGCGGATATCAAAAAAGCGCTCCAGACCCAGGCCCGGTGCAAGCAAACCGAGTTCGTTTCTTGCGCCAGCCGTAGATAAATACTCCAGTCCCTTCCAGAATTCGCTGGCCTGAATGTCGAGGTCTTCAATCGCCTTGCACAAATCGCCGACCAAACGCAGGACGATTTCCTGTACGCGCGGATTCGCTTCGCGGGTAGCGGAATCAATTATCCAACTCTTTACCAGAGCGTCGATTTCGGTATGTGTCATGGTTGTCTCCTGAAAAAAATGGTTACTTATAAGGTGTATTGAAAAATGTGTTGCTACGCTGTATTTCACAAAAAAGTCATCGACCACCAACTTATTTGTCATCTTCCCGAATGGAGGAAGGGTGACGGCACAAAGGCATGATCTGGATTTGCATATAAGGAAACAGGGGCAAAGTCGAAATCAGGGTATGCAATTCATCCACGCTATCGACATCGAAAACGCTGATGTTGGCGTACTGACCGGCGATCCGCCAGAGATGCCGCCACTTACCACTCGCTTGCAAACCTTGTGCAATTTCTTTCTCTGTTTTTTTCAGCTCATTCGCCTGATTTTCTGGCATGGCCGGCGGCAAATTCACATCCATCCTCACATGAAACAACATGTTGTTCTCCTGGTTTGATAAGGCTTGAAACAGCTGCGGGCGCTCTTATTTGCGGCGCATGAAGTTTAATTTTTCACGGTCGATTTCAACGCCCAGACCTGGCTTGTTCGGAACCTGCAGCATGAAGTCCTTGTAGACTAATGGTTCGCGCAACACTTCCTCGGTCAACAACAAAGGCCCGAAGAGTTCTGTGCCGTAAGACAAATCGCTAAAAGTGGAAAAGACATGGGCAGACGCAGCAGTCCCGATGCCGCCTTCCAGCATCGTTCCGCCATACAAGCCAATCCCTGCGAGTTGGGCGACAGTCGCGACCTGAATGGCAGGTATCAAACCGCCGGATTGCGTGATCTTCACGGCGAACACATCGGCCGCCGCTGTTGTCGCGAGATCAAAAGCATCTAATGGGCCATGCAAGGCTTCATCAGCCATCAGCGCGACGGAGAAGCGATTCGCCAGTCGTGCCAGGCCTGCTTTGTTGTCTGCGCGTACAGGTTGTTCGATCAGATCAATACCGCCAGCTTCGAGAGCTGCGATACCATTGACTGCGTCCAGCTCGCTCCATGCCTGATTCACATCTACACGCACGCTGACTTCGGCACCGAGTGCTTTTTTGATTGCCAGAACATGTGCGACATCATCTGCTACCGAACGCAAACCGATTTTGAGTTTGAAGATGCGATGGCGACGCAGCACCAGCATTTTTTCGGCTTCAGCAATATCTTTGTTGGTATCGCCGCTCGCCAACGTCCATGCGACCGGTAGGGCATCTCGCACGCGACCGCCCAGAAATTCACTGAGCGGGATATGCAATCGGCGCGCCTGAGCATCCAATAAAGCAGTTTCAATCGCGCATTTGGCAAAGCGGTTGCCCTGAATGATTTTGCGAATCTTTGCCATTGCCTTGGCAACTTGACTAGCATCCATCCCGACCAGTAAAGGAGCAATATGGGTATCAATATTGGTCTTGATACTCTCAGGGCTCTCTTCGCCGTAGTTCAGCCCCCCGATTGTGGTCGCCTCGCCCCATCCCTCGATACCATCGCCACACACCACCCGCACCAGTACCAGCGTTTGCGCGTTCATGGTCGCTACCGATAGCTTATGTGGACGGATTGTCGGCACATCAACAAGAATGGTTTCTATGCTGTGGATCATATTTTATTTGTATAATTAAACGGGATAGCAGCAGGTTAGGCCGGCCAAATCCCGCCGTCCAACACCGATTAGCTATCGATTCAATACTTTTTAGGTATAAAGATGGAATTACGCCACTTACGCTACTTTGTGGCTGTTGCAGACGAGAAAAATTTCACTCGCGCCTCTAAACGGCTATTTATTGCTCAGCCGCCATTAAGTCGGCAGATTCAACAGTTGGAAGAAGAATTGGGCGTCTCTTTGATTGAAAAAGGTTCGCGTCCGCTACGGCTCACCGAAGCAGGCCGGTTTTTTTACGCGCATGCGCAGCAGCTATTGGGGAAGGCTGCTGATCTGAAATCGATGACACAACGGGTCGGGAAAATTGAAAGGACGCTTTCTATCGGATTTGTCGCATCAACGCTGTACGGAATACTGCCAAAAATCATCCGGCGTTTTCGTACTGAACACAACGCCGTCGAAATTAGCCTGCATGAAATGACCACCATGGACCAAATCAAGGCGTTAAAGGACGGTAGCATTGACGTCGGATTTGGACGAATCAGATATGAGGATCCCAACATCCGGCGCATTGTGCTGCGCGAGGAACGATTGATCGTGGCATTACCGGTAGGTCACCCGCTAACCGCATCCACGACCCCACTTAGCCTGAAGGATTTGATTCCCGAAACGCTGATTATCTTTCCGAAGGCGCCACGTCCCAGCTTTGCCGACCAAGTTTTAGCGGCCTTTAGTGATCGCGCGATACAACTGGATAACATTCTCGAAGTCAGGGAGCTGCAAATTGCTATCGGTCTTGTGGCTGCGGGACAGGGTGTCGCGATTGTCCCGGCCAGCTTGCAGGGAATGAAAAGGGATGATGTCAGCTACATGGAGCTCGGTGAAAAACATACGATTTCGCCGGTCATTTTCAGCGTACGTATGTTGGACCAGTCGGAAGAGCTTAGAAAGCTGCTTCGACTAATCTACGACGTCTATGATGCTGAAAATATTCCGCATATTAAGGAATTTTTATGAGCTCATCATTGGCCACCATCCAGTTCCTGCGCAGCGCTGTAAGTAATTGACATAAAGCGCGCCAGCCCGGGCTTTGATCTCCCCTACGCTTTTGCGGGCATCCGAGTCGCTTCACATCGCGGGATACGCATCACAACTTTCCAGTTACCAGGCATCGAGCAACTCCCCCCACTCTGACAGCAGAAATCGCAGACTGGCCTTCTGACGGTTGGTCGCTGCTGCTGTCGCCAAGTGCAATCGAACAATGATTTACAAAAAGATTATTTCTCAATCTGAAATAGTGTCTTGTGATTTGCTGCGTTTATCAAAATATCAGCAAGGATTAAAGTTCGGGCCATCGGTGAGCAGTAAAAAAATGTCATACCTGACTCGCCGAGTCAGGACTGGCGGAGCGCAATTTATGCCTGCTCGACAGATCCGGTGTCTTCCTTTACTCATGTGAGATTGAAAATGAATACCAAACAATTGCTTGCTGCTATTGCCTTAATCACTGTTGCCCATTCCGTACTTGCCGAGGCACCTTATCCACCAGAGGTTCCATTCGTTTCAACCAAAACTCGTGCTGAGGTAAAGGCAGAACTCGCGCAAGCCAAGGAGCAAGGGCTGATGACATACAGCGATGCGGATTATCCACCGTCACCTGCATTCGTTTCGACCAAAACGCGTGAACAAGTACGTGAAGAGGCGATCGAGGCTTCAAAAAATCGGGATGAAAACAATCTGTATCGCGGCCATTAATTGAATAAAGTTAGTATCAGGAAACCGCAGAAGTAACGGTGCTAACCGACCCGGCGGGAAATCAGGTTTTCTCAAGTAACTGCAAGGCCGAAGCGAACAGCATTCAAAAACGCCAGGCTTGCCGCGTTCGAAATTTTCAATGTCCGACACGCATTGTTGAAACTGAAACTTGCGTTCCTCAAAATTAATTTATTTAAAGAATCATTGGATGTGTTCATGTATTCCTTTAGCGCTGCCTACCTAAGCACCCATGTGGAAGAAATTCTGGAACTGGCAGACTCCGACACAATTCTGATCACTCTCGACTCTAGCGACAATCTGGTGCTACTGAAGGAGTCTGTATGGCGCTCGTTGCAGGACACGCTGCATCTTTTAGCCACGCCAATCAACGCAGAGCGCCTGCAGCACAGCTTGCAGCAAATTCGTAAGGAATATTTAGTCGAAGGAAACGTAAAGTGAGACTTCTATTCACTCCACCTGCGGTCAAGGATTTGGCCTACTGGCAAGCCAATGATGCACATCTTGCCGGCAAGATTGAGCAGGTCTTACACAAACTCAAACATGGCGTTCCCTTGCACAATCATCAGATGACGGCTTTGTCGCTGCGATTACCGGACTTGTTTTCGGTCAAAGTGTCGAGCGAACATCGAATCGTTTTCGAACAGTTACGCGATGACGTTATTGTGCATCAATGCCGCTTCCACTATTAATCTGCGCCCCCGTTTCGTACGTTCTGACGACACCATGAAGCCAGGCGTCATGCCTGCCTTCATGCGTTGATTTTTCTCATCTATGACTGAACTCCATGTCGTTGACTCTTGGTGGTCTGTCCCGCCCCCGGCAAACGATATGACTGCATATCGCCAAAAATTTGGCAGCTTAACGATACCTTCGTTGCCGGATCCTCCTCTTTTGACCAACTCGACACAAGCACAACAGCGATGCGAACCACAAACCGACATGTTGTGTTAATGAGACATAAATTGCGATTTTAATTATTAAAACAAAATACAGTTTGTTTAAATCATTAAATTTTGTTGAAATATGCAAAGTCTTCTTGATGCTAATTATTTGGAAGCATCGACATCAGCATGCTCTGGCGCACATGTCGATAAAGTTAAATGGTAATTAAATAATTTTTGGAGCTTGTAAAATGAGGAAGTCCCTTTTAGCACTGGCGGTTATCGGATCGTTCACGACTGCAGCCTACGCACAAAGTTCTGTAACGATTTATGGCCTTATTGACGCCAGCGTTGGATACAACAGCAAGGTAGCAACAACACCTGGCAAGACCGGCAACAAAGTAGGCATGGACTCAGGCGCAATACGCGGTTCACGCCTCGGCTTCAGAGGCACTGAAGATCTGGGTGGTGGGCTGAAAGCGCTGTTCAATCTGGAAAACGGCTTTAACGTTGATACCGGCACAGCGGCACAAGGCGGTCAACTGTTCGGCCGCACTGCAACCGTCGGCTTGTCCGGCGGTTTCGGTACTGTATTGCTCGGTCGTCAAAAGGATTTCCTGGATGACGTGGCGGCCTATACTTCCGTCGCAGACTTCGGCACGATGATCAGCAATGTGCATGCGAAAGACCTGGATCGTACCAACGGTGAGCGCCTGAATAATTCGATTCGCTATAACACCCCAAATGTTGCCGGCTTTTATGGCAGTGCAATTTATGGCTTCGGTGAGCAGGCTGGTTCCAACTCGACTGGTCAGTCGTATGGCATTGGCGGCGCATACGCTAACGGCCCATTTAATATCGGTCTTGGCTACTTCCAGGCGAAGAAAGCAAGTAATGCTGCAGGCTCGTCGCCCTCCAGCGATGTTAACGCAGGCAATGCAACTACTTGCGCGACCGGCGCCGGCGGTGTGGGCGAAACCTGCCTCAAAACATGGACGTTGGCCGGAACCTATCAACTCGGTCAGGCAAAACTCCACGGCTCGTGGTCGCAAGTTAAGCTGCCGCTGGCGCAGACTGCTACTGCGGCATCATTCTCTGCCGCCGCCAGGTCTAGCTTCACGCCTGATGCCAATTCGCAATTTGCGGTTGGTGGCATTAACAATGATAAAACCAACATTTTTGACGTCGGTGTGAATTATGCGATCAACAACCAGTTGTCGCTGCTGGGCAGCGTCCAATACGCACGTGTCAATTTTGTCGACGCGTCAAATGGCAAGATGACTCAAATTAACCTGGGTGCAAACTACGCCTTCTCCAAGCGTAGCAGCGTGTACGCAATCTATCGCAATCTACGTAGTTCCGATATGTACAACCCCGGTGTTAGCGGCAGCAACGTGGCTGGGGTCGACAACAGCCAGAACGCGATTAACGTAGGCATCCTTCACGCGTTCTGATTGAAAGGCGCTTGAACCCAATAACCGTGGCGCCAATTATTCAACGATTGGCTGCCGCTGGTTTTAGGAAGCGGTAAACAGTATCGGGCGCATACGGGATTCACGATCGGCGACGTGAAGGGTCGCGACAGCGTTCGATATGTCGCGAGCGTGTCCCGCGCGCGTGACGCCGCCCGCCTTGCGCTTGGCCGCTTGGAACAAGCCGTTGATGGCCTCGATAAAGCCGTTGGTTTGGCGAGTCTGCGTCCCACGCGACAATTGCGACGAAATGCTTTCGAATCATGCGCGCGACGTCTTTCATGGGGTGACCACGACCGCCGGCAATTTACGTCGCCATAAATAATATTTACCCGATGAGACCGGGCCTCGCATACCGTGACGCTGGTTTGATCGTCGGCCACCTTCCGGGAATAACACTCGGAAGTTGCGAAACGGCCAATTCATTTTCATTGATGGGCGATCTCTCCCAATGGGCAAGAACGGCCACTTCAGTATTGGCATGGAAATTAGCGCAAGAACCCTTCCATCAGAGCGCTCATATTGTCCCTGCCGCGGTCACCGAGGGCGTCTCCGGCCCGCTACCTGTCATGATAAGTTTGAATGACGCTTTGCTGTCGGATAGATTCTTGTACACAGCCGCCAGACCGGTCAGTGTCGCTCCATCGTCGCTGAAGTAAAAGGCTGTGAACCATGGTCCAAGCAGATCAGTCAGATGGACCTCCCTTATCTCTCCGGCATTGGAGATGGTGATCGGACACTCTGGCAAAATGGCCCCGGGCTGTGGCCCTTCTGTAAATCCCGCTGACCGCGGGACAGCATTATGGTTGAGCGGAGAATCCACATAGGTAATCGCATTGATCTGCCGTGGGTTGATCAGGGAACGAACGCAGGGATGCTTCACGGCGAGACTAAGCACTGCTGTTCGCATCAGCTCAAAGGCAAAAGAAGGCGGCGCCATGAATTCGGTGCTCTTTGTGCCATGCCACGATCCAGGATAAAACGCGAGCAGCCATCCCCAATCGGCGATAGCACCAGTGGCGCTGAGATGTCGCAACGCTTCGTTTGCCTTCCATACGCAGGGAAAGGGCCGCAACCATGTGGTATCGGATCCTCTCCGGAGCTGATGCCAGATGCGGTACGTCGGCTCGAGCATCGCTGGGGAAATCGGCCATGACCACCCCCCGCCAGTTTTGCTCTGTTATTGGAGCATTTCTTTACGCAACGTCTGACGGAGCAGCGCCAAGCGAGGCCGCACTCGATCAGTTCCTATCGCGATACCTCTCGTCAATTTCTGAAGTTCGCCCAGCAGCGACTGCATAAGCCACCGTCACGCGTTTGCTTCGAGTAGATCGATGCCCCTTTGATCGCGGCATTCTTGGATGAGCGGGAGGAACGCCAAGGCTAAGCGTTCGCAGTCGCAACCTGCGCCTCCCCGCAATCCACTCCTTGTTTCGTTGTGCCAATTCCTGCCCGGTCCTACAAGTAGGCGGGTCGGCATGGCTTGGTTTCTCGCGCGTAGGCTTCACCGGGGCGCTGGCCGCTTTGTCCGGACTCACGTTTCCGTCAGTCATTGCGTTGGCTTTGTGCGCGCTCAGCATTGCGACGTCGGGTCACACTCTTCCTTCCGCTAGCCTACACGGTTTGAAGGTGATCGTCGCTGTCACCCTGGTCGCCCAAGCGGTGTGAGGCATGGCGAACAATCTGCGCACATATGCCCCTACCTTTCCTATGCACACCAGCTCACTATATACAAAATCATCGTTATTATTTCTAATAATGAAATAGTTAATTATAAATTCCGCTGTTTATTGTTAAAGGCGAAGCCCGTAAACTTAGCTCCATCGATGGACGCAACACACAAGCAGCCCCACATTTCAGCGCTCAGAACGGCCAATGTGACGCAAGTGCCCGTTCACCGAGGCAGGACCCGACGGGCTGCATTTCGCCTGTTCCGCCGAGCCCGGTGCTATCCCCCTAACTTTTTGGAGCAATAACATGAACACCAAACAATTGATCGCTGGCCTGGTTGTCTTAGCCGCTGCTGGCAGCGCTTTCGCTGAAGCGCCATACCCGGCCGACGATCATTTCGTCTCAACCAAGACCCGGGCGGAAGTGCAAGCCGAATTGGCAGAGGCACGTGCACAAGGCTTGATGGATTATAACGACGCTACGTATCCAATCCTTGCGGCGCAAAAAAGCAACTTGACCCGCGCGCAAGTGAAACAGCAAGTGCCGAACAAGCTGGACAACACTGTTTATAACGGCTACTAATAGACACCAACCATGCGATAACGCTGTCGTTGTCTGACTCATCAAAACGCCACTGACGGTGGCGTTTTTCTATTACGAAAACCGTTTTTTGTCCCTAGCCAAAAAGCACAAACGCAGCAACATGCACAACAAATCGGGTTTACCATGCGGTTCCTTGCCTTGACCTCACCACCAAACTTACCACCGGTAGCAGCATCGACTGCACGCATTCCTGCAGGGTCGATGGCAACCTCACGCACCGGTTTGCTGGCTGCCTGCGCGCTAGTTGTCCTGTTAAGCGGGTGTGCGAGTTTTTCCGGTATCGATCCGCAGGCCAGACTCAGTGACGGTCGCACCATGGATGGCCGGGCGCTGAACGGCAGCGCGGCCATGAACGCCACCCAAATCAACGCGCAATGGCCGACGGTGACCTGGTGGCAAGCCTATCGCGACCAGCAACTCGACCGGCTGGTAAAACAAGCGATAGCCGACAGCCCGAATATCAAGATCGCGCAAGCCCGGATTCGACAAGCAACCTCGTTGGCCGGTGTCGCTCAAGCGGCGACCTTGCCGAAAGTCGGTGCCGAAGCCTCCATCACGCGCCAATTATTCACCAACGATGGCTTGTATCCGCCGCCATTGGGCGGCACGTGGGACTGGAGCAACGATGCCCGTATCAAGGCCAGTTACGATCTCGATCTGTGGGACAAAGATCGCAATACGCTGGAGGCCGCGCTCGACAATGTGCATGTCAGTTCAGCGGAAGCACGTGCAGCGCAATTGAGCCTGGAAGGCACCGTGGTCCGCAGCTATCTGCAACTGGCAACCCAATTCGTATTGAAAGATATCGCGGAAGCCGCGCTGGCGCAGCAGCTATCGGTCGCCAGCATTGCACAACGCCGCCTCAAAGCAGGCATCGGCACCGGGCTCGAAGTCAGCCAGGCTGAGACCAGCTTGCCGACTGCGCGCGCAAATATCGAAAAGATCAACGAAGCAATCGCGCTTTCGCGCAACCAGATTGCCGCACTGATTGGGCAAGGCCCATCTGCCGGCGATACAATTCAACGTCCGCTGTTGGCGAAAAACATGGCTGACAGCCAGCTTGCCAGTAATGCAGGGTTGCCCATCAGCCTGCCGGACAATGTCCCCGCCAACCTGATCGGACGACGTCCGGACGTGATCGCCCAACGCTGGCGCGTCGAAGCGCTGACCAAGAATATCGCCGTCGCCAAAGCGGGGTTTTATCCCGACATCAATATTTCTGCTTTTATCGGTTTTGAGTCGCTTGGTTTAAGCCATTTCCTGACCAGCGCTTCGGCCATACGCGGTTTTGCACCGGCAATTTCATTGCCCATCTTTGATGGCGGCCGCTTGCGTGCTAATCTCGGCGCCCAAACCGCGACGCTGGACGCCGCCATTGAGACCTATAACAACACGCTGTTGCAGTCGCTGCAAAACGTGGCGGACCAAATCGTCAAGCTGAAATCGATCGAATTGCAACGCAACCAGTCCGAACAAGCCATGGCGCTGGCACAAAGATCGTACCAGCTCGCTCAGCGTGGTTTTAAGGCGGGACTGACGCCGTATCTGAATGTCATTCAAACCCAAATGGCCATGCTGCAAGAACAACAACGAGTGGCGCAAGCGCGCGCCGCGTATCTGGACGCATGGGCACAGCTGATGCAAGCGTTGGGTGGCGGCCTGGGTGACGATTTGCCGCGACCGGAAGCAGCAGCTAGCGTGGCGGCATCCGCCGCACCGGCCAAATAAGCGCGACGTGAATCTCCATGAGTGAACTCGTCCGCAAAATAACCGGCAACAACTGGCTGCCGCGTTTCAAAAACGCGGCCGGCGGCTGGCTGCTGACCCAGGCACCTAGCCTGTTGCACATGTTCAAGATGTTGCTGGCCATCTTGCTGGCGATGGGCTTGTCGATGCTGTTCAATTTGTCCAAGCCTGGTACCGCGATGATTACGGTCACCATCGTTACCCAGCCACGCAGTGGCCTGGTCAAGGCGAAGGGCTTTTATCGCGTCGTCGGCACCTTGGTCGGGGTCGCGGTCTCGCTGGTGCTGGCCGCATCCTTTACCCAACAACCGGTCCTGTTTCTGGTGGCCGGCGCCTGCTGGATCGCGCTTTGCACTGCCGGCTCGATCATCTTCCGCAATTTTCAATCGTATGCCTTCGTGCTGGCCGGCTATACGCTGGTCCTCGTCGGCTTGCCCGCGGCACTGGACCCCGCGCAAGCGTTCGATATTGCAGCCACACGCCTCAGCGAAGTAATGCTGGGTCTGCTATGTGCCGGCGTCGTCAGTGACGTGGTGTTCCCACAACACCTGTCCGATACAGTGCTGGCAACAGTCCGCAAGCGCTTCGCGGATTATTCCCGGTTTATGCAACGGGATGAGACCACGCCGCATTTGCAAAATTCGCAGCAGGATCGCGGCAGCATGATGCTGCGCCTCATCGGTGAAGTCATCGCACTCGAAAATCTTCACATTTCATCGGCATTTGAAAGCGCCACAGGTCATCCGCAAACAGCACATTTGCGCCAGTTGAATACCGCCTTCATGACGGTGTCGACCACCTTCCACTCGCTCGATCAGCTGTTTCTGCGCCTGCGCAGTTCCGGCAAGACCAATACCTTCAATGCAGTGATGATGGAATACAAGGCCATCGTCGGCATCATGCAAAGTGACAAAGCCGATATTCCTTTGCAGTTGCAGCAATGTCGCCGGCAACTGCCGGAGCGGCTGGCCGCATTGCGACGCGAACTGAGGCTGAGGCTCAGCGGGATGTTGCGCGTGGGCCCCAACCACAATGGCGACGCGTTGCTGGACTTCGATGCCGCTGCCGCGTTACTGCAACGTTTTGCGGATGAACTGCGCCTCTATACCCGCATTCACAATGCGGTGCTGAACATGGATAGCGCGTTACCAGACGATATGGCGCGAACGGCGCATTATGTCAATCGCACCGATCCGATGCTGGTTGCCATGTCGGCCCTGCGCGCAGCCATCAGTTTCGGTATCTCATCGCTGTTCTGGCTGCAGAGCGGCTGGCCGTCCGGTGTCGACGCAGTGGTGTTCGCGACGGTGGTTAGCGCCTTGTTTGCAGCATCCCCATCGCCGACCAAAACAGTCATCAGTTTCATGCAGGGGGCAACACTTGGCGGCGTATTGGGCTTTGTCTGCGCCTACTATATTCAGCCCGGCGCGCAAGACTTCACCATGTTATGCCTGTCGCTGACACCGTTTATCCTGTTTGGCACCTGGCTCACTAACCAACCAAAGCATGCGGGGATGGGTGCCGGCATGCTGGTTTTTTTCCTGTCGTATGCGGCGGTCGGGAACGTCTATGAATTCGATTACCTGGCATTCTTGAACGCCATGTGCGGTGGCCTGATCGGTTGTGCGATCGCTGCGGTCATGTATATGATCATTGATCCCGCCGATAGTCGTTGGGCCAAAATGCGCCTGGTGCGCGCATTGCGACGCCAGGTGGTCGATGGCTGCCAGCAGCCGATAAGCGGTTTGCTGGCACGCTTCGAAAGCGGCACCCGTGACCTGGTTGGCCGCTTTGCCCTGGGGCACTCGGCAGCAAACGAAAACGATCGCGAAGTCATGGCATGGCTGCTCTCGGTCTTTGAAATCGGCCGTGCAGTAATCCATCTGCGCGAAGACACCAGCGCACCATTGCCCGGCGGCACCGGCGTTAATGCATCTGCCATACAGTCGGTGCGCCAGACCGTCGAGCGCAGCGTGCAGACTGTCGCAACGCTGTTTTCCCGTCCCAATCAGCGCCATCTGCAGTTGGCACTGGATGCCGTTCTGGCGGCGATTGCCACTTGCCGGACCGCGCCGACCATGTCAAATTACGCCGCAGTGCTGGCAAATCTGCATCTGATTCGCACCTCGCTTCTTGAACACACCACGGCTGTCGCCCCCGTCAACCCTTCATCATCAGGAATTGACCATGCCGCGTGAAATCGCAATCTTCGACGCCCTCATACCGACCTTGCTATTAGCATTCGTCGGCTGTGTCGCCTTGCAATTCGGCATTGACTGGCTGCTTTCGCGCTTGCGCCTGTATCGCTATGTGTGGCATCCGAGCCTGTTTCGGATTGCCTTGTTCTTTTGTATTTTTGGCGGGTTTGGACTATGTGTACAAGCTGCTTGAGACAACTATGAAATCATCGACTATCTTTAAAATCATCCTCAAAATTGCAATCACGCTGATCGTCGTGACCATCGCCTTCCTGTTGATACGCACATTATGGGATCGCTACATGAATGCGCCGTGGACCCGAGACGGCAGGGTGCGCGCCGACGTCATCAGCGTCGCTGCCGATGTCGCCGGTCGTGTGATCGAAGTACCGGTACGCGACAACGCCTACGTCCACAAAGGCGACGTACTGATGAAAATCGATCCGGCCCACTACACGCTGGCTTTGGCGGAAGCCGACGCCATGGTGGCACAGCGCCGGGTTGCACTCAGCATGAAGCAGCGTGACGCGGCGCGCCGCGCCATGCTCGACGGCGAAGTGATTTCAAATGAAATCCGTGAAAACTCGACTTCCGACGCGTCTTCCGCGCAAGCCATGTATCAGGCGGCACTGGCGACGCGCGACATGGCCAAACTGAATCTGGACCGTACCCGTGTACTGGCGCCAGCCGATGGCTGGGTCGCCAATCTGAACGTCCATGCCGGCGATTTCGCCCAGGTCGGCGCCCCCAAACTGGCGGTTGTCGATGCCGGTTCGTTTTGGATTTACGGCTATTTTGAAGAAAACAAATTACCGCTGCTGCAAGTTGGCGACAAAGCGGAAATGCGCCTGCTCGGCAGCGACCAGCTGCTCACCGGCCACATCGATAGCATCGCCCGCGGCATCACCGATCGCGATAACGGCCCTGGCAGCAATGGATTGGCAAACGTGAATCCGAGCTTCAACTGGGTCCGTCTGGCACAACGCGTGCCGGTACGGATTCATATCGATAAAGTGCCGGACGGCATCACGCTGGCGGCAGGGATGACTTGCACCGTGGTTGTCAAGCCGGGTGAGAAGGTAGCGCGGCGAGACAAAAAGACGGATGTCCCGAAGCAGTAACTAGATAGCATCCGTAGTCAAGCGTGGTTGCGTTCTATGATACAAGCGCCAACCATGCCAACCACAGTATCATGGGTGTTGTCACACTTAACGCGCATACCCAAGATTTCATAGAATAGCGGAATGCCAAATTCCAATATTTTCAGCGGCTTCCGCTTTCCATCCGAGATCATCAGTCATGCGGTCTGGCTCTATTTTCGTTTTTCCCTGAGCTTCCGCGATGTTGAAGAAATGCTGGCTTGGCGTGGCATCATCGTGACCTATGAAACGATACGCCAATGGCCTCTGAAATTCGGGCAGACTTGCGCCAACACGTTACGCAGGAAGCAAGCGAAACGTGGCGACAGATGGTTGCTGGACGAAGTTGTCCTCACGATCAAAGGTCGACATCGTTACCTTTGGCGCGCTGTCGACCAGGATGGTTTTAGGCTTGATATTTTGATGCAGAGCCGTCGCAATCGACACACCGCAAGACGGTTCTTCCGGAAGCTGCTCAAAGGCTTACGTTACGTACCCCGGGTGATCATTACAGACAAGCTGAAAAGTTACGCGGCAGCCAAACGCGAGATCATTCCCCATACAGAACATCGCCAACACAAGCGTCTCAACAATCAATGTGAAGTATCGCATCAACCGACCAGGCAACGGGAACGGCAGATGCGCCGATTCAAGTCGCCTCGTCATGTACAACGATGCCTATCGGCACACGCGCCGATCAATAATCTCTTTCGTATTCGGCGCTTTCATTCCACAGCGTCGGCATATCGAGGCGCTCTTCAACACGCATTTTCAGAATGGCAGGATGCAAGTTGTGTAAAAAATTCTAGCATTGCATAAAATTGGGACCGATTTGGTGAAAACTCGTCCAATGAAATCGCCTTGAACTTTTTCCATCGGCAAGTTGACAGTACCCCCACGCGATAATTCCGTCGAAATGCTTGCGAATCATGCGCGCTTCTCCTTGGCTAAACCTGCGCGATAGCGTACCCCTAAACCCACAGAGAAGTCTGAACAACCATAATATCTACTCGATGAGACCCGGCCTCGCATACCGTGACTTTGGTTTGATTGTCGGCCACCTCCCTGGAATAACCCTCGGAAGTTGCGAAGCGGCCAATTCGTTTTCATTGATGCGCGATCTCACCCAATGGGCAAGATCGGCCAATTCGGTATTGGCGGAGAAATAAGCGCAAGAACCCTTCGATCCGATTGCTCATGGTGGCCCTGCTGCGGTCACCGAGTGCGTCTCCGACCCGCTGCGTGTCATGCCCTCGCTCGCGTCGGAGATGAGCCTCTGCACGACTTTTTCGTCGCCGATTTCATCAATGGCCAGCAGGGCGAAACGGGCGAGAAATAGCGGAGACTGGGCCTCGCCCATTTCCGTCATGGTCTTGCATAACAGGGTATACACGCTGTCGAGTTCACTCGCAGTAATTTCCATTTCCAACTCCTTTTCTTGGTTGTAGGTTGCTACGGACGCAAGGCATGTGTGATGGCTGGCAGAATTTCCTCCGGCACCGTCTCCAACCAGCGCGCCATGACATGCCCGTCTGGTCGCACGAGGTAGAGACTGCCTGGCTGCGCGCCATATAGGGTGAACAGGCGTCCGGTATGGTCCCATCCGAATTGCTCGTCTGCATTGGAGGCGATATGCCGCGTAAGCGGAATAAGCTTGAATGGCACTTTGCTGTCGGATAGATTCTTGTACACGGCCGCCAGATCGGTCGGCAGCGTTCCATCGTCACTGAAGTAAAAGGCCGTGAACCATGGCCCAAGCAGATCGGTCAGATGGGCCTCTCTTATCTCCCCCGCATCGGAGATGGTGATCGGACACTCTGGCAAAATGGCCCCCGGCTGTGGCCCTGCTGTAAATCCCGCTGACCGCGCGACAGCATGATGGTTGAGCGGAGAATCCACATAGGTAATCGCATTGGTCTGCCGTGGGTTGATCAGGGAACTAACGCAGGGATGCTTCACGGCGAGACTAAGCACTGCTGTTCGCATCAGTTCAAAGGCAAAAGAAGGGGGCGCCATGAATTCCGTGCTCTTTGTGCCATAGCTGAGGTTTTCGTACGCAGCAAACACGCGCTCGTCGGAATAGCTATCGAGTAGCCGATCCGAGGCCAGTCCCTTGACTACAAAAGCCAGTTTCCAGGCCAGGTTGTCGGCGTCATCGATCCCCGAATTCGCACCCCGCACGCCAAAGATCGGCACGAGATGCGCAGCATCGCCCGCGAACAGGACGCGCCCATGGCGATATCTTTCCAGCGTCAGGGCGTTGGCCTTATAGATGGTGATCCAGATCGGGGACCATTCGCCGCCCTCCCCCATCATTTTCAGTAGGTTCTGCACGCGAGGGATCACATTTTCCGTCTTGACCGCTTGTTCCGGATCTTCATCTTCGCGCAACTGATAGTCGATGCGCCAGACACTGTCCGGCTGCTTGTGCACGAGGACAGTGGAACCCGGATTGGACGGTGGATCGAAATATGCCAGGCGCTCGGTCGGCCGATTGCTTTGGAGTGCAATATCGACGATCACGTAGCGGCCCTCATAACTGGTCCCCTTGAGGTGCAGGCCGAGCGACTCTCGCACCGTACTGCGACCGCCGTCGGAGGCGATTAGCCAGTCGGTTTCCAGGTCATAGGAACCATCCGGCGTGGAGAGATTGAGCGTCACTCCGTCCTCGCGCGTATTGATTCCAGTGACCCTGGTCTGCCAGCGGATATCGATCAGATCGGCTTTCTTTTCCGCCGCATCCAGCAGGAATTGCTCAATGTGGTATTGCGCCAGGTTCACCATCGGCGGCAGTTTCTGATTATCGTCCTGGGGCATCGTGAAATGAAGCACCTCAGTGTCACGATAGAAACTGCGTCCGCCGGCCCATGGCAATCCCTTGTCCAGAAATCCTTCGAGCGCGCCCAGACGTTCGATAATTTCGAGACTGCGCCTGGAGATGCAGATCGCGCGGCTACCGCTGCAAACGCTGTCGTCAGCTTCGATCAATACGGACGGCACCCCATAGTTGGCGAGACCCAAGGCCGTGGCAAGGCCAACCGGCCCACCGCCGACGATCACCACCCGAGATCGCTCCGTCTTCGACTGCCCCTCCTGAAGCGGCAGCTTGGCCTCGTAGTGTTTGGCCATAAACGGGTACGGCTTGAAATCGTAATTCATTGAATTCCCCAGTTGTCCTTGAAGTCGTCATTCACCGTATCATCTGACGTGCGCTACGGTCGGTAAAAGTCATGTGTGGTATGCGATGGGACCGCCCGAACGTGGGGGCAAGCCAGCTCCAGAATCGTGATCGGAACCATGGCGACGCAGCACGAACGACTGGTTGGCCCGCCTCATTGGATAACCCGCTTCGTCGGCAAAGGGATCGGGAGCGTCAGGGTCACGATAGCGCCAATGACTAGCAGAACTCCGGCATACAGCAATCCGGCGGAGAAACTGTGAGTGACATCTTTCAGCCACCCCACTACCACCGGGTTTAGCGCCGAGCCAATGTTGCCGGTCGCATTGATCGCGGCGATCCCGACCGCTCTTGCTCCAAAACTGAGGGCGTGATCCGGCGTCGTCCAAAAGATGGACATCGCCGTGTAGGCACCGGTCGAGGCAAGGCAGATCCCGGCCAACTGGATGACAGGATTGGTTGAGTAAGCTGTGCATAGCCAACCGACTGCAGAGAGCAGCATCGGCAGCACAATGTGCCACTTGCGTTCCTGCCCGCGATCGGAATGCCGTCCCCACCAAATCATCCCGATGATCGTGCAGACCTGCGGAATGGCGGCCAACAAGCCGATCGTGGTGTTACTAGCGCCAGTGCTAAAGCTCTTCACAATAAGCGGCGTCCAGACTGCGACCATGGCCAGCGTATTAACGAGACAAAAGTAGGCAATGCCAAACTTGATGAGCGTCGGTGACGTCAACTCGCCAAGAATGCTTTTCTTCTCTCGATTAATTTCGGCAACCGGGTCGGATTTATGCTCGGCAAAAAGCATCTGCGAGAGAACTTCTTTCTCTTCCGCGCTAAGCCAGACCGACTTTTGCGGAGTGTCGTCGAGGTAGAAATAGACAACCAGCCCTAAAATTGCCGAAGGCAGCCCCTCCAGCAGAAACAGCCATTGCCAGCCTTTTATTCCGAACATCCCGTCCATACTGAGAATGTAGCCTGAGAGAGCTGATCCCACGGCTGCGGTGACGGGCATAGCGATCATGAACAAGGCATTCGCACGGGCGCGGTAAGTGCTTGGAAACCAGTAAGTGAGGTAAAGCAGCATGCCTGGCAGAAAGCCTGCTTCCGTGATGCCGACCATGATGCGGAGCAGATACAGAGTGCCTGGACTAGTTGCGAACATCGTCGCAGTGGAAGCCAATCCCCAGGCAATCATGATGCTGCCGATCCATTTTCTCGCGCCAATGCGCGCCAAGACCATGTTGCTCGGGATGCCAAATGCAATATAAGCGATGTAGAACATCGTCGTGGCCAAGCCAAACTGCGTCCCGGTGAGGCCCAGATCCTTCATCATCGTAAGGCCGGCAAAGCCGATGTTGATTCGATCCAGAAATGAAAACATGAATAGCAGGAACAAGAACCACAGCAGGTGCTTTGAGACCTTGCTGATGACGTGCTGCTCGAACTGGGGCAGAGCGCCCCCCATCAACGTATGTTTGGGGAGGCCTTGGGCAGGCTTTCTGATCGAATCCATTTCATGTCTCCTTGGTCGTTAGTTATGTTTTATATTTATCAGCGCTATTAACTCTCAAAGATGTGGAGGGTTGTGCGGATGACGATTGGGCGAGTATGAACTGCAGCGGATTGCGTTCTGTCCCCATTTTGGGGACAACGATCTTTGCGGACAAGCAGATCCTGCGCGGACCTCAATGAAGGCGGCGATATCAGGGGTGAATGCACTTGAGGAGTAGCGATCATAGATATTCGACGGAATGGCTCGAGTGGCGCGAGGTGGGCGCATTGACGCGTTGCTCGAGCGTGCTGCCCGTCGATTGCCGCTTCGATTTTCTTGGTTGCTGTTATGGCTTTCCAGGGAATAGGCAAAGTGCAAACAACTGACGCTGGCTCGAAATACCTAAGCGCTGGTAGGCCCGTTTCTGGTAAGTCAAGACACTGGACGGCTTGATACCCATCAGCTCTGCTATTTCGGCAGCGGTGTGACCTTCCAAAACACCGCGGAGGACATCCAGCTCGCGCTTCGACAGATCTGGGCAAGCGCTGCGGACTCGCGCCAGCATTAATTGCGAGACGCCCAGCTGATTTTGACCGCAGATAGCGTAGTGATGCCTGGCTGCATGGGCGAAGATAGGAGTAAGCGTTTCAATCCGCTGGATCTCGTCGGGGAGAAATTTACCTTGATCGCGGTCCCGGTAGAAATTTACCGATAACCAGACATTTTTCGTTGGTTGCAAGAGAAGTGAGACGCGATCCGAAACATTGGGTCGTTTGTAACAGGCGGCTCGGTAGCCCTCGTGAGCTATATCCTCCCCCGTTTGGTGATGTAACAGGATAGCCGGGTCGAACCTTTCCACTTTTGCGGCAGATACAATCTCCTGGTTGCCGTCGAAGGAATAAAAACGCCTGGCATAAGTCTCAGCAATGTCGTGGAGAAACTTCCCGCCGCGGTGGTCGGCAACCGCTATCGTCCTTGGCCGATTACCAAACTCGTAAGCAAATATGGTGCACTGGGAGACGGGCACGATACCGTTCAGTGTCTTCAGCATTTCCTCAGCAAAGGCATTGATGTCGTCGTGCCCAATCGCTGCGACGAGTCCAGCTACCCGAGTAAGATTCAGTTGTCCTTCGAGAGGCTGGCCGAGACGCCAGTACCGCATAATCTTACCCCGCAAAAGTCTGCTGCAATGCTAACAACGCCTTGCTTCAATATGAAAGTATAAGTGTACTCGTCTCATTTTCAAATAAATAGCCGCCTATCAAATAGACAACAACTAAACTAGTCGCTGGTCGCAGCGCCAAGCCAAACAGGCCTTTGATCGTTAAACAAAATTGTATTCCAGGCTGTCTCCAACCACCAGAAGATGCGGCCCATTGAGAGCACAGCGCACAACAACGCCACACCCGGTGCGAACAGGCCGAAGGTGAGGAAATCGAGTTTCACTAAGGTCTTGATCCGGTCGCTGGGCGGCAGTTTGAGCAGCAGCACGCATCCCAGCGAGAGCAGCGCCAGCCCCAGCTCCAGCTCGAACAGCTACAGCCCGCGCCACGCCGCGATCTGCTGCAGATCAGTGGAAAAAATCCGGGCCATTGGCAACGCCAGTTGCGAGGCGCCGAGCCCTACGGCGATTCCCTTCAAGCGCCATTTGGCGGGAAAGGCTTGCAGCATGTAATAGAGTCCCAACGTACTGAGCACGGCGCCCGCCATGCCATGGGCGGCCCGTACGGCAATGGCGGAGTTCAGGTTGTTGACGAACAAATGTGCAAACGTCAGCAGCGCGTACAGCACCAGACACGCCTCGGTGAACAGGCGCAGCCCGAACTGCTGGTGAAACTTCACCAGCAGCAGGTTTATTGACACATTGGTCGTCACATAAGCCGCCGGCAGCCAAGCCACCTCGGTCGAGTAGGCGCCCAATATGCCCTGCAGGTTAAGCAGGTTGACGGACACCAGCGCGTTGCCCAAACCGCCGGTGATGGCGACGATGAATCCCACAACGGCGTAGGCGAACCGGAGCGGCGTCGAATGGTTCGGCGTCGAAGGCGAGCCCGGCAGCGTAGGCCGCTCATGCGGCAGCCATTTTCGGGCCGCGTAGCGACTCATGGCGCCGATTCCGTGATGTCGTGTAACAACTCCAGCACGTCGGCCTCGACTTTCACCTGTTTGAATAACTCTTCAATGCTTTTTCACTTTGGCATCGCTATTCACCAGTCGACAAAACGTCAGTCTAGCCCATGGCAAAGTTTAAGAGCGCGTACTTTTACGTTAGACCTTGCGCATTTCGTCGCTTGCGCCGGATGAATGCAAAGATTGCGGCGATGATCACGATAATGAACACCCCCATCCCCGCTTGCGCTGCCACGACCAAGCTGGACGAACCACCACCCGCGCGCAGCACTTTCACCTGTTCGGCGCTAACCACGGCTTTGGGGTTGCCAAAATTTCTCGTCAGATAGTTCCCAAGCGTCGCGATCTGTTGATCCGACAGCGTCTTTTTAAAACCCGGCATTAACACCTCGGAGGAATCCGTGTGCCGCTGTATGCCTTCGAGCAGCACCAGCACCAGATTGTTGGTGTTGGTACTGCCCAGGGCTGTGTTGTGAAACAGCGGCGGCAGACCACCATCAAAACTCCCCTGGCCGCGGGCCTGGTGGCAAGTCGCGCAGTGGGCGTCATAGAGTTGGGGGCCGGTCATCTGGTTCAGATCCTTGGGCAAGGCCACACCCCGGATGCTGTTCAAGTCATCGGCGGCCGCACCCCACGCGTATACCGGGTGGGTGTCAGCCGATTCGCGTAGCGCGGGCACTGTCTTCAGATAGGTCGCAATCGCACGCAAGTCATCAGCATTCAGATGCCGCAGGCTGTTATCGACCGCCTCAGCCATCGGGCCTGCTGCCTGCGCTTTGTTGGCAACATGGCCGAATCGCATGTAGTCGACGATTTCCTGTTCGCGCCATCCGCCGACGCCGCTATTCGCGTCCGACGTGATATTGGGCGCGTGCCAGGCACCGACATCGCCACCGCCGAGTTCGTGCGATAGGTCTTCCGCCATCAGCATATTCCGTGGCGTGTGGCAGGCGCTGCAATGCGCGAGCCCACGCGTCAGGTAGGCGCCGCGATTCCACTCCGGGCTTTTGCTGGCGTCAGGTACGAACGGCTTATTGTCGAGAAATAGCAGATTCCAGGCCGCCATCGAAAGCCGGATGTTGAAAGGAAACGGCAGATCCGTGGCAGGAGTTGTCAGATCGACCGGCGCAACTGCATGCATGAAATAGGCGTACAGCGCCTGCGCATCATCGTCCGTGACTGTCGCGTACGACGTATACGGCATCGCTGGATAGAGATGCTGCCCATCCGCACGTACGCCTTTGCGCAAGGCATCGTTGAATTGTGCCTGCGTATAGTTGCCGATGCCGTGTGTTTTCGAGGGCGTGATGTTGGTTGAAACGATGGGGCCTAGCGGCGTCGGCAGCGACAGTCCGCCGGCCATTGGCTTACCGCCAGGTGCGCTGTGGCAAGCTATGCAGTCGCCAGCGGTCGCCAGATACTGGCCGCGTTTGATCAGCTCGGTATTTACGGTATCTGGCGCTGTGGCGGCACAAACGTTCAAGCTCACAAGCGCCAGCACCAGCACCAGCACCACGGTGCCGAGATTAACGTGTAGGCGTGTCATCAATTTCATTGAAGGCTACCTTAACGATGAGAATTTCGACGTAGCCGAACTTGGCGTACGCACGTTGAATTGCTCTAGTATGTGCTGCGCAGTTCTAAGCGCCAGCGCCAATCCAGTCTGTGTCGAGTTGCAGGTCGCCGCAGTCGGCATGACGCCGGTACTGACGATGAACAGATTTTCGTGGTCATGCGTGCGTCCGAAGCGATCGACGACCGAGGTCTTCGGGTCATTGCCCATGCTCATCGTGCCGGTGATGTGCTGATTGTTGGCGAAATTGCCTTCTGCGCTGTAGCGCAGGTTGGTGCCGCCCATCAACTCTGCAATGCGCGTGAAATCGGCCTTTGATACTTCGGCCCCGCGACGCGTGTATTCATCAATCGCATAGTGCGCCTCTGGTTTCGGGATGCCCATGGCATCCTTCTGCGCGCTGAGCGTGATGCGATTTTCCGGATTGGGCAACACCTCGAGAACGTTCTTGACGTTGACTTGGTGCGCCGCGCGATAACGCAATTGTTTCTCGAATTCCGGGCCATACACCCCCTCGGCGATCAAGGCCTGGGTGGCGTTCAACACTTGCGAAATGTTGGTGAAATCAAGGCGATACGGCGCATGCTCAGAACGGAACGGGCCATCGCGCAGGGTATTGATAGAGCTGGGGCTTTGCGGTCCGCGTCCGAGCCATAACTCTTCCTCTGCGTCGAACGTCAGTGAAGTGCTCGGGTGGTCCATCAGGTTGCGGCCGACCATGTCGGAACTGTTCGCCAGGCCATTGCGGTATTTATCGCTGGCCGACAGCAACAATAGTTTCGGGCTTTCGATGCCGTTGGCCGCGAGAATAAAGGTTTTGCCTGTGACGCGATGTGAGGTTTTGTCTGGATCGTAGTAGTGGACTGCGGCAATGCGACCCTGTGCGTCATGCTCGATCTTGTAGACGTTCGCATTCGGGATCAGTTTTGCGCCGGCGGCCTCGGCGGCGTCCGCTGCAAGACCGCCGTGGTACTGGGCATCGATCGGGCAGATCGGTTGGCAACTGTTGTTGCCGCAGCAAGCCGGCCGGCCATCGTAAGACCGGCTGTTGCGCGCGGTGGTATTGGCGACGACTTCATAGCCGCCGGGCGCGAGCCGTTCACGGAAGCGGCGCATCGCCCAGGTTTCGGCGACGGGTTCCATCGGGAACGGTTTGCTGCGCGGCGAGCCGGTGTTGGGCGCGCCCGATACCCCCATGATCTCTTCGGCTTCCTGATAATAGGGATCGAGTTCCTCGTACGTGAGCGGCCAGTCGACGCCGACCCCATACAGACTCTTGATCCGCATGTCGTTCGGCACCACTCGCCAGGCTTGCGCTGCCCAATGCCAGCTGGTGCCGCCAACCTGACGGATGTACTCCGCCGGATACGGATAGGGTCCGGCCTGCACCAGATAGCCGTTGTCCTTCGGCTGGAAAATCGGATGTGGCGCCCATGAGGTTGACGGATATGGCGACATCCAGTCACCCTTGCGGGGCGAATTGCGGAATCGGGCGACGATAATGTCGCGAGTGATGCGCGGCCCCGCTTCAAGGATCAAGACCGAAGCGCCTTGTTTCAAAAGTTTGTGCGCTGTCAATGACCCAATGATTCCTGAGCCGATTACAACGAAGTCAGCCGACAATTGTTCCGACATCTGGCGCTCCTTAAAGTGGTTTCTTTGCCCAACTACCATACACGCCATAGGCGTAAGTGGGTGGTTTCAACACGTCTTCGACGATCACGGCGTTGAGTGCGGTTTCGTATGCAATGCAGCGCGCGTGCTCGCCGCTGCCGACGATGCCCATGAACCATGCCGTCACGATTTTGCGCGGCAATGCGGCCAGCGGCGAGTGCTCGGCGTCTAGCACCTTCTGCAATTGAAGCGGGTCGATTTTTCGTTCGTTGATCAGCGCGAGCAGCGCCCGTGCGGCCGCAGGAAAGCCGGGATCGTCGGCAGTAAGGGCGTCATACAGGCGCTTTGCCTGCACCGCATCGAGGGCTTGACGGCCGGCGAGGATCGCGGAAACCGCCAAAAATGCGCCACGTTCAACGTTGGCCACCGGTTGCGCCAGCGCCCAGGGGATCAGGGAGGCGCTATAAGCGGACAGCAAACCGACCAGCAATTTCCGCCGTGTGAGATTGGATGGACCGTGATTTTCAACGACTTTGCCAGGATGATTCATAGAAAGTGCCTGTCTCAGAAGAGTGTCAAAAGGAATGGCGCACGCCGGCCATCAGGACGGTCTGATTACGGCCGGAAGATGGCGACCCGGTTTGCGAATCTCCGACCACTGCCACCGCATTGAACTGATTGCCAGTCCCCGCCGCGCCAAGCGTCTTCCCCTTGGCCATCTGATAGGCCTCCAGCAGGTAAAACGCGGTTCGCTTGGAGAACGAATAGGTTTGTTCCAACGACAGTTGATGGTATTTCGCCGGATCGGTAATGCCATTGGCGGCATTTTCCCGGGTGTAGCTATAGCCGGCGCTGACGAATACCGCAGGCGTGAGCTGGTAAGTCGACAGCAGTCCGACGGTATTGAAGCTTGCGGTATCTCTAAACAATGAACCATTGTTCGGGCGATACGCCACATTTGTCGCATTTACGCCGAGCGCCAGTTTGCCGACCGTATAGCGCGCCGCTGCGGCAATGTATTGCACCGAATCGGCAGAGGCATACCCGTTGTTGATCGGCGACGTGCTGAAGCTGGCCGAGGCAGTCGGATTCCAGACGCCTGGCGTCGGTCCATTTTTCAGCTTCTGATAGCCCAGCGCAAAATTCCAGGCGTTGTAGTCGTATTTAAACGCGGCGCTCAGCGTGCTGCCAATTGAGGGTCGGCCAGCTACCTCTCCCAAACCAACCAACGCACTGATTTGTGCCCCCGACCAGATCGGCGACGTATAGGTTAACGAATTGCTGCTCCGAATCGTGGTATCGAGCCCGTCGATGTCACCCGGATGCGCGCCGGTGGCGCCAGTCAGGACACTGGCGGGACCGACCGGTCCGACAAAAAGATAATACGGTGTATATTGCCGCCCAGCGGTCAGGGTGCCGTAGCGGGTATTGGACAGACCGACATATGCCTGTCGGTTGAACAAAACGCCAGGGGAACTCAGAGCGCCAGTGTTGGTGTCGAATCCGTTTTCCAGGAGGAATAGTGCTTGCGTTCCGCCGCCCAAGTCTTCCGTACCCTTGAAACCCAGTTTACTGGCAGCAAGGTTGCCGGTACGCAGGTAGGTATTCGACGCTCCCTTTTGATTGCTGGTATACACCAGGGCGGTGTCCACCGTCCCATAGAGCGTGACACTGCTTTGCGCTGCGGCATCGCACCAGGCACCTGCGCACACTGTCGTCACTCCCGCAAGCGCCAGGATATTTCTCATCGTCATTTCCGTCTCCGTATTAATGGACATTTTTAAGGAACTACAACCGCTTTCATGCTGCTGTCGATCGGTAAATTCCGTGGCCCATTCGGCACATACCCTCTGTGATCGACGGCAAAAACATGGCACCTCGGCGCATGTTGTATGGTCGGGCGCGGAAACCACCATCTGCGTGGCGACTCTCAATCGGATACTGGACGCTGGAAATCCGTTCGCAGCGCGCAAAAAATTCCATAACGCATGGATGTAAGACCACATTCCATTTAATTCTTCTTATGCATGCGCCAACGCCCTACTGAACGCAATGGCGAACTATGACGTGAACGCGAAACGCCTTAGCGCGCGCGCGAACGATATGGCAGACGTCGCCGAACTGGTATCGATCACGCAAAAGTCGACCAACCTAAGCACTCAGCATGCCTAACACCTCGCCCATGATCATGGCAGGTATAGAGGATTCGGCACGATGTAGGCCATCACTTTGTGGTTAAGCACGCTTGGTGGTGCGGTTCGGTTTAAGTCGAATGAGGAAATTTCCATTGGGCCATCAAAATTCCAGGCAAATGATTTGTCGCCCACAACGAACCTGACCGTTTCACCACCGATGACGTTCACGTACTTGGTGTCCGGAGTAATGACGATTGTTCGGGTGGCTGCTGATACTGGTATCGGATCGCCCAGAAGATCAATCCTGGGTAGCGATCCGGCAAAGGTGAAAGCGCTGGCGGTCAACATGGTAACGACAGCGATCAATTGTTTGGGGTTCATTTTTATTCTCCAAAAAGTGTGGTTGATGACTCCGGACTCAGCGCTCCAGCATGTTGCTGCCCATCGGGTCCGGCCTCGGAGAAGTAGCACTCGTTTATAAGTGCTACTCCATAAAATACAGTTTAGTTGTTGTCCGCATCACGATAAAGGTCAAAAATCGCAACATATTATTTCTACAATGGAAATAATAAATGGATCAAAATATAGATTATCTGCAATGGATGCAATTTTTGAAGGTCGTAGAGCAGGCGGCGACTGCCGATCCTGTTAACTGCCTCCGGGCGAGCGTATTTTGCGTACTGCGGCGAGGAGGAGCGCGAACAGATTCTGCAACTGCTTCGCGCCAGCAACGATGAACAAGGGCGCCTCGCGGCGGACAGCCGTTTCATCGCGAATCTGGTGCGAAGGGTTCGTGCCGACGGATTCGGATCCAACGCTGGAGAATGGGACACCGAAAAAAAATTCGGGGCAATTGCAATGCCGATCATCTACGAAAACCGGGTACTGGGGAGTCTGAATGTGGTGTACCTGACACGTGCATTGCACCTCGACGAGGCGGTGCTGCGTTATGCAGGTCCGCTACATGCGGCGGTGGAAAAAATTAGCGAGGCCTTGCGCGAAAAGCAGCCGGTGGACTGAATAACCCACACCTTTCCGAATTAGATTATTTCAGGTTTTGTAGCATTAACGGTGAAAATACAAACGCGGACGAGCATATGAGTTTTGAGGCCCTTAAGAATCCACATAAGTTCGTGTACTTCTCGTAGGACATAAACACCCAATTAATGTCACTTTGAAAACGGGCATCCTGTGACACATGGACGTTGCTGCCAGTCATACTTTCCTCACAAAGGTGCTTTCGATCAACGCAATTCATGGGACGCGAGTTGATCGTAGGGCCTCAATCCTGAGGTAGCATCTTGCCCGCCTCCTATCCTGAGTTGGCTTCTGAGTTGGCTACACATGGGGCACTGTCAACCATGATGCTCCACGGCCGGCAAAACTGGCCGCCAGAAACTCAATGAGTGCACGCACTTTGGCCGAGACATGTTTGCGCGTGGGATAGACCGCATAGATACCCAACTCGATTGACCGAAACTCCGGCATCAACTCAACCAAGGTGCCGTCTGACAAATCCTTTCCGACCAGGAAAGTAGGCTGCAGGATCACGCCCTGATGTGACAATGCTGCGGCCCGGCACGTATCACCATTATTGGTATGGATGCACGGGTTGGTCTTGACGCTCACGGGGCCCTCTGGTCCGTTAAACCGCCATTCGTCTTTGGTTGCCCAATAGCTATAGGAAATAACCGAGTGCTGCACCAAATCAGCCGGATGCGTGGGCGTTCCGTGTTGCTCCAGATAGGTCGGTGATGCGCAGAGCACCATGCGGGTGGTCGCCAGTCGCTTGCTCACCAAAGTTGAGCTTTCCAACGTGGCAATGCGGATGGCGACGTCGTAGCCTTCCTCCACCAAATCGACCAGGCGATCTGCCAGTGTCACGTCCAGTGTTACTTTTGGATGTTGGGCTTTGAACGCGCCCCATAGTGGGGCCAGATGAAGAATGCCAAAGGTAAATGGTGCATTGATGCGCAATAAGCCACTTGCGGCGTCCCTGCGCGAAGTGATTTCATCCTCGGCCTCTTGCAGTTCTGCCAGCAGCTCCTTGCTGCGGGCATAAAAAACTTGCCCTTCATCGGTCAAAGATAGCCGCCGCGTTGTGCGGTGCAGTAGCCGCACTCCCAAGCGGGTTTCCATGTCGACCACATACCGCGATACCGCGGCCTTGGACATATCCAAAGCGTCTGCCGCCTTGACGAAGCTGCCTGCATCGACCACCGCATTGAAAGTCTGCATTTCAAGGAATCGGTCCATTGTCCCTCCTGGTGAAACAATAAATCTGAATTTTCGGTATTTATCTTCTCTCAAAGAATCAATACAGTCTATCCCATGCACCGCAAAACATTCCGTTGCGCCGATGCAGTATTTGCAAACAGACAAGTTCAACCAACAAAAAGGAAACGTCATGAAAGTAACAGTCATTGGCGCCGGCAACATGGGCTCAGCCTTCGTCAAACAACTCACCCGCGCTGGCCACCAGGTCACCGTAACCGCCCGCAATCTGGAAAAAGCACAGACTGTGGCTGCTTCCAATCCAGGCGCTATTGCCGTTGTTGCAGCCAACGCGGCGGCAGCTGCCGACGTGGTCGTGCTGGCAACCAGCTACGACGATGCCGTTGGTGCATTGAAGAGCGTGGGCGACTTGTCAGGCAAGGTCGTCATCGATATCACCAACCCACTGACTGCCGATTATATGGGATTGACCCTGGGTCACAGCACCTCTGCATCCGAAGAAATCGCCAAGGCCATTCCGGGCGCTGAAGTTGTCAAGGCATTCAACACGGTGTTTGCACAGGTGCTGTCGGACGGCGCTGATTTTGGCAACGGCCAGACCGTCTCGGTGTTTATTGCCAGTGACAGCGAGCGTGGCAGGCAGACTGCCAAGGCGCTGGCCGAGAGTATGGGTTTTGCCACAATGGATGCCGGTGGCCTGAAGAATGCCCGCTACCTGGAACCGGTGGCCGGCTTCAACATTTATCTGGGCTACGGCGCGGGTCTGGGCACTTCCATTGCGCCCACCTGGATCAAACGCGCTTAAAAAGACGGAATTTCTGCAAGAGCCAAGCCCTGCGGAGATCCCGCCAAATCAATCATTTAGTTCATTTCATTTTTTGGGAAATCATCATGTCAAAGTCTGTTCAAAATAGCCTCACCCTGGCTTCTCGCCTGCTGTTCGTCGCGTTCTTCCTTCCCGCAGGTATCGGCAAGCTGACCGGCTTCGCCGGAACCGTAGGCTACATCTCTTCTGTGGGCCTGCCACTTCCCACCCTCGGTGCAGCGTTGGCGCTGACCGTTGAAATTTTGGGTAGCCTGGCGCTACTGGCAGGATTCGGCACACGCTTTGCGGCCTTGGTCCTGGCGGCGTTCACGCTGGTGGCGAGCTTCTTCTTCCACGCCTATTGGGGAGCGCCTGCTGACCAGGCATTCGTCACACAACTGCTGTTCTTCAAGAACATCGCAGTGGTCGCCGGCTTGCTGGCGCTGGCTGCCAATGGTGCGGGTGAATGGAGTGTTGATGCGCGCAACGACCGCTGATTGAATCGGAAACAACATGACATCCACTACTCAAGCGCCGGTATTTTTTATCTCGCATGGCGCCCCCACCTTTGCCATGGAGCCCGGAGTGCTTGGCCCCCGCCTGCACGAACTGGGCGAGCAGCTCCCTGCACTTAAAGCAGTGTTGGTGGTATCGCCACACTGGCAAACACATGGCGTGAAGGTGATGAGCAGCGAACAGCCCGGGACGGTGCATGACTTCGGCGGCTTCCCGTCCAGCCTGTATGCATTGCAGTATCCTGCCTCGGGTCAGCCGGAACTAGCCAAAGAGGCAGCCAAGTTGCTGACCGCAGCGGGCTTTACGACGGAACTCGATGCGCAGCACGGACGCGATCACGGTGCCTGGGTTCCATTGATGTACCTACTGCCCAAAGCGAATGTTCCGGTGTTTCAGGTATCCATGCCCCACAACTTGAGCAGTCTGCAGGCTGTGAAGCTGGGACAGGCCATGGCGCCACTGCGTGAGCTAGGCGTGCTTATCGTCGCTTCCGGCAGCATGACGCACAACCTTTTTGAGTTCCGCCAATCGGGCAGTGCACCAGCGGCATATGTCAGGGAATTCTCCGCCTGGGTACACAATGCGGTGCTTGCCAACGCGACAAGTCAGATCATCCGATACCGCACCGAAGCACCGCATGCCGAGAGGGCGCACCCAACGGAAGAGCATTTCCTTCCTTTGCTGGTAGCGCTGGGCGCGCAGAGCGATTCCGATACCGTACAAGCCATTGATGGTGGTATCACCCACGGCGTACTATCCATGGATTCGTATGTCTGGGGCATGCCACAGCCCGCCGCTGTTTCAGTGGCGCCATAGTCTGAACATAGAAGGAAATTACAATATGAGCACAATCCCATCCACTCCAAACCTGCACACGGATGCCGACCTGGGCCTGTCTTATCGGGTGCGGCAACCGGTGCCGCTCAATCCCACCCGGTGTGTGGTCCTTCTGCATGGCGTCGGTGGCAATGAGACGAACTTGATCGACTTTGCCGCGGGCATAGACCCACAAACCCTGGTGATCTTCCCGCGCGGTCCATTGCAACTGGGGGCGCAGCAGTTTGCCTGGTTCAGGGTTGCATTCACCCAGGCAGGCCCCAGCATCGTGGCTGAAGAAGCCGAGAGCAGCCGGGAGGCCTTGATCCATTTTGTCCAAAAGGTGCAGGCGCGGTATGGCATCTCGGTGCACAACACGGTCATTGCTGGTTTCAGCCAGGGCGGCATCCTCAGTGCAAGTGTGGCCCTAAGCGCACCCGAACGCGTCGCGGGCTTTGGCATTTTGTCTGGGCGCATCCTGCCCGAGCTCACCCCCCATATTGCCGACAAAGCGCGGCTAGTAAACCTGCGCGCTTTTATCGGCCATGGCGAGTTTGATACCAAGCTGCCAGTGATGTGGGCGCAACGCTCGGACCAATTGTTGGGCGAATTGGGTGTGGCGCATCTCACGCATCTTTACCCCATTGACCATGGCATCAGTTTGGCCATGAAAACCGATTTTTTGGAATGGCTTGATGGTCTATTAAAAGAATCGGGCAACGGAAATTGACATCCGTCAGCGCTACAGCGCCATACGACGCAGAACTTTTGATTTAGAACCAAATGAAACTCGACATTACAACAATTGCTGCCTTGGCTGAACAGTTGGAAGACTGCCAGCTCCAAGCCAAGGACACTACCATGATTACCGCCGAGTATCCCGGGATGGATTGGGACGACGCCTATGCCATCCAGGACGCAATCCGTCTACGTAAAGTCGCGCGCGGCAGTCGCATCATTGGCTCCAAGGCCGGCCTCACCTCGCATGCCAAAATGAAACAAATGGGCGTGACCTCGCCCGTGTTTGGTTTCTTGACCGATGACTATGCCTTGACGGACGGTGGCGAGTGCCGTGTGAGCGCATTGATTCATCCCAAAGTTGAGCCCGAGATCGCATTTGTGACGAAAAGCGAATTGCGCGGTCCGGATTGCCAAATCGATGATGTGCTGGCCGCCACCGACTTTGTGATGTTGGGCATTGAAGTGATTGACAGTCGCTACCGTGATTTCAAGTTTGATCTAAAAAGCGTGGTGGCAGACAACACCTCAGCAGCTCGCTTCGTGGTGGGCGGCCAGTCAATGCCGGTGTCGGGCGTGGATTTGCGCACGGTGGGTATCGTGTTGGAGATAAACGGACAGGTTGTTGCGTCTGGCGACGGTTCAGCCGTGCTGGGACACCCCGCTGCTGCAATAGCCATGCTGGCAAACCACCTGAACGCGCGTGGGGAGAGCATTCCGGCGGGTAGTCTTATTCTCTCGGGTGGCATCACTGAAGCCGTGTCGGTCCAGGCAGGCGATTTTGTGACACTACGCGGACAAGGGATGGGCGAGACCAGTATGCGATTTGTATAAAGAAGGAATCTATGCCATGCGCACAAATCTACACACTTGACGGGCGCACCGAAGAGCGTAAACGCAACGTGATTGAAACCCACGCTATTGATCACGGTATTTTCATGGGTGTTGGCGCCGACGTCAAATGGACCGTGCGAAACGAAGTCGTGCGGTGACTACAGTTGGCATCCGTCGCAGTGTGCCAAAAATATCTTTTGCAGCAGTTTGACCAGATGAGCACGTTCGCTGTTAAACAGCAGAACAGGCTGCTTAAGATGTTTCACCGGTGAATTAACGCCAACCGCGACCACACGCCGTGACAAATGCAATGGCAATAATGCCAAACAATCGAGGCCATGCTCTTTGGCCGCAACGGCTCCGCTCGCTGATGGCGAAAACGAAGGATATAGCCAACCGAGGTAATACAAATCGCAGGCTGCATCCATGGCCTTCGCCACGATGGATCAATGGATGAGATAACCGGATTTATTGATGAGTGTCATATCGACCAGCGTGCTGCCGTGTTTGCGGTCTGCGCTGTAATTCACTTCGAAATCGCCAATGTCGAACCTGCCGAGCGAATTGAGGCTGGCAAGGAGAGACGCGCGGGTCAGGTTGGAACCCGCCCTCTTGATGCCTTCGTAAAGAATGCGCGCACCTAGATAGCCTTCCAGCGTCAGATGGGACACCTTCTCCGTCGGCGCGTACTTCTTCATGTCGGCCAGATATTGTCGTACGCTGCGGTTTCCGGCGTCGGTCGGCAACGGCAAGGCCTGCGAAATGATGACACCATTGGCGTTCTGGACACCCGACATCCGGATGATATCGTCCGCGCTGCTGCTCGACATCAAGTAAATCGTCACGCGCTGGCCGACCTTCTCACGCATGGCATCGATAACGGCCGGTCCGATGCTACCGGGGCCGAATACGACGCACATGTCGGGTGAACCGGCGAGTGCCTTGCCGACCGCCTTGAGCACGTTTTGTTTCATTTGCCCGGCCTCGGGCACCGGAGCGATGGCGATACTGTCGAGTAGTTGCCTGCCGTCTTCCCCCATGCCAATCGTCAGCTCTTTGGCAAGGTCAGCGGCGAGCGGCGTCTCAAGGTGCAGAAAAACCGCCCGTTTGCGAAGGATAGTGCGCGAGTGCTTGACGATCTGCCGCAGCTCGTCGATGTAGCTGGCGCGCACCGGGAACACATTGGGCGCCCCCAGCAACACCGGCAAACCGCTGATCGGCCCGACCAGGGCCATGTCGTTGGCGGTCAGCGTGCCGCTCTTGATCAGCTCCGCGAGGTTGGCGGTACCGACAGTCGCGAACAGTGCCAACGATTTCGATCCGCTGATCGTCTCTTTTACCAGACTGACGGTTTGCGGAGGACTGAAGTGGTCGTCACGGACATCCAGCACGACCTTGCGTCCGTTAATACCGCCATTGGCGTTGATCCTGGCGAAGAAAGCCTCAAATCCGACGGCCGCACCCTTGGCATTTTCTCGTGAGACAGGATGGGTCGCAGACGCGACCTGCGTAATAACAATGTCATCCGCGCCCGCCGCGGCACTGGCGGAGAGGCTGAACAACGCGATAAAGAATGCTCTTGAAAACATGACGCTCCTCTTGTCTTGATAGATCACGGCTCGCTGGCACTGCCGCGATACAGCATTGAAACGATATTGAAATTCAGCCAGATAACGTTACCCATATTTTTCAAAATCGAAAGCATGATAAATCCCACTCAGAGCTGTTTTGAGATTACCCGGCAAGGTATTGACCCAACGGCATTCTGGCTGGAAGAAGAGTTTTTACCGGTCATGCTGAAAAGCTCGCAGGAATTGACGGTGCTGAGGCCTTGATCGCTTGCATGCCGCCGGGAGAGATATCTTTTGATTCGTCCCTCCGGACCCACATATCCGGAGAGACAGGCACAGACCAGAGCGCCCAGACCTTGTGCTTGCTTAGAACGTGTGGCGAATGCCGGTCATGACACCGGCCTGATTCAAGCCGGCACCCACGGTACCGCCGGCATCCAGTGCGACCGCTGCCGAACCGGCATTCCGGATATAACCAAGCGAGGTATACAACGCCGTGCGTTTCGACAGGTTGTATGTCACGCGCGCGACTCCCAAGGTAGAGACCTTGTTGGTATCCTTGACGTTCAGGCGTGAAACCTGTGCATCCAGCACCCAACTATCGGCAAACGGATAGCTGGCGCCGAGGTAATACAAATCGGAATGGGTATCGGCAGCTGTTTTTATCTTCCGATCAACCAGGCCGGCGCCGATCTTGGTCTGACCCAGCATGAAATACCCATTCAGCGAAATACGCTGATCGCTGAAGCTGCTGCTGGTCAAGCCGGCAGCGGCGCCCGGACCGCCGTAAAGAATATCGTAGGCAGTTGCCATGCCGAACGAGGTGCTGTCGTACGCCAGCAGGCCGGTTACCTGACGACAGGCTTTCGCATTGCCCGCGACTTCGCCGGCGCAACCGGTCGCAGCCGGACCGCCGGCAGACGAGGCATCGCGCCCGAAACTATAGGTTGCGCCCAGCGTGAAATTCGAGAATGTGCCAAGGTACCCGATCGCATTATCGCTGCGGGCATTCGGCAGATACGAATCAAGACTGCTGATGGAAAAGATATTCGGCCCCATCACATCTGCCTTGAGCGCAGCGACGTAAGTCATATTCACTTGGCGCCCCAGCATGATGGTGCCGTAAGCATTTTTCAGGCCGACATACGACTGGCGTCCAAACAGGCGGTTGCCTTGCCCCATGCCCCCGGTATCGGTCGTGAAGCCGCTTTCCAAAACGAACAAGGCCTGCAAACCGCCGCCCAGGTCCTCCGTGCCTTTGAATCCGATGCGGGAAGGCAATGAACCGGTCAGCGACGGCATTCTCACTACCGAATCGCCGGCCGCGTTGACATGGGTGACATATTCAACGCCGGTATCGATGATCCCATACATCGTCACCTGCGACTGCGCCAACACTCCGGTAGAACAAAGCACTGCCGAAACCGCCACTGCACCACATACTATTTTTTTCATCATCCTGTCTCCTGATTGTTTTAAAACGACTTTTGTATGTCCTGTTTTTTTTACGGCATTCAGTGTTTTAAGTGCAGCCTCCTTATTGATGTTTTCTCGATGTATGCCGAGAGGTGTAAAGAATTAACCCGCATTTCGTCTTCATTGTTCTTTGTTCTTCGTCGAACTCTGTGCTGCGATCAACGTGGCGTAGACCCAGATGACCTGGTCGAACGCTTACCTTCTTTTCGCCGATAGTTCGATTTGTTCAACAACGTCCTGAAAGGTTATGACGATTGGTATTGATTTACAGGTCGCGTTGACGCAGGAAACCCAACGCACAACATAGCCATGAAAATTCAAAACAACGCGACAGATAACGGGCACACAGATCATTCACTATCAGGTTGGCATTGAGGATGAGCGCGCTGAAACTCAGGCAATTCTTGACACGCGGCGTCAATGGCCGTCAGGGTTGGATACGGACTTAAATCGATGGCAAAGCGTCGTGCATTAAACAGCTGCGGGACCAGACAGCAATCCGCAATGGTTGGCACATCGCCGAAGCAAAATCTTCCGCGTTTTGTGGAATGTGCCAGCTCGGCTTCCAAGGCCGAGAGGCCAATTTCTGTCCAGTGCTTTATCCACATGCTTTTGGATTCTTCCGATAGGCCCAAAGTCCCGGTGAGAAATTTGAGTACGCGCAGATTATTGATCGGATGAATCTCACAAGCTATCGCCAAAGCCAACTGACGCACATAGGCCCGATCTTCGATAGCTTGTGGCAGCAATGGCGGCTCGGGATACTTTTCTTCAAGATATTCGAGAATGGCGAGGGACTGACTGACATGCAGACCCTGATCCCTGAGAACGGGGACCAATCCTTGTGGGTTCAATGTTTTGAACTCAGCTTGAAACTGTTCACCGCCGTTGCGGTTGAGATGTACTGCCGCATACTCAAAGGGCAACCCTTTCAGATTCAGCGCGATACGCACACGGTATGACGATGAGCTGCGGAAGTAATTGTGCAAGACCCGCTCGTCGTTCTTGTTTTCGTCCATCTTAGACTCCGAGATATTGATGAATAATGTTCGTCTCTGCCCGCAAAGCGCTGGAGCTTCCGTTCCAGACCACTTTCCCTTTTTCCATCACATAGTGACGGTCAGCGAATTTCAGTAAGGCTCCAACGTTCTTGTCGATGACAATCTGCGCTAATCCTTCGCCCTTCAGGGCGCTCAACACATCCCAGATTTCGGTACGAATCAGCGGCGCCAAACCCTCTGTCGCCTCATCCAGCACCAACAACTGCGGATTAGTCATGAGTGCGCGACCGATCGCCAACATTTGCTGTTCTCCGCCGGACAGCTGCCAGCCTTGGTTGCCGCGCCTTTCCTTAAGACGTGGAAAGAAGCCGTAGACGCGATCCAGAGTCCACTCTTGAAGACGATCTTTCGCATGTCGAGGGGCACGTGCGGTAGCAATCAGATTTTCCTCGACCGAAAGAGTGGGAAATATCTGGCGACCCTCGGGTACCAGGCCCAGGCCCAGTCTGGCAATGCTATGCGAAGGGAAATTGTGAATAGATTTGCCCGAGAAGGCGATGGAACCCGCTTTGACAGGAAGCAAGCCAAACAGGCATTTAATGGTCGTGGAGCGCCCCATGCCGTTACGACCGAGAAGCGTAACCACCTCCCCGGCCTTGACCTCAAAAGACACGCCAAAAAGCGCTTGCGCATGCCCATAGGATGCTTGCAGATCGTCAACCGTAAGTAATGTGCTCATGAATATCTCCTTGAACCTTATATTTCTTCTTCACCGAGATACACGGCTCTCACCTCGGGGTGATTTCTGATCTCTTCGGGCGTTCCAGTGAACATCACCTTGCCGTAAACAAGGACAGTAATCCGGTCTGCCAGCGCAAACACGGCATCCATGTCGTGCTCGATCAGCAAAATTGCGTAGCGCCCCTTCAAGCTCTTCAGCAAAGACACCACGGCGCCGGATTCCTGCACGCTCATGCCGGCCATCGGCTCGTCGAGCAGAAGAAATTTTGGCTGTGCGGCCAATGCCATCGCCAATTCAAGCTGTCGCCGCTCGCCATAGGCAAGGTCCTCTGCCGGTACATGTGCCCGATGCGCCAGACCCGCTGCCCGCAGGGCGTCATCCGCAGCGCGCACCAGTTGTTTACGCTGCAACATAGGCTGCCAGAAACGGAACGCGTGTTCCTTCGCGCCCATCGCAGAAAGCACTGCGTTTTCCTGTACCGTGAATTCCTCAAAGATGGAGGTGATCTGATAGGAACGTAACAAGCCCAACTGTACGCGGCGATGAATAGGCAATGCTGTCACGTCTATGTCGGAAAATAGTACCTTGCCGCCATTCGATGGAAGTTCACCGGACAGCTGATTGATGAGGGTCGTTTTGCCGGCCCCGTTTGGGCCGATAATCGCGTGGAGTTCACCTGGCCGGATATCCAGCGAAACATTATCCGTGACCAGAATGCCGCCGTAACGTTTGACCAATGACTCGGTGCGTAGCAGGCTTGTCGTCATCATTGCTCTCCTGCACTGTGTGTGTGCGTGCGTGGAACTGCTTACCAAGTGTTTGCCCGCGTCATTGTGCGAGCCCTTCCGACCATCCAGCATTTCAAGAAGGCCCACAATTCCTGCCTTGCCTAGCAGCGCCACCAGGACAATGATCGGGCCGAAAATCACCATCCAGTGCTCGGTAAACATTTTCAGGATCTCTTCCAGTCCGAGAAACGCCAACGCACCCAGCAACGGTCCGAAGACAGCGCCTATTCCGCCCAGAACAACCATGACAATCAAGTCTCCGGAAACGGTCCATGACATGCTGCTTGGCGATGCAAAAGCGTTTAGATTCGCAAACAGCAAACCAGCTACGCCGCATAAAACAGCTGAAAGCACATAAGCGGACAGCTGGTATCGCTTGCTGGGCAGGCCAACCGCATTGATTCGACGCGCATTTTGTTTGGCGCCGCGCAGCACCATGCCAAAAGGCGCAACGCGCATGCGCGCCATCCACCATGTCGCAAGGCAAAGCGTGATGAATGCGGTCGCATACAATGTGTTCGCACTGCCAAGATCTGCACCAAAGAACTTGCTGGTCAGAGAGATGGTAGTGCCATCGTCGCCGCCGTATTGCTTGAGGCTCACAAACACGAAGTAACCCATCTGCGCGAACGCCAGCGTAATCATGATGAACGCAATGCCGGAAGTCCGCAGACTGACTGCCCCGGTAACCAGGCCTACCAAGGCGCAAACGGTGATGCACAGCAGCAGATGTATCCAGCCGCTATCGATGCCATAAAAAGCTGGGATCGCTACGCTATAGGCACCCAAGCCGAAAAATAAGGCATGCCCCAGGCTGACCAGACCGCCATAACCTATGGCGAGATTAAGCGCAGTGGCGGCAATCGCATAGATAATGATGCGGGCAAAGAAGCTGACGTAGAATGGCTGGCCCATGAAATAGGCCACAAACGGAACGGCCGCGAGACCCGCCAGCAAAACCAGAGGTACCAGAACGCTTAACCTGGACGAAGATATTGGACGTGGCATTAGTTTCTCCATGGCGTGAACAGACCTTGCGGCCGAATGGCAAGTACGATCGCCATCAGTACATAGACGAGCATCGATGCCAGCGCCGGACCGGCTGCATTGGCGATTTCCCGGCTCATCATTTCCCGCAGCAGCATAGGCAGAAACGCACGTCCTAAGGTATCCGCTATTCCGACAATAAGCGCCGCGTAAAACGCGCCGCTCACAGAGCCGATTCCTCCGATCACAATGACCACCAGCGCCGTTATCAGAACAGGCTCACCCATACCCGACTGAATGGATAGGATAGGACTGGCCATTACTCCCGCCAGACCGGCCAATCCGGCTCCCAGGCTAAACAGCAGTGCATTAAGAAGCTTGATGTTGATGCCCAGGGCGCCGATCATCTTCGGATTGCTTGCTCCCGCCCGTATCAGCATTCCCAGCCGCGTTCGATGCATCAGAAGATATGAGCCAACCGCAACCAATAAACCGACAACGATGATCGCAAACCGATAGGCGGGATAGCTGATTCCAAACAGGTTTACAGTGCTGTCCAGGAAAGTCGGCACGGGAAGAAAATAAGGCTGGGGTCCCCAGACAATCCGAACAAGCTCATTGAAGAACAGCACCATGCCAAACGTCGCCAGCACATGGTCCAGGTGATCCCGGCTGTACAAGCGGGATACGGCAAGCTTCTCAAGGACGAATCCCAATGCAACACAACCACCGACAGCGGCCAGGACCGCGAAGGTGAAGGACGTGGTTAGACCATAGGCCGTTGCAGCAAAATATGCACCCATCATATACAGCGAGCCGTGCGCCAGATTCACAAAACGCATGATGCCAAATACCAAGGTGAGGCCCGCCGCAAGCAAGAATAAAAGGACGCCGTATTGCAATCCGTTTAATAGCTGTGGAAGAACAAGATTCAACGCCATGATCTATCCCTCACTTTAATTGGCACTTGGTGTAGTAGGCATCCTTATGCTCAGGAAGCGGCGTGCCAAGCAGCTTTACAGCGGGCTTGCCAGACTCCTTCACCACCTGAAAGACGTAATAATTTTGAATAGGAAAATTGTTGTTATTAAAGCGGAACGGACCGCGCACAGAGCGGAACTCTTGTCCAGATGCCTTGACTGCCGCAGCAAACGCCTTCTTGTCCGACGTCCTGCCGGCTACTTTTCGAATCGCGACATCAAGAAGCTGTGCAGCGTCGAAAGCCGTTGCAGCGTACTCACTCGGCGTGTGCTTGTACCTTGCCTCGAATGCAGCGACAAATTTCCTGTTTTCCGGATTGTCCAGTGTGGCATCCCACATCGCTCCCGAGATAGTGCCCACAGCTGCATCACGCAAGGCCGGCATGGTCGTACCGTCTACGGTAAACACCGAATAATTTGGGAATTTTCCAAGCAGCCCGGCCTGACTGAGTTGCTTGATAAAGTTGACGCCCATGCCGCCGGGGTAGAAAGCAAACACGGCGTCAGGTTTGCCTGCTTGCAGCTGCGCGATTTCTGCTGAATAGTCGCTCTGCCCGACTTGCGTATACACCTCATCGACAATCCGGCCTTTGTAGAAGTGCTTGAATCCAGCCAGCATGTCTTTGCCTGCCTGATAGTTGGGCGCCATCAGGTACACGCCTTTGTGGCCTTTATCCTGTATATATTTCCCCGTCGCTTCGGCCGCCCCATCGTTCTGCCAGGCCACAGAAAAGACATTGGGCGCACAAGATGCGCCGGCAACAGGTGACGGACCCGCATTGGTCGCAATGGCCACAGTGCCCGATTCAACGATGGGCTTCAGGCTCGCCATCAGAACGTTAGAGAAACCAAGGCCGACAATCGCGTCGACTTTGTCCTTGTCCAAAAACTTCCGGGTGATCTGGATGCCGATTTCCGGCTTGAGTTGATCGTCTTCCTTGACGATAGTGACCGTTTGCCCGCCGAGCTTATTGCCCAGCTGTTCAACTGCGAGCATGAAACCGTCAATCTGGTCCTGTCCCACCGACGCTTGGCTTCCAGAGAGCGGCGCAGACAGACCAATTTTTACCTGTGCCGAAACTAAAGAGGCGGCGCTCAACATAATCCCTGCAATGAAAGCCGGCGCAAATTTCTGGGAATTCATCCTTGTCTCCTATTCTATTAATATAATTTTTCAGCAATTTGAAACTAGTTCGTGAAGATAGAACCTAGTGTAGTGTTGCATTCTGTTTGCCGCTTAATCGGCTGTTTGCGCGAATCACTTTTTGTAGGATGTCGCGGGCCGTTGCGGTCCAGATGAATGGCTTCGGATTGGCGTTGTGATGAGCGACGTATTGCTCAATCGCTGCGGTCAATTCCGGCACACTGGTGAACACCCCGCGTCGGAGGCGATTCTCCGAAATATCTCGGAAGAACCGCTCCACCATGTTCAACCATGATGCCGATGTCGGCGTGAAATGCATGTTGAAGCGCGGATGTTTTTCGAGCCATGATTGCACGTTGGGATGCTTGTGCGTGGCGTAGTTGTCGCAGATAAGGTGCAGCGTCTTTCCCTTCGGTGTCTCACGGTCGATCTTGCGAAGGAAGCGTAGCCATTCCTCGTGACGATGGCGTTGCTGACATTGGGCGATGACTTGACCATCGAGTACGTTCAGCGCGGCGAACAGGGTGGTCGTGCCATTGCGTTTATAGTCGTGCGTCATGGTCGCTGCGCGCCCCTTCTTCAGCGGCAAGCCCGGCTGCGTGCGATCAAGTGCCTGCACTTGGCTTTTCTCGTCGCAGCACAACACGATCGCATGCTCGGGAGGCGACAAATACAGCCCCACTACATCTTCGAGCTTTTCGACAAATTTTGGATCGCGCGAAACTTTGAAGCCGCGCACAAGGTGCGGCTTTAAACCCTTGGCTCGCCAATGCCGAGATACGCTGGCGGCACTGACACCAAGTTCGGCTGCCATCTTGCGAGTGCTCCAATGCGTCGCAGTTTCGGGTGTGGTCTCTGTCGTCAGCGTAACCAAGCGGGCAACATCGACCTTCACCGGCGGTGCCCCGCGCGGCAGATCTCGCTCAATGCCCGACAGGCGAAATTGCGCGTAGCGTTCGCGCCAGCGCCTGACCTGCCCACGGTCCACGCCAAGTTCCACAGCAATGTCCTTGTTTTGCACGCCCTCGGCCGCCAGCAGCACAATGCGCGCGCGCAGCGCCAGCCTCACACTGGTGAGACCGGAGCGAATCAACGCCGCAAGTTCCGCATGCTCTTCGGTAGTCAACACAAGCTCGGTCGCAATTCGCACTGGCACTCTCCTATCAGATACGAAAGAATAGCCTTTTAAGTGCGTAATTTCAATACGAAGCATCAAGAATGAAACACTACACTAGATCGACAAAGACCCTCCCGCCTTCTATCTTTACGGGATAGCTACGAATATCTTCGCTTACCGGTTCGCACAAGGCCTTGCCATTACGGACATCGAACTTGCCTTGATGCAGAGGGCACTCAATCTCGCAGCCATCAAGAAAACCATCGCTAAGGCGAGCCTGCCCATGCGTACAGATATTGTCTGTAGCGAACACCTCGCCGCTAACGCTATACAGCGCCAGTTCTTTTCCATTTACATCGATACCGACTACATCGTCGTCCGCGACTGTTTCCCGCGCGGTCACGTCTATCCATTTTTGCGTCATTGCGCACCTCAGATCGGGTAAATAAGAGAGTTGGGAATCATCTCGGTGTCATAGATGCACAACCGGGATTCGAACTTCAATCCCTGGGGCGTAATCCGCACCCGGTCCAGATAGCGCCCAACGTTGAAAACGGTCGAGTCCTGACTGAGCTTGGTCCGGAACACCGCGTAGTTCGCTTCCGAGACGATCAGGTCGCCGTCGTGTTTGAGGATCAGGGGCACGCCTACCACATGACGCTGGTAATACGGATCATGGAACAGCGTTTCGCGGATGCCATAAACGCGGTCCTTCAACATGCCGCGGCTGAGGAGCGACAGCGTCGCCAGTGGAAAGCCGCGCTCGTAATTCTCCCGCGGTTGCACCTTGTATTCGCACTCTTCCGTAAACAAGTCGACCCACTTGTCCCATTCGGCGGTGTCCACCACCGATGCGTAGTCCGCATACAGGCGCATCAAATCGACATAGGTTTGAAAATCAGTCATCATCAAATCTCCATTACCTTGCGCCAGTAGTTGTACATGCCGCGAATCAGCGTCTCCGTCACCATGTGATCGGTGTTGCCACAGTCATATCCGCCCAGCTCCGCCAGGGTGCGATGAAACGGCTTTTGCTCAAAGCCGCACTGCGAGAACTCAATGACCTCGCCGTCGTCAGCCGAAACGAATCCGGCCGGGCCGAACAAATTCGCCTGAATAAGACGGCGCTCGGTCATCTCAGGCGTGTCGTCCTCGAATCCGAAGTGTGTCCATACAAAATCGAACGAACCCTTTCCATTCGGCTGAATATGCCGCGTCGACACGCTGTTGACCTGCTGCTGGAAGATCACGCTGGGGAAGATGGTCAGCATGACGGCGGTTGGCCCACCCCACCATGGCTCGACCACGATGTCCAGTAGCCGCTTGTCATTGATTGACATGCCTTCCTTGAAACTCGTGACGCCAGCCGTCACTTCCTCCTTCGCGCCCGCGGCGCCGCGGGTCGACACCATGGCGGCATGGCGGAACTCGCTATCCATTTTCAGCTCGGACTTATTGTCGGCGCGCCACAAGCCATAAGTGACGAACCAGGTATGCAGAAGGCCGGGATGATAGGGATCCTTGATGTTCTCCTGCATCAGCTTCCAGTTGCCCGGAATACGCTGGCGGTTGTAGCCCAGAATACGCAGTTTGCGTCCGCTAAACAGGCGGTCGAAATAAGCAAGCATGTCCGGCCCCAGGTAGCCTTCGAGGCTTTGCACATCGTGGTCGAAAGATGCGAACACGACGCCGCCTCTGGTGGCGACCTTGAGTTTGTTCAAGCTGTGTTCGTCCGTCCTGAATTCTTTCGGCATGCCGCCATTGATCTTGCCATCCTGTTTCACGCCACGGCGAAACGGGACGCCCTGGAGATCGCCCTTCAGGGTGTAATTCCACTGATGGTAGGGACACACCAGTTCTTTCTTGTTGCCATGGCGCTCGCGGCAGAATTGCATACCGCGATGCGCGCACACGTTCTCCACAACGTGAATGCTACCGTCCTGGGCGCGCGTCATGATCACGGAGCGCTCGCCCACGACAGTCCTTTTGAAGTCGCCGTGATGCGGGATTTCCGCCTCCAGACCAACGTAGCACCAGTGGCCGTGATAAAAGAAGCGCTCGAGCTCCTTCTTGTATATCGACTCGTCGGTATAAGCCCAAAACGGAATCCGGCTTGATCCTTCTGCCTCCCAGACCGGATTTTTCTGGAACACGACAGGAATATCACCCATCTCTATCTCCTTGTTATCGGTGTATATGTGGCATTGCCATCATTGCGCCACGCGCACGACAATCTGGCCCAGCCCAGTAATCGCGCCGCGCATGACGTCGCCCGGATTGACCGCGTTGACGCCTGCCGGCGTGCCCGTCATGATGATGTCGCCCGGTTCCAGCACTTCATACTCCGACAGGTAGGATATGGCCTCAGCCACTGACCAGATCAGCTGGTCGATATCGGACGATTGCCGCGGCGCATCGTTGACTGTCAGCGAAATCGCTGCCGAGGCGGGATGACCGATGTCGGCCGCGCGATGCAGCGGACCGATGGGCGCGGACTGCGCGAACGACTTGCCGAACTCCCACGGACGCCCCTTATCGCGCGCGTCAAGTTGCAGGTCGCGGCGCGTCATATCGAGGCCAACCGCGTACCCGTACACATGCTGCAAGGCCTGCCCGATTGGGATGTTCGCACCGCCTGTGCCGATCGCGACGACCAGTTCGATTTCATGATGAAAATTGTTTGTCTTCGGCGGGTACGCGATGGTGATGCCTGCTTCATCCGCGGCGACGGCCGCGCAAGCCGGCTTCATGAAGAAGAACGGTGCTTCACGCTCCGGATCCTTGCCCATTTCACGCGCGTGCGCCGCGTAATTGCGGCCGACGCAGAAAATCCGGTTGACCGGGAACGCTGCGCTTTGACCTGCCACGCTCAGTGTGTAGATAGGTGCCGGGGTAACTGCATATTCCATGATGACTCTCCAAATAATTGGTTAAATTTTCTCTTCGCGCCACAAGCCGAGGACCTGTTGAATGGGACGATCTGAATAGCTGAACAAAATAGTGTCGTGCTTCGCTCGCAGGCGCAGCGTCTGCCAGGGCGGCACGACGAAAACATCGTTTTGGATAAAGTCGATTGTCTGACCGCCGATCTCAGCGCTTCCCTCACCTTCGAGGCAGACATATACCGTGCCATCGGTACAGCGGTAAGGTCTGGTTTCGAAGCCTGCCTCCAACCGTTGGGCAAACGCGCCTATGGTCGGCATCGGCGAAGCACCGGTCGCGGGATTCACAAAGCGCAACTTGTAGCCGAGGTGTGGATCGACAGCTCCCTTGGAGATGCCGAGCAATGACTCGCGTGTCTTGGCGAACGGATAAATGAATACCTTGGTGGGCTCCGATGAAGTTTGATGAAAATCCACCGGCAGCATGTTGTTGCCGTAGCGCGCCAGCGCATCACCTTCGTCGCGGGATGTTGCCTGGGAGGCGCTGGCACCATGCTCGGCAAAACCGGCATCAAAAAAGCGCACCGTCGGAATGTCCAAACCGTCAAGCCAGACTACGGGCTGATCGCCCAGGTTCCCATGATCGTGCCAGGTCCATGCGGGCGTGATGATGAAATCGCCGCGGTGCATCGTGGTGCGCTCTCCGTCCACAGCGGTGTAGGCGCCTTCACCGTCCAGAACCAGGCGCAATGCCGATTGCGTGTGCCGGTGTGCGGGGGCGACTTCGCCAGGCAGAATCAACTGCAGGCCGGCATACAGCGATTGCGTCACCGATGATTGACCGCGCAGGCCCGGGTTTTCCAGTACCAGTACCCGGCGTTCGGCTTCGGCAGCCGTTATCAGCCGCCCCGCCTCCATGACAAAGTCGCGCACATCCGCATAGCGCCAGATAGCAGGCGTAACGGGCGTTACAGGGGCTTTAGGAACCAGTGCGCCAAGCACTTCCCACAATGGCGTCAGATTGTAATTATCGATGCGCTTGTAGTATTGCTTGCGCTCGTCGAGCACATCGTTGGATACGGCTTGTGCATGCATGTGTTTCGCTCCTTGATTTAAATGGCACTAGCGTAAAAAGCATCTGCGTAGACGTGCTCTGTCAATACGCCTTTTTGTTTGACCAACAGGGCCGCAGCCTCGACCATCGGAGGAGCACCGCATAGATAGACGCGCCACCCGGCGAGCGTCTGCCAATCCTGAGCGACGGCGTCTGTTACCAACCCATTGCGTGTGGCGGGGCTCTCATTACCCGTAGCGACGACAATGTGAACGTGGAGATTGCTGTGGGCGGCAGCCAAATCGTGCAGCCAGCGCGTACCGTAAATGTCTTGTGGAGAACGTACGCCAAAGTAGACATGGATCTGATTCGTCATGCCCGCAGCTAACGCACCGCGGACAATCGAGAGTACCGGCGCCAAGCCGGTGCCGCCCGCGACACAGAGCATCGGACCTTCATGTTTTTTACGCAGATAGGCAGTACCCAATGGCCCGCTCACGCGGATTGCATCTCCCACTTTCAGGCTCTGTGCGATGTAGCCGGTGACGCGACCGTCGGGCACCAGACGGACGTGAAACTCCAGTTCCTCGCCGTCGCTGAGGCAAGCCATGGAATAAGGGCGAATATGCTCGGGCGTGAACTGCAAGGTTGCATACTGGCCCGGTGAAAACGCCAGCGGCTTGGCCGGGCGCAAGCGCAGACGTTTGATGTCATGCGTCATTTCCTCAATCGCGCTTACCGTGGCTTTGATAATGCGTGCGGGATGAGTGACGATTTCGTCCGGCTCAGGAATTTCTATGGTGCAGCTTTCCGTCAACACGCTCATGCATGCCAGCACATAGCGGCCATCGTTCGGATTCGTGATCTTGGCTTCCCTCCCCGACTCGAGAACATTGCCATCGACCACCTTGCAACGGCAAGTACCGCAACGACCAGCCATGCAACTGTAAGACAACGGCACATTGAGCTGACGCAGTGTTTCCAACAGGTTTGAACCTGGTTCCACTACAAAGGTGCGGTCTAGCGGTTGCACAACGAGTTCCATGGTCTGCCTTGCCCTGCTCGGGGAATTGATGAGGTATGGCAGCAGTATAAAAAATCGAATACTATTAATATATAGAATCTTGTGAATTCACATAATCACTGAAATGAATATTGGTACGCCATGGATCTTAAAGATATCGATCTGAATCTGCTGATCGTGTTCAACCAGCTCCTGCTGGAAAAGCGCGTGTCGGCGGTGGGAGAGACGCTGGGACTGTCTCAACCGGCGGTCAGCAATGCATTGAAGCGACTGCGGCGATTGCTGGGAGATGATCTGTTCCTGCGCACTTCGCGAGGAATGGAGCCGACGCCCTTTGCGACGCAACTGGCGGAACCGATCGCCTACGCGTTGAGCACGATCCTCAATACCCTCAACCAGCGCGCGACATTCGATCCCGCCATCAGTACGCGCAAGTTCACCATCGGGATGACCGACATCGGCGAGATTTACTTCTTGCCGAAGCTGATGGATATCGTCGCGCGCATCGCGCCTGGGGTGTCGATCAGTACGGTCCGCAACACCGGGATCAATTTGCGGGACGAAATGGAGGCGGGACATGTCGACCTGGCGATTGGATTATTACCCCAGCTGAAAGCGGGATATTTTCAACAGCGCTTGTTCAAGCAACGCTACGTATGCATGTTCCGCCAGGGCCATGCGCTGGACAAAAAAGAAGTGTCAGTGGAAGAATTCGCGCAAGCGGATCATGTCGTGGTGATTTCGCCCGGGACGGGGCACGACAAGGTCGACGAATCCATCGCACGCAAAGGCATACGCAGAAATGTGCGGCTTACTGTCCCCCATTTTGTCGCAGTTGGACATATCCTCTCGACCACCGACATGGTGGCGACCGTACCGGAGCGCTATGCGCGGGAATGCCTGGCGCCGTTTGGACTGAAGTATGTGCGCCATCCGGTGGCGCTACCTGAAATCGGCATCAATGTTTTCTGGCATGCCAAATATCATAAGGAGCCAGGCAACCAGTGGCTGCGCGGCGTCATTTTTGATACATTTTCCGATTGATGACTATTGAAAGTGTCACGCCTTCCCATCCATGAATGCCTACGTTGGCTCGCCATATTGCAATTTTAAACTTGAAGGACGCAGAGCGTTGTGGATGACACAGATTTAACAGTGACGTGGCAGTGGCCTAACGCAGAATGCGTTTTCTCGGCAGCCCAGCTTTCGCATTCGGCCTCGAAGTGCCGCTGATACTGGCAGCGGAAGAAACAAAAGACAAGCCCTCGGGGATCGGCCAGTCGCTTGTCAAGGCGATTGCTTCGATCTTATACGCCAGCAACCCGCTGCCCTTCGACGTGCACAGCATACGAGAACGCTAGTCAGGTCAATAACGCCGGCTGGTTTTTCATACGCTGCCATGACGCACGGTTCAGTGGAGCTCGGCGAGCAGCACTTTGGCCTCCTGCAGGTCCGCGGTGTCAAAACCTTCGGTGAACCAGCCGTAGGTCTCGGCCAGCATCTGGCGGGCGTCTCCCGGCTTGCCCTGTTGTCGCCACAGCCGGCTCAGCCCCATCACCGTGCGCAGCTCCAGCGATCGGGCGCGCTGCCGCCGAGCGATCGCGATCGCCTGCAGGAAGCAGGCTTCGGCCTCCCCCTCGCGGTTCGGCTGCCGCAGCTTCAGTTCCCCCTTGAGCCGATACAGCTCGGCCTCATACACGCGCGCTTCCGTTCGGTTCACCACGGCCAGCGCCTCGGCCAACGTCTTCAGCCCTGTCTCGGCTTGCCCGGCTCTTCCGTAGGCGTCGGCCAGCAGCGCCAGAAAATGCGTCCGCCAATACTCCGCCCCGGTGGCCCGGTAGGCGGCCAAGGCCTGTTGCATCCTTTCGATGCCTTCTGCTGCGTGTCCCTGCTCGGCCAGCGCCCAGCCAGAGAGAATGGTTCCGTAAGCCAACCCGAAAGGGAATCGGAAACGCCAGCGGTTGCCAATACCGGCGTCCGTGAATCCGGCAATGTCGGCGCAGTCAGTGTCGACTCGGACTTTGACCGCGATGATTTGATGGCCGGCATCAAGAATGTGACATCACAAGCCGCTCGCGTGATGCAAGCTTCAGCCCATTGGCGGCGGCTTACGGCGAGATCGCATATGGCAAACAGCGACGTCGATCTGCGACATGTCCGCAATAACCTGGGGCATGAATCCATCAGCACAACGAGTAACTACCTTCACTCGTCGGATGACAAACGGAACACCGAAACGGAACAGAACAGAAACACCGTATCAAGTGGTAAACTCCCCACCGCGATCTATGTCGTATTGACGGAACGTCCGAGGCCATCTCTGGGGTTACCTGTTCAACTCTCACTGTCCTTTACGCCTTCGCCCGTTGAGCAAGGGTCTACAAAGGGATTCCCGAAAAAAAGTATCAAGCCGAAGCTAATCCTAGGTTCTCGATCGCAGCATTTGCCTTCGCCAGCAAGGCTTCCAGTTGGCAAAACTCTTCCTCTGACAGCGTTGCGCTGATAGCCCCGGTCACATGATGGATTCTCTCTTTCAGCGACTCAAACACCCTTTTCCCCTCATCTGTCATCTGCAGATAAATGCGACGCCTATCATCGGTGCTCGGCGCGTAGCTCAGCAGCCCCTTTTCCACCAGTTGATTCACGGAACGGCTTAAGGCACCTGGGTCATGATCAAATGTCTTGGAAAGATCGCTGACGCTATCTCCCTGCCCTGTGGCAATACTGGAAAGCACACTCCATTGCAACGCACTCACACCTTCGATGGCCACCTGGGTTTCTACCTCATTCCACAATTGCTTTCTGAGGCGTTTGGCTAGAAAAACTATATTCCGAAGGCTGTACTCACGGGTTTCCATAAAAACTCCCTTCTAACGCGCCGCACGAGAGCGCTGAAAAACAATTTTAATCCAAATATCTGCCTTTTACAATCTCTGCCATTGACATTATCTGCCTAGGCAATATAATCAAGTCACATCAAAGGAGATTGCTGTGGACGCTGCTACTGATATCGGATTGGGTAACTTCTACGGGGGCGGCTTGGGCCACTTGATTAATGAAACGCGTAACGCGATATTGTCAGAAATTGAGAAAGGGTTGCTACCTCTAAATATTACTTCCTCGCAATTTATCGTGGTTCGAGGGATAGCGCATAAACAGGCGAAAACCTTGACCGAACTCTCCAGATTGCTGGGCTATGATACTGGCGCCATGACTCGCCTGATTGATCGCATTGAGCAGAAAGACATTATCAAGCGGGTCCGGAGTACGATGGATCGCAGAACAATCTACATAGAATTGACGTCGAAGGGCGAAGAGCTGTATCCGCAGATCATGGAGGTCGTGACGCGTGTTCACGAAAAACTGCTTGACGGATTTTCCGGGGTTGAGACCGCGCAGTTTCAGCTTTTTTTGCAAAGAGTCCTGGCGAATACGGCAAAGTAGTTGCAACTAGAAATATTTGTACCCAATCTTATGGAGAGCCGGAAGCTATGCCCTGGTTTTCAGTAATCCAGGGGAATTTTTTTAACAATTTATCTGCCTAGGCAGATTCTGTTTGCGGTGACTAATCATGCATCAGTTGAATGTTCCAGAATATAGCCAAAAAACCGAAGCTACATGGTTGCGTGGCATGGCAGATCAAACAAATGGAACTCTGCCCATTAAACACATAGGAAAATATGCGTTAAGTGCTTTGATTTTGGCGGCTGCTCTTCTGTCCGGTTGCGCAAGCACCGGAGGCCTGGAGCCAAGCGCCAGGTTAAAGAACGCGCAGGAATTGGCATCTTCAGAAAGTCTTGCCAGTCAAACAGTGTCTGCCAGTGCGTGGCCGACGCAAGACTGGTGGAAACGTTACGGCGATCCCCAGCTTGATCAGATGATGGCCGAAGCGCTGAACGACAGTCCATCGCTGCGTATCGCAGAAGCCCGGGTCCGGCAGGCGCAGGCTTATGCCGATTTGGCAGAGTCGACATTGTCACCGCAAGTGAATGGGAATCTTAAGAGCACGCGTCAGCAATTCAGCGGACATAGCGTAGTTCCCAAACCGTTGGCCGGCAGTTGGAATTGGTATAACGAAGCCTCATTGAACTTCAGTTATGAATTTGATTTCTGGGGAAAAAACCATTCAGCTGTCGAGGCTGCAATAGGCAGGGCTAAAGCCAGTGAAGTGGACGCCTATGCAGCGCGCGTGATCTTGTTGACAGCCATCACGCAGTCTTACTTACACCTGGAACAAGCCTTTGCACAGCAGGAACTCGCCGAAACCGTGTTGAAACAACGTCAGCAAGTTCTTGCACTAACTCAACAACGCGTTGCAGCGCAAATCGACTCTACCGTCGATTTGAAACAGGCCGAACTGGCCATTCCACTGGCGAGAGATCAAATAGCGCAAGCCAAGGAAAGCATAGGTCTGACCCGTAATCAATTGGCAGCATTACTCGGCGCAGGACCTGATCGTGGTTTAAAAATTGACAGGCCGCACCTTGCCACCGTGGCCGGAGCGGTCATTCCCAGCAATCTGCCCTCCGAGCTGATCGGTCGCCGTCCAGACGTGATTGCGCAGCGTCTACGCGTAGAAGCATTTGCCAAAGACATCAAGGTCGCCAAGGCGCAGTTCTATCCGAACATCAACCTGACTGCCTTCATCGGCTTCCAGAGCCTGGGCTTCGCGAAATTCCTCGATGCAGGAAGCCAGATTGCCGGCGTTGCACCCGCTATCAGCCTGCCCATCTTCGACGGCGGACGACTGCGCAGCAACCTGGCTGTGCGGGACGCCGAATACGATATCGCGGTAGAGCAATACAACCAGACGCTGGTCGAATCAATGCGGGATGTAGTGAATCAATTGGTTTCCATCCAATGGCTCGCAGAGCATATGGAGCAACAGAATCAGGCATTGAAGACTGTTCAGGAGGCCTATGAATTGTCGGTCCAGCGATATCGCTCAGGGTTGGGCAATTACCTGCAAGTGCTGGCAACAGAAATTCAGCTGTTGGCACAGCAACGATCCCAAATTGATCTGAATGCGCGCGCCCTGGAGCTGGACATCAATCTGGTGCGGGCGCTTGGTGGCGGCTACCAGCAAACGACACAGAACGACGCGACTCCAAATCCACCCACTCTTTCTTCCAGGTGAATCATGAATCAGCCTAACAATGTTAATGCTAACACTCCAGATACCAAGTCGACTGACGGCAAAAAGACAGGCCGAAGGAAAAAAGTTCAGATTGCCATAATCGGCTCCGCGGCGATAATCGCGGGTGGCCTATATTGGTTGCTTGCATCCCAAAATGACGAAGTCACTGAAGATGCCTATGTCGATGGCAATGTCGTGCAAGTCACGCCACAGATTGCCGGCACAGTCACCCTGATCGGTGCGGACAATACCGATTTTGTTAAGGCCGGTCAGCCGTTAATAAAATTTAACGAAGTGGATGCTCAGCTCGCCTTGGCCCGCACGGAAGCACAACTGGCAAAAGCAGTTCGTCAAGCGCGGGTCCAGTTTGCAACGGCAACCCAAATGAACGCAAATGTTACGCTGCGCAGTGCTGATTTATCGAAGGCGGAAGCGGATGTTGAGCGCCGCGCTCAATTGGCCAAGACCGGAGCGATTTCCGGCGAAGAGATCCGGCATGCCGAAGATGCCGTCAAGAGCGCCAAGGCGGCACTCACTGTCGCCGAACAACAATACGTCAGTAGCCAGGCACTGGTCGATCAAACCACTATCGCAACAAATCCCGACGTACTCAGTGCGGCATCCCAGGTACGCGATGCATTTATCGCTAAGAACCGCACTACATTACCAGCACCTGTGAGCGGAATTGTTAGTAAACGTAGCGTGCAACTGGGACAGCGGGTAAGCGCAGGCACACCCTTGATGTCCATCGTCCCATTAGATCAGATCTGGGTGAATGCCAACTTCAAGGAATCACAGTTGCGCAATCTACACGCTGGGCAAACCGTGAAGCTAAAAGCCGATGTGTATGGCGACTCCGTCGTCTATACCGGACACATCATCGGGCAGGACGCAGGAACAGGCAGCGCATTTTCCTTGATGCCGGCCCAAAACGCGACGGGCAACTGGATCAAGGTGGTGCAACGCGTACCGGTACGCATCGCGCTGGATCCTAAGGACTTGGCGAAGCATCCGCTGAAATTGGGCTTGTCCATGCGCGCAGAAGTGGATACCCAGGATCACCATGGCGCCGTTGTTACTGAAAAGCCCGCAGGCCCCCAATCCTACCAAACCAGCGTGTTTGCAAATGAAGTCCAGCAGGCTGATCGGTTGGTACAAGGCATCATCCAGGTCAACACCGGCGGCAAAAATTCTGCCGCTTACTAAGTCACCAGACCGACAACGACCAAGGAAGGTGTGACATGAGCACTGACAAAACGCAATATCCGCGACTCTTATTGGTGACCATCTTCATTTTGGTCACGATAGAATTCTTGCAGGCCGGAATGATCGCATTCGCAGCTGGCCCTATCATGGGGCAGATTGGCGCGTCGCCTGAGGAGTTCAGTCTGATAAGCGCAGTGTATGCTTGTATTGCGATTGCCACCATTTCCAAACACTACTGGCTGGTAGAGCGCCTGGGATGGCGCAGATTCCTCCAGTTTTCAGTCGCCATATTCGTTGGGGGAGCCTGGATCGCCGGGTCCAGTACCTCGCCACAGCGGTTCTTGCTTGGGCGTGCGGTGATGGCGTTCGGCGGAGCATCGTTCATGACTGGCGGCCGGATGATGATCAACCTGATCAAACCAGGCCCGGGAAGATTTACCGGCATCAAGACATTTGCCAGCGCATTAGCCCTTGCTAATGCGGCAGCGCCCTGGCTGGCATCCGTAGCAGTCATGCATGACCGCTGGAATGCGATCTTTGGCATCTTGATCCTGCTGGCGCTGACTGCCTGTGCGCTGGGAAGTCTATGCCTGCCGACCGATAAGGTAGCTGAAGATTTGCGCACGCAATCCCAACCCTTCTTTTTAGCGTGGATGATTGGCGGCAGCTTCCTAATTCTGTATGCATTGCAGCGCGCGTATTACGAGTTTTATACGAATCTCACGATGCTGCTCATCTTCGCCGTGCTCGCAATCCTGGCAATCGGGTACTTTGCACGCTCCCAGATCCAGCATGAGCGCCCCCTACTCCTTGTGAAGGAACTGATACAAGCACGTTATCTGATAGTGCTAGCGCTTTTTACTATTTGCTACTTTATATTGGGCGCCACCAACTACATGCTGCCGGTATTGATGCAGCGCGCATTAGGATTTTCGTGGGAGGCCATTGGCAGAATCGAGTCCCTAGGTCTCATCAGCGCGTTGTTCGGCTTCTGGATCATCGCGCACATCATCCCGAAACATCCAGGTCCCAGGAAATTTTATGTGGCGGGATTCGGCGCATTATTCGTGTGCGGCTGGCTACTGTCGGGAATTAACGGCAACGCCAATTTGTGGCGCGATATCCTTCCTGCCATTGTGTGCTTTGGACTCTTCATCATATTGACAATGTCCACCAACGCTTTACAGGGATTTAAGGACTTGCAACACAACGATGTCGCATTCTCACATGGACAACAAGTCAAGAACATGCTGTCACAACTCGGCATTGGTCTAGGTGTCTCATTTGCCACCGTGAGTCTCCAATGGCGAACCACAGAACATTATGGTGTTCTCCATGAACGCTTTGTTAGCGGCGGGGTTGAGTTCACTCGCTCCATCCAGCAATTGTCTGAATATTTCAGCTTGACTCAGGGGCCGCAACAAGCGGCGCAACTAGCTACGTCACAGCTTTCTCAGCAACTCGCTCAACAGGCGACGCTACTGGCAGGGATAGATTATTTCTGGTTACTGATGATAGTAGGAATCGTATTTGCAGGAATCATGGGCATTCAACGGACCTTAAAGTAAAGGATTGTTGGCGCCGATGTGCTATTGACCCCAGATGCCGACACTGGACTGACCCATCTCAACTCTCTGCAATCCTGCTTGTGGCAATGGGTTGCGAGGCATGAAGCTGGGTAATCAAAATACCGGCAGGTGGGTCAAAACTGTATCGGCGCCAACAACTATCCCTGCAGACGAAAAAGAATCGCAACCCCATGAAAAAAGCCATGAACAACCCCGCCCCAATCTCTCCTGAACTGGCCAAAGCTTATGCCGACGCCAACTACCACGTAGCCGACCCCCGCGCGACCTTCACTATCCGTCCCGGCGAATACTCGCCTGAATTGATGTCGCTCTATCTCGACAACGACACATTTTCGTCGGCGTTCTTAACCGCTCACAACCCGCTTTCGAACATCGTTACGGATGCGCAAAACACGGCCGCGCAACAAGCCCTCGAGGCCGAGCTGACCGACCTCGGATTCATGTTTTTTATAGGTTACGGCTGCGATGGAGATGGCGCGTGGCCGAAGGAAGTGAGCGCGCTTGTGCTCGGAATCGATTTTGAAACCGCCAAGGCGATATCGAAGAGGTACGGCCAGAATGCGTTTTTGTTCGCGGCCGATGATGCTGTGCCAAGATTGATTCTGAACCGATAAGCGACGTTCAATTGGTACCGGCGGGTCAATCGCCTGATGGCATCGCGCGATCGCGTGCGTCAGCTCGAGGGCGAACTGACGGCAACGTGGGCGTAACTCGGCTGCGCGTAATTTCCCGGTTCCGAGACGAATCGGCGCCGGAAAAGTGCGCGGCGCGGCATTGATCAAACGCGGAAAGCTATAAACAGAAAAGAATATCGGAGGTGTGTAATCTATTATGCATTGGCGTCCTAACGCTGGCATAGCCAGCACCCCGCAGCTAAATCGCGTATTTCCCCTACCCTCTTGAGCGAATTGGAGCCGCGTCAGTGAAACAGGTAGAGATCGACATCATCGGTTCCGAGTCGCCGCAGGCTGCGCTTGCAGGCCGCCTGCGTGCCGCGTCGGTCAGCGTTGTGCGGGTACACCTTGCTGACCAGAAATATCTCGGCACGGTGATGTCACGGACCTTGTCGATGAACAGCGGATCGGAGGACAGCTTGAATGTTTCGTCGCAATGTGGCTGCAAGCCGAATGCGCGCCAGATGCGCGTCACCGTGGTCTGATTGAGGGGCGCCGCCGTCGCCATTTGCCGCGTGCTCCAATGCGTTGTATCGGCCGGCCTGGTCTCGAGGGACAAGGCGATGACCTCTTCAACATTCGCATCGCTGATCTGCGAGGCTGCCCGGACGGGACGCGTCCAGCAAGCCACCGAACCACAGGTCGACAAAGCGCTGGCGCCATTTGCCCACTGTTTGCGAGGTCACATGCAAGCGTTTGGTGACTTCCCCGTTCAACGCGTCGCCGGCGCATGCCAGCACAATGCGGGCATGCAACGCCAGCGCCTGCGCGCTTTTGCGGCGTCGCGTCCACTCGACCAGCCGGTTGTTATCTTCGCCGTCAACGTCAACTCAGGCAACTGTCTTCCTCGTCTCATCTCGATCTCTCCTGTGCCATTTCGAAAAACGAGACAAATACGGAAGCTAATTGTTCAACGAATTAATGACTCAGGACACTAGAAGGGAATGGATGCCTTAACCCAGAATGCCTTTCCCTCCGGGCGATTACGAACATCCATTTCTTTTTGGTACTTGGCCGTGATGAAAAAGCCTTTGCCATTATCGTATTTGATGGAAGGACCAATTGCAAAAGCCTGGCCTTTATTATCTGCGACGTTCCTTCCATTTTGCTGATCCGAGGTGATTTGCTTATAGGCGTAACCACCGACTCCGGCCACCCAATTATTCGCGAAGCCGTAGCCGATTGTATAATCAAAATGAAGCTCCTGGCCCGACGTGTAGTTGGTATCCTTATTTTTTAGATTGAAGTCAACCATCAGCTTTACGTCCATATTCCATCCGGCCGGATCAATATAGCTCACCGCATACACAGGCTGAATGGTCCAATAGTTGCGCCCGATATTGGCCAATTCATTTTTGTTGTAACCACCTGTCGGCACAAAAAAATCCAGCCCCAGCACGCTGTGAAGATGATTGCTGTGGTGATAGCCAAGTGCCACCGCCGTGATATCTATGTCGCCGATACCGGTCTTGGATTGATGAGTGCCATTGACATTGACATCCAGATTCACCAGGGGAACAAGAATGGCGTGCGCTACTTGCCCACCGAGAAACGTGTTACCCGTTACCCAAACAAAGCGCGGTACTAGCGCATCGGCGGTCACTTTAAAACTCACTGGGACAGTATTTCCATTATTGTCCTTGAGCGTATCTGCGCTATAGTGTTCGGCATACAACAGCGTATAAAAACCGGGGGGTGGCAATGCGCCGACAAGTTGGCTTTCAGCACCCATCGGGTAAGTTGAACCTCCGCCTTCTGTCGCATATCCTGCTTGCGAGCCTATGGCAGCTGTGAATGCGATGCTCGCCAAATACGACATCTTCTTTATTGCCATGCCTGTCTCCTCATTAATTATTGATATCGAATCATTTCTATTTTTTAACTGGCACTAAGGCTTGTTTTTCCGCTTCACCTTTATTCGAAAAAACACTCCCCCTCCTTCTGTCGGAAGAGGAAAAGTGTGTGCCTGGAAGATGGAAGCTTTTAGACGCTACTTCGGCGCTGCATCAACGCCCAAGTTCTGCTGCGCTCTGGCCACCGATGCCGAAATGCTCCTTCGGCATTTCAGTCAGGATCACGCGCACGCTCTCCGGTTTGGCGCCAATGGATTCGTGCATTGCCTCGGTGATTTTGGCAATCAACGTGCGCTTCTGTTCAACCGTGCGACCTTCGAGCAAATAAATTTGGCAAATAGGCATATCAACCTCGTCTATAAAAATTATGGGAACGTCATCTCAAGCAAAGCGGACACTGACGCTGCCCAGGTCTTGCACACGCAGGGTGACGTTATCGCCGGCTTTCACCATGACGGCCTCTGTAATGGCGCCAGACAGAATCAGCGTGCCGGCCGGAATTTCCTCGCCGCGCTCACCCAGCAAGTTCGCCAGCATGGCGATTGCTGCTGCAGGATGACCGAGCACTGCCGCACCGGCGCCGAGCGCTACCACTTCGCCATTTTTTTCCAACACCACGCCGAGCGTGCGCAGGTCAAGGTCCTCGACTGGACGGATACGTCCACCAACCACAAAACGGGATGATGAGCAGTTGTCGGCGACCACGCTTTTCAGGTCGAACTTGAAGTTGCGGTAACGCGAATCTATGATCTCGATCGCCGGCATCACGAAATCGGTTGCAGCCAGTACCGTGCCGATGTGACAGCCTGGCCCCTTGAGCGCGGCCTTGGTAACGAAGGCAATTTCCGGCTCGACTTTCGGATGGATCAACTCGGAGAGTTTTACTTCGCCGCCTTCCGGCACGGAAAAATAATCGGCGAGAAAACCGAACACCGGCGTATCAACACCCATCTGCTTCATCTTGGCATGCGATGTCAGACCTGCTTTCAAGCCGACGATTCTGCAACCGCGCGCGATCTTGCGCCGTTTAATTTCATCCTGAATGGCGTAGGCATCATCCCAGTCCATCTCAGGGTGGTCGTCGGTAATTTTGGTGGTATCACGCGCCTCCAACTCGCAGTTTTCGAGATGCGCTGCCAGTTTGGCAATAGTGGCTTGGTCTAATTTCATGTCAGTAATCCTTGTTAAATCAATCCACGGGCACGCGCCATGGTGAGTGCGGTGTCTTCGATCATGTCTTCCTGGCCGCCAACCATGCCGCGACGGCCCAGTTCAACCAGAATGTCGCGCGCGGAAATCTTGTACTTGGCCTCGACACGCTTGGCGAATAACAGGAAGGATGAATAGACGCCTGCATAGCCCAGCGTCAGAGAATCGCGGTCGATGCGGACCAGGTGATCCATCATCGGCACCACGAGGTCTTCGGCCACGTCCGAAATCTTGAAAACATCGACTCCGGTCTCAATCCCCATGCGTGCGCAGACGGCGATGAAGACTTCCATCGGCGTGTTGCCCGCACCGGCCCCTAACCCGGCCGCCGCTGCATCGATCCGGTTGGCGCCGTACTCGACGGCAATCAGTGAGTTGGCCACGCCCATTGCCAGATTGTGGTGGCCATGAAAGCCCAGCTCCGTCTCGGGTTTCAATTTTTCGCGCAGGAGGCCGATACGAGACTTCACATCTTCCGGCAGCATATAGCCGGCGGAGTCGGTGCAGTAAATGCAATTGGCGCCGTAACTTTCCATCAGGCGTGCTTGTTCGAGAATCTTCTCGGGCGAAGCCATGTGCGCCATCATCAGGAAACCGACGGTGTCCATGTCAAGCTTGCGGGCATAGCAGATATGCTGCTCGGAAACATCTGCCTCCGTGCAGTGGGTAGCGACACGGATGGTGTGGACGCCCAGATCGCGTGCCATCTGCAAGTGATCGACGGTCCCGATGCCCGGCAACAAGAGCGCCGAGATCTTGGCCTGCTTCATCAACGGGATCACGCTGCCCAGATACTCCTCGTCGGTATGCGCCGGGAAGCCGTAGTTGACGGAAGAGCCGCCGAGACCGTCGCCATGCGTGACTTCAATCAGTGGCACGCCTGCAGCATCCAGACCTTGTGCAATGCTTTTCATTTGATCCAGCGACATCTGGTGGCGTTTCGGGTGCATCCCGTCGCGCAGGGTCATATCGTGGACCGTGATTTTTGTTGCTTGGCTTGTCATGGTTTTTCCTTACGCCGCAATCGGCTGAAGAGTGAGCTTGCCGTTGATGATCTCCTCGGCGAACATTTCCGCGGTACGTGCGGCAGCGGCGGTCATGATGTCGAGGTTGCCGGCATATTTCGGCAGGTAATCGCCGAGACCTTCGACTTCCATGAAGACCGAGACCCGATTGCCGTCAAACACGGGGCCATTCACCAATTTGTAGCCGGGAACGTATTTCTGCACTTCCTTGATCATGGCGTGGATGGATGCGGTGATCTTGTCGCGATTCGGTTCCGTCTCTGTCAGGCAGTGGATCGTGTCGCGCATGATCATCGGCGGCTCGGCCGGATTGATGACGATGATGGCCTTGCCCTTTTTGGCACCGCCCACTTTCTCCACCGCACCCGCGGTGGTGCGGGTGAATTCATCAATATTCTTGCGTGTGCCGGGTCCAACCGACTTGGACGATACCGTGGCCACGATTTCACCGTAACTTACCGGCTGCACACGGGAAATTGCAGCGACCATCGGAATCGTGGCCTGGCCGCCGCAAGTGACCATGTTGACGTTCATTTCACCTTTACCGACGTGTTCCAGCAAGTTTACTGGCGGCACGCAATACGGGCCGATGGCTGCGGGCGTGAGATCGATCATTAGCACCCCCAGCGCATTCAGTTTGCGTGAATTCTCGGCATGGACGTAAGCCGAGGTAGCGTCGAAAGCGATCTGGATGTTATCGGCCGCGATGTGCGGCAGCAAACCGTCCACGCCGTCGGCGGTAGTTTTCAGGCCCATGTCGGCGGCACGTTTCAAGCCTTCCGAGGTCGGATCGATACCAACCATCCAGACTGGCTCCAGAAAGGGACTGCGCTTTAGCTTGTAGAGCAGATCGGTGCCGATGTTGCCCGGACCGATCAATGCGCATTTGATTTTTTTCATGTTGGTCTTCCGTTGGAATTAATAAAAGCGTACAGAGCAACCACCGATGCCGCCGATGGAAACGCGCAGGTTGTCGCCGGCCTTTACCGGGAACATCGCAGCCAGCGAGCCAGACAGGATGACTTCGCCGGCTTTCAGTGCAATGCCCAGGCGGCCCAGGGTGTTCGCTAGCCACGCCACCGCATTGACCGGCCCTCCTGACGCCGCTGCACCAGCGCCGGTTCCGACGATTTCGCCGTTCTTTTCCAGCACCATGCCGCAGGTAGAAAGATCGACTTTGCGCGGATCGACTGCATGGTCACCCAGCACAAACACGCCACATGAAGCGTTATCGGCAACCGTATCCTGAATCTTGATTTTCCAGTCCTTGATGCGCGAATCGACGATTTCAAAGCACGGCATAACGCATTCGGTGGCGCGCAATACGTCGGCATTGCCGATCCCCGGCCCCATCAGATCGTGCTTCAGGATGAACGCAATTTCGCCTTCCGCCTTTGGCTGAATCAGGCGTGACATCGGAATCGCGTCGCCTTCGTTGTAAATCATGCTGTCGAGCAGGTAACCGAAATCGGGTTGGCGCACGTCGAGCATGTCCATTACCGCTTTGCTGGTGACGCCGATCTTTTTTCCTACGATGCGTGCGCCATCGGAAATACGCAGCGAAAGCATATGTTGCTGTATGTGGTACGCATCCTCAATCGTCATACCGGGCACGCTGTTGGTCAGCGGATCGATCGTTTTGCAGTCTATGAGCGCCTGATACAACGCATCGCCAAACTGCTGAATTTTTTGCTGTTCCATGAATAAGTATCCAAAAATGATGGTGATGACTTGGGGGGATTGGTCAGGATTCAGTCAAAAACTGCGTGACCAACTGGCTAAAACGGGCCGCGTGTTCGATTTGCGTCCAATGGCCGCAACGACCGAACACATGCAGTTGCGAGCGCGATATCCACGCTGCCAGGGTGAGGGAATTTGACAACGGAATCACCTGATCCTCGCGCCCGTGAATCACCAGCGTCTCGTGCGGAAGCGCCCGAATGTCTTGTTCCCGGCTGGTCAGCGCATCAACACCGGTTTGGCGCGGGGCCGGAAACATGGCTGAGAACGTCTCTTGAAAGCCGGGCTGGATACTGGCTTTGTAGCGCAGTTCAGCGAGCTCATCGGACATCAGGCTGCGGTCATAGGCAAAAATATCGAGTAATTTACGCATATTCTCGATAGAAGGCTGATAACCCCAGACCGCATCCAGACCGGGGGTGATCGGAAACGATACACCGGCGCTGCCCATTAGCACCAACCGTCTTACCCGCTGAGGATGGCGAATCGCTAACGCCAGCGCCAATGCACCGCCGAACGAATTACCGACGACATCAGCGCAAGGGATGTCAAGCGCATCGAGTAAGCCCACCGCCTGCGCGACCCAGGTATCAAGGTCATACTTGACGCCCGCCAAGCGCTGGGTGAAACCGAATCCGGCCACGTCGGGGGCGATCACCCGACAATGCCGCGACAGTTCAGGGATCGTCAACCGCCAGTTTGCCCAGGCGGTCACGCCCGGCCCCGAACCATGGATCAGCAGAACGGGCGCGCCAGTTCCCATGTCATGATAGTTAGTGGCGATGCCATTGATGGCAATACTTTTGCCGATCTCAAGATTGTGTGCGTGTCCCATGACTTCCTCAGAGTTTGATGCAAATATTTTTAAGCTCGGTGTAGAACTCAAGAGAATGCACGCCGCCCTCGCGTCCGATGCCGGATTGTTTAGCGCCACCAAAGGGTGTGCGCAAATCGCGCAAAAACCAGCTATTGACCCAGACCAGACCGGCATCAATACGACCGGCTACGCGATGACCGCGTTGCAGATTGGTAGTCCACACCGAGGCCGCCAGACCGTACTGCGTGTCGTTGGCGCGACGGATCACTTCCTCTTCGCTATCGAACGGTGAAATATGACAACACGGCCCGAATACCTCTTCCCGGCACACCGCTGCATCATCGGATAAACCGGTCCAGATAGTCGGTTGGACCCACGCACCATGCGCCAGGTCTCCGGCCATCACTGGCGCGCTACCGCCGGTGATAACGTTCGCGCCTTCTTCCACCGCTTTTTTGTAATAAGACAAGACTTTGTTCTTGTGTTCCTGACTGATAAGCGGCCCCATGTTGGTATCCGCCGCAGTCGGAACGCCGATTTTTAACGATTCAGCACCCTGCTTCATGGCGGCAACAAACTTGTCGAAAATCGGACGCTCGACATATACGCGTTCTGTGCCCAGGCATACTTGCCCGCTGTTGGCAAACGCCGAACGCAACGTACCTTCGATTGCGGCATCGAAATCGCAGTCGGCAAAAACAATCGCTGGATTTTTGCCGCCCATCTCCATCGATACTGGTCGTGCGCCATCGGCGGCGGCCTTCATGATGGCCGCACCGGTCCGTGTTTCGCCGGTGAAAGTGATCGCATTCACGCCCTGATGCGTGGTCAGATGTTCCCCTGCCGAGCCGGGGCCAAAACCGTGCACAACGTTGTAGACCCCTTTTGGAATGCCGACTGCATTCATCACCTCGCCAAGCAAGGTCGCGGTTTGAGGTGTTTCTTCGGATGGCTTGACGACAACGGTATTGCCGCAGGCTAACGCAGGACCGACTTTCCATGTCATCAACAACAACGGCAAGTTCCACGGGCAAACCACGGCAACAACACCGACCGGGCTGCGCGTGGCGTAATTGTGCGCGCCGCGACCATCGGGGGTTGCCATGTCAAAAAATTCGGTCGGCACGTTCTTCACCACATCGGCAAAGATTTTGAAGTTGGCCGCGCCGCGCGGAATATCCAGATGACGCGCCAGGCTCATCGGCTTGCCGGTATCGGCTACTTCAGCCGCAACGAAGTCATCAAAGCGACGATTGATTTCGTTGGCAACGCCATGCAGTAAATCGGCACGCTCCGCAATCGCCAGCTTGCCCCATGGTCCGTTTAGCGCAGCACGGGCGGCCTGCACAGCGGCGTCAACCTCAACTTTACCGGCCTCGGCGACCCGGGCAATCACTGCATCATTCAATGGCGAACGCTTCTCGAACATTTTCGTGGTCGATACAAATTCACCATTGATAAAATTATTAATCCGTTTCATCTTATTTTCTCCATCAAGGTTTTTTATTAAAGTCACGCCGCCAACCCAATGGCGGCCAGACCGGCACGAGCGCACTCCTCGTCCTGCGAGTCAGATGCCCCGGATACGCCAATGCCGCCGAGCCAATCATTGCTCTCCGCGTCAAAACGGATGGGAAGGCCGCCGCCAAACACGATCAAACGTGGCTGCGCAGAAAAGCCGAGCTTCATCCCCTCGTCATGACCGACGGCGGCCATCCAGTCTTTGGTCGGAAAGCCAAAACTCGCCGCCGTATAAGCCTTATCGATGGCAATGTTGATCGAATGGAGAAAAGCGCCCGGCATACGCAGAAACGCCATCAGATTTCCCCCACGCTCAACCACTGCGACATTGATGCGCCAGCCGTTCATTTCTGCATGGCGCACCGCAGCCTGCGAAGCGGCCAGGGATGCTTCCCACCCGATCGCCAACGATGTCTCTTGGATTTGCAAGATCAACCTCAGGTATAGACCGTGGTGAACGACTCGACAAGATCACCAGTGTGGTAAAAAATGCCGCGCCCGACGTTTTCCTCTGTCCAGGTGATCACCGGCATGTCGGGCTGGGCCAGATAGCCCAAACCGGCAAATGTTTCGTTCCTGTTGCCCGACGGGTCGAAGAAATAAATGGTTTCCCCGCGGGTGATGCCATGGCGCGTGGGTGCAACATCAATCTTGGTCCTGGTCTTGGCCATGACGTCTGCTGCCTTCAGGATGTCATGCCAACTGTCGAGGAAAAAGGACAGGTGATGCAAACCCGCCTTCGGCCCGCCAACAAAAGCGATGTCATGCGGTGTCGTGGTACGGAAAAGGAAAGCAACCGCTTGAATCGCTCCACCGGGTCCGACCAGTACCTGCTCGCTCAGATAGAAATCCATGGTTTCCATCATGAATCGGGTGTTTTCCTCGACTTTGTTGATGCCTTTTTCCGGATCTAGCTCACACATCAACAGACAGTGATCGAGCCAATGTGCACCGGCCCCTTTCAGGTCATCCGGCCACGGGTCCGGGTTGGTGGTGCCGACATCCTTGCCGGCGTGTTCTTTCTTAGCGAAGAGCAGCATTTCGTGACCGCTCGGCAGCATGAACTTCAGCGCCCGGCCGCATAGTGGCAAGCCGCCCTCGGCTACCCACTCGGTATGGATGCCGTACTCCTCGATGCGTTTCTTGAAACCATCGAGTTCGGCGTCGCGCTCGACCTTGTAAGCAACGTAATTCATTCCGGCGCGATCCGACGGCGTCAGGATCAGCGAATATTTATCCCATTCATCCCAACATTTGAGATAGACGTTACCGGCGCTGTCGCGATGCGTCACCTTCATGCCGATCACGTTTTCATAATGTTTGACGGCGGCGGCCATATCCATCACGTTAAGACTGATGTGGCCAATTCTCATAACACCCATGTCACTCCTCCTTATTATTTACACTACATAGTTGCGCCGGTAAAACAGCGGCACACTGACTTGCACATTTTTCCAACTACCCTGACAAGCAGGTCGGATCGGGGTGTTACCCGACACGCCAATACCACCGCTTTGTTTTCTTCATCCTCGGATACATGCGCCCGGCTCATTAATCCGCAGTCATATTTGCCCGCCAATATTTCTATCTTGCAGACACCGCAGCCGCCACAATGGCAACCTGCCGGTATTCCCTTGCGACCCAGGCTGGCCATGCCCTGCAGCACCGACGTTGCACTGGAACAGAAGAAGGTTTCTCCTGTCTGCTCAATCGTTATTTTTAACGCGCCTGATTCCGGGACTTCCAGCGCAACTTGCATTGTCTCCATGATGTGCGCACCGTCATATCTTCTTGAAGAGCGGACTCTTGGACTGTTGCGCATCGGTCGCCGAGATGAACTTCTCGGTAAAAATATCGGCCTCAAACAAACGTCCCTGCATCAGCGTGGTAATGCAAGCGTCGATCATCACCGGGGGTCCACACAGATAAGCCTTGTGACCCCGGAAATCGTTATTGAAGCGCGCCTTGGCAGCATCGTGAACAAATCCGCGGAACCCGTTCCAATCACTATTCTCTGGTGCATTTGAGAGCGTCGGCACATAGGTAAAGTTGGCGTACTTCGCCTCAAGCGCCTCGAACACTTCGTGGTAATAAAGCTCATCGCGACTGCGTGCGCCGTACACCAGGGTGATAGGCAGCTCACAATCATCTTCAAGCAGGTCGATAATCATCGAACGCGGACTGGACAAGCCCGATCCTCCCGCCAGAAAAATCATCGGGACCGCAGCCGACTTGCGAACGAAGAACCGTCCATAAGGGCCGGCCAGCTTGACCTGATCGCCGACCTGCAAATCCTGATGAATCCAGGTCGTCGCCTTGCCGCCGGGAACGATCCGTACATTGAGCTCCACCTCTGAAGCTGCCGACGGCGTATTCGCAAGCGAAAAAGCGCGACTTGCCCGCTCCCCAGGGATATGCAGGTTGATGTACTGGCCAGCCTGAAAGCGCATTCCGCTCGCGTCATCCAGCTTGACCCAAACACCCTTGATCGTTGGCGTGAGATTTTCTATCCGGCTCACCGTGCCGGTGAAGTCATTTACTGGCAGGTTTTGCGCATCCACCTCCACCTCGATGTCGGTCTCGACGGTGACATCGGATTGCAAAGTTGCGCAGCAAGCCAGCGTCAAGCCACCATCACGCTCGTAATCCATCAACGAAAAATTGGATGCCTCACCGTGGTCAACGTCTCCGTCCACCACCTGAATCTTGCACGTCGCGCAAAGTCCGTGACAACACGCATGGGGAAGATAGAGACCGGCGCGCAGGCTCGCATCGAGGATGGTTTGCCCATCCTCAACCTCAATCGTTTGCCCGATTGGTTCAATAGTCAACTGGTAGCTCATCATGTATCTCCTAGCTGCAACTGCCTTTGATGCCAGTTAGGCCGGGCGTACGAAAACGGATGACATCCTTGTGCTTGAGGCCGTTTTCCGCCAGCGACTTATTCGCGTCCGGCATCCATGGCCGGCCCGACTTGAACCACTCTGCCTTGCTCCAGTCAACCTTGATCCAATCAGGGTGGACGCCATAGGAAGCTGGCAAAACTTGTTCCAGGATGTCGCCGAAACGCATCGCTGGTGGAAAGGGAAATGCATACGGGGCGGCGAAAAATAAATGATCTTCCCAACCGATAAAAAGCAGCTGGTTGCCGTGAAAATTCTCGACGCGATCCTTCACCTCGCCGATATATGGATTGATTGCTACGACTGTCATCGTTGTCTCCTATGTGGTCAAACGCTAAGTCCGCCGCTGTGCTGGCAGGTTGAAACGCGCAGTGGAATGCGCGTTTCATGCGTCACTATTTAGTTTTTACGTATTGCTCTTGGCCGTCTGCCGCCAGGCGTCGAAGTTTTTCTGATCTTCGGAACCATCGAAATCCATATTGTCCCGGCCGGAAACGATGTGGTAATAGTCGAGAACGGCAGCAAGCGGATCGAAGCCTTCGGCGGTTGGATCTACACCGGGGTTGAAACAATTGCCCTGATAGATTTGCTGCACCGGCAACCAGGCCTGGACGTACTTTTCAGGCTCGTCATCGAAGATATGCTTGCAGCCATCGGAGCAGGTGTGGTACTTGTCGCCCTTGTAATCTGTCTCGCGATAGCAGATTTTGGTGGGGTCATCCGGCTCGGTAAAGAACATTGGGATCTGGCAAACTTGGCACAGCATCGGCAACGTCTTGCTGTAGAAGCGTTTCCCCTGCGCGGCCTGCTCCCCCCAATACTCAAGGCGTGGCCGGTAATACTTATCGAAGGTGTCTGGATATTTCTCTGACAGCCAATCCATCTCTTCCTTGCCAGGCAACCAGGTATGGAAGCCCGCTGCGGCACCAAATTGGTAAAAGGTGGCCCAGGTTTGATGGGAGACGTGTTCTTTTTCAATCTTGGTTTGTTCCCAGCACTTGGGCACCGTAATCCCATAGCGCGCCAGATCCTTGAACAGCGCACCGACGCTTTCCTCAAAATACAATTCCCATGATTCTTTCCAGCTCATGACGCGCTTGGGCAGCATGTAGTCCATCATCATGGCGACAATGGACAACAGGCGAATGCCGCGCCAGGTCCACTTTTCGATCCAACGCTGCACGATGGGCAGGTTATCCGGGTCCTGCTCAAGCATGAATTTGATGATTTCGAGACCGAGCGTCATGTGCCGCGCCTCGTCCGACTGCGCCGAGAATCCAAAAGTCGTTGCGGCCATATCGCCGTTATAAGCAGCGCCAGAAATGAACGGCACGAATAGCAGGTTGGTCAGTACGTATTCGAACGAAAAACTGATCGAGGTCAAAAATTCGAATGGCCCCGAGGTAAAGGCATCCTCGCCGAACGACTTCGGTACCGACAGATACCAGACGCGGTCGTTCATGTGACGGAAGTCGTGAAAGCCGTTGTAATGCTTGTTGTAGTTCGACATCGAGTGGACTTGCGTCTGGAAGTGCCGCAACTCGTCGATCGCCTGCATCTGACAGGCCACCCGCGCACCGGCACCACGGAGCTGGCGTCCGATGTGCGAATACGCCCGATGCGCCATGTATTCAAGCGGCGTAACCGCCGTAATAAATATCTTTAACGCATTGATATAGCGCGCGTCCGTGATGCCGAGATGCCCGTTGTTCTGATTAAAGGCGTCGATGATCGCGTACAACTTGCGCTCTTTTTCTGCCTGATATTTCCAGTACGCCTCCATCGTCAAGCGGAACGGGTCTTCCCATTTGTCCCAGTCGTGGATTTTGATGCCTTCAAATTTATCGTAAGGAAAGACCTTATCCATTGGCTGATAAGTAGTCTCCCAATCAAGGCCGCGAGTCATGAGCGCATAGCGCTCCTTGAGGCCCAGTTTCTGTTTCACTTTCATGTCCATCTGCTTGTCTCCTCTATCTCTAAATTTGGCGTCAATGCTTCCAGCTCAGACGGAATTCGTCGTCGGTCTCATTGATATTTCCCGTCAGGGAGATCAAATTAACGTGCAATTCTTGTAAATCGAAATCGCGGCCCATCTTGTCCTCGATAGTCACGCGCCTGATCGTCAAACTGCCTGGTGAATCAATGCGGACCATGGCCGGCTGTTCGTTGACAGTGGCAGCGTCGTTGTCCTGCAAAATCGCCTCAACGATGTTGCGGGTGTCTTCGTTGGTCTGAAAAATAATGAATACGTTGGACATTGCCTCTCCTTAGAGTGTTAGGCCGAACTTGATCGCACGGGTATTGAACTCTTTCACCAGCTCTGTCATTACCCCGTCGGCTTTTTCACCCAGTGCCAGTGCGGCAATCGGTGCCAGTGCGGTAATGGCGCGGTCACGGTAGGTTTTAGTCCAGCCGGACAACAGTTGCTGGTTCTCGGTGGATTCGCCGGCTGCGATTTTGAGCGTGGCATTGACCCACTTGCTAGTCTCGGCGTACCACTCGCTTTGAAAGCGCGTGAGCATCGACATCACGGGCCCTGCTTGTGCCGACAGCGCGCTATCGAAGTGTTGATATATCAGCGGATAGAGCAAGCCGTTGAGCACCAGGTTCTGCGCGATGAAGAGTTCAAACCAGTCCTTCAGGACGAACGTGTCTTCGACGTAGTGGCGCAGTTCCTGCCACTGCGCTTCGACCAGCCATGCCTGCTTGGCGGTATCCAGCGCTGCCACGTCATCGAGCAACAGGCCGACGCGCGTCATGTATTGCGCCATGCCCAGGTGATCCATCGCATTAAACAGACAGGGCTGGGTGATCGCCGCACCATAACCGTAGGCGCACATCGACGCGTTATTCATGTTGGCGCCCCACTCGACGTGGCGTAGCGGTAGCAGCACTTCAAGCGCGAGCTCTTTCGCCGCCGCAGGGTAGCTAGCGGCCAAACCGCGTGTCTCGACGAAATCGAAGTCACCCTCGGCGGTCTCCTGCATGCGGGCGCGCGCCAGCGTGTAGTTGCCGTAGTAGAACTGGCGTGGATCCTTGAAGGCATACCAATCGTTCATCTTCAGGGCGGTTCGCGTTGCGTCGTATATGTCGTGTTTTGGATCCCACAGCGGACGATAGTGAAAATTCGCGTCGGACTGAACGTCGAGTGTCGCCTCTTGATAGCGTGAGGCAGGCTTGTCGCTACCGATGCGCGCCGCAATACTGTCGAACGTTTGGCGCAAGGGTGTGATACTCACAGTGCGAAGATCTAAATGCATTTTCTGACTCCTCCTTTATATGACCGGCTGAATGTGTGCCGGATGGATTACTTGTTACTTGAAACGCTGTCGCGGGCTCTATGCAGACTCCAGCCCCATTGGGAATTTTCCTCACCCCCTTCCACTGCAACCTGCAACGACGATATTTCATCGAGTGTCGTCACGTGGTTCGCCGCACTGAATTCTTCAAAGGCTTTTACCGGCAGTAGCATTTCAACGTAGAGTTCAGGCTCGCCGACTGCAAATTCGAACTCGACCATGCCGTTCTTTTTCAGCTCGATCACACGCACAAACTTGCGTGTCGTATCAAAATTGTTCCGTTCCATTTATCTCGCCTCGTTGTTGCTTGCAACCTGTAGGAGCAAGCACCGTGCCTGAAAAGGGATCACCTGAATATTTGCCTTGAAATCGCTATATTTGCGCGGTGCATCATTACTTTCCGCGCAAGTTACCTAGCTAATCGGACACTGAATTTCAGGAATAAAAGGCAGGAATTCACCCGGACCGAATATCCTTTTCGGTGCTATGAAAATGGAAGGCTAGCTCAGTGCAAGCTTGTGAAAATGGCGCATAACCGGGAGTTCGGCAGTATTAGTACAGGCTCGGACGCATCGGTCTGTTGGGTAAGAATGCGTCGTTTCAATTGGCGACAATTTGCTGCGTCGCAATATTAAAAACCAGCTTTGATCAGAATGAATGAAATGATCAATTCGCCAAATCCGCATCGATCAAATCATCAATTAATTCCGACATTGCTATAAAATCTCGAGATTAATAAATACTGTCAGTTTTTAAAAATCATCAGAGCCCATGAAAAAACAAGGGGCCATTGGAGAGACAATGATCAAATATCCGGAAAACCTGGACTTGCGCCGCTTGGTGCACTTTTCTGCTGACAACGGCACCATCTGGCTGGGCGAAAATCGCATGCTGCTGCTCCACGCTGCAGCCTTGTCCAGCTTGCGTAAAGAACTGATTAATTCGGTAGGGCGTGAGCACACCCGCCGCATTTTCACTCGCATGGGCTACGCGTCCGGTACGCGGGACGCCGAGCTTGCCAAGAAAATTCGTGGTGGCCAGAATCCCATCGATGCCTTTGTTGTCGGCCCGCAGTTGCACATGCTCGAAGGTAGCGTCCAGGTCACACCGCTGACGGTCGAGATGGATATTCCAACCGGCAAGTTCCATGGAGAGTTTCGCTGGGATAACTCATGGGAAGCGGAAGCCCATGTCAAAGAATTCGGCCCACAGCAAGATCCCGTCTGCTGGATGTTGCTCGGTTACGCTTCCGGCTACACCTCGGCTTTCATGGGGCGCTTCGTGTTGTTCCAGGAAGTGGAATGCACTGCGTGCGGGTCGGCTCATTGCATGATCACCGGCAAGCCGGTTGAGGAGTGGCCCGATGCCGCCGAACATACTCGCTATTTCGAGGACGACGCAATCGTCTCGCGCCTACTCGAACTCACCACCCAGGTTGATATGCTCCGTTCCTCACTTGAGCAACAGCGACAGATCGAGAGCATGATTGGCAGTTCGCCAGCATTCCAGCGCGCCTATGACCTCGTTACAAAAGCAGCGGCAACCAGCGTTACCGTGTTGCTCACCGGTGAAACGGGTGTCGGCAAGGAGCGTTTTGCCCGCGCACTGCACCAGACCAGCTCGCGTGCGAATGGTCCATTCATCGCCGTCAACTGCGCTGCGCTGCCGCACGACCTGGTGGAATCCGAACTGTTCGGCGTTGAGAAAGGCGCTTATACCGGCGCGCATGCTACCCGCATAGGAAAATTTGAACGGGCCGAAGGCGGCACGCTATTCCTGGACGAAATCGGTGAGCTACCGCTGGCAGCACAAGCCAAGATATTACGGGTGTTGCAGGAAGGCGAGATTGAACGCCTGGGCGACGACAAGACACGTAAGGTAAACGTTCGCATCGTCGCTGCCACCAATGTCGAACTGCAGGCGGCAGTAAAGAATGGAAAGTTTCGTGCAGACCTGTTTTACCGTCTGAATGTGTATCCAATTGTCATTCCGCCATTACGTGAGCGTACGCTCGATATCCCGCCGATGGTGACTGCAATGATGGAAAAATTTAACGCGCTCCACAACAAACGGGCAGCCGGTATCACAGACAAGGCATTGAAGGCACTCACGACCTATCAATGGCCTGGCAACGTCCGCGAACTGGAGAATATGATTGAACGGGGGATCATCCTCGCGCCGCAAGATGGCTGGATTGAACTCGACCATCTGTTCCCCAGCTTGAATGTCACCGATGATCTGGATGCGAGCATCAGCGATTCAGGCGGCTTGGAAGAGAAACGTCCGCTCTTGCAAGCACGCTTATGCGACGCTTTTCTTGCGGCAGGCCTGTCGCTCGATGAAGCCGAAACAATGCTGCTCACCGAGGCGGTCGATCGATCTTCCGGCAACCTCGCAGGTGCCGCACGCATGTTAGGGCTGACACGCCCACAACTCACCTACCGGCTGAAGCGCAACCAAGACGCCAACATGCCCAAGGAGTGACGACAGATGTTGCATTCACAAAAATTTACCACGCCCTTTTCCGAAGTTGATACGCCACCACGAACGCTGGTTGAAAGCGCCTATCGACAGGTCCGCAGCGACATCGTCTGCGGTCGCCTGGCGCCAGGTGAAAAGCTGCGAGTGGAACACCTGAAAGATCAGTATGGTATCGGTGCCGGCACCCTGCGCGAGGCGCTCGCACTACTACTATCGGATGCGCTCGTCATCAGCGAAGGCCAACGCGGCTTTCACGTCGCACCGATCTCACTCAACGACATCAAGGACATTACCGATACCCGGGTGCTGTTGGAAACGGAAGCACTGCGCCAATCGATCAAGGCTGGTGACGATGAATGGGAAGCCGGCCTAATCGCCTCCTTCCATAAACTCGGCAAAATTGACGAAAGGCTTGGCAGCCGCGCCAGCCACCTCATCCGTGAATGGGAAGAGCGCAACCGCAACTTCCACCAAGCACTGATTGCAGCCTGCGACTCACGCTGGCTACGCTACCTGATTGGCTTACTCTATCGGCAGTCGGAACGATACCGTCACTTAGCAATTTCCGCCCCCACAATGCCGCGCGACGTGCACGCGGAACACACATTGATTTTTGAGGCTACGTTAAAACGCGACGTCAAGCGGGCCAGTCGTGCACTTGAACAACACATCCGCCTGACCTTTGATTCAATTCGGCTGATGCTACCTGAGCTCAACGGCAAGTCATAATCGCCACGCGAAAATAGGGTTCCGTCGTATTAACCGCATCAAGGGGCTGCTTCGGTTATGCTGATTGCTTTTCAAAAACTTACGTAGCCTGTCTGATAACGCGTTCATAATTGCACTATCAATTGAGGCGAGCTAGCCAGTTCCTGCTTTCGCCATCCGTAAAATGCACATAAAAGGATTTATAGTCATGTAACCGACCTCCCCCGATCGCGTAAAGGTGGAGTCAAGATTTGCAATGACTTAACGCACAGGAGGCTGGCATGAACAAGTTAGGCGGATTAGACCTGCACTCGAACAACAATGTGGTGGTGGTTAGTGATGAGGCGCATCGGATCGGATATGGCGAGGCTAAAAAATATGGAGGAATTGTTCAAAGGACGACGTTTTGAGTAAGAGATAATCATTCTGTGCGTTCGCTGGTATTTGCGATGCAAGCTTTCTTGTCGCGACTTGGCCGAGATGATGAAAGAGCGCGGATTGGCGATGAGTCATACAACGATCATGCGTCGGTATGTGAAGATTCGCGGCCGGTGGGTGTATCTATATCGTGCGGTTGATCGTGAGGGGATTACCGTCGATTTCCGTTTGAGCCCAAAACGGAATGTGGCTGCGGCAAAAGCGTTCTTGCGTAAGGCGATCAAGACACAAGCCCGCGCACCGACAAGCATCACGCTTGATGGTTATGCAGCATAGCACCGGGCGCCCGGCCATCATTCGGACAAGGCACTGCGCCTGCCGGTCAGGAACCAGGTATGTAACTCGCCTATCCCCTTCGCATCAATGATGCCGCGCTCCTCGAACACGAATGGCTCATCTAACAACCGCCGGGTGGCTTCCGTCACCTGTACGCGTCCGGGTACGCCGTGCGATTCCATCCGGCTGGCGGTGTTTACGGCTTCACTCCACAAATCGTAGATGAACTTGCGCTTGCCGATAACGCCGGCCACCACCGCGCCACTGTTGATGCCGATGCGCAGCTGCAAGCTGACGCCGTAGCGCTGATTGAAGCGGTCCAGCGCCTCTATCATGTCCAGTGCCATGTGCGCCGCCCGTGCCGCGTGATCGGCTGCCGGCACCGGCAGTCCTGCGGCAGCCATGTAGGCATCGCCAATGGTCTTGATTTTTTCGAGGCTGCGATGGTCGGCAATGGTGTCAAAGTCGGTGAATATCTCATTCAGCATGGCCACCAGTCGCTCGGCGCTCATGCCTGCAGAAAAGCGAGTGAATTCAACGATGTCCGCGAACAACACAGTCACTTCGGGGAAACTGTCTGCAATGATTTCAGCGGGGCTATCGGCCGTGAGGTCGGGACGCGCCTTCAAGCGCTCGGCAATCGGGTAGGGTAGGAGGTTGAGCAGCAGCCTCTCCGACACCTTCTGCTCCGCCACGATCTTATCGTAGAGGCTCTTGATTTCGTCCCTCTGGCGACAGATCAACTCATGACTTGCCTGCAATTCCACATTCTTCCGCACAATCTCGGCCTCGGCGCGCTTCTTCTCGGTGATGTTACGGCCTTCGGCAAGCAGAAACACTATCTTGCCGTTCTGGTCTTTAATAGGCAGGAGCGAGAAATCGACCATGATCGTCTCCTCGCCAGCGCCTTGACCGTAATTTTCTACGTCGCAGCGCATGAACTCTCCCTGGCCTGCTCGTCGAATGAAGTCCCGCGCGCAGTCCTGGGTCTCTTTCGAGACCGTCCACCAGCGGGCCTCCCAAAAGGGTTTTCCCTGAATATCATCCAACTGGATACCAGCCCCTTCTAGCGCCGACCTATTGATCTCGAGCGTCATACCGTTCGCGTCCAGCAGGCCAACGAACTGATACATCTCATCCAGCACAATGCGCGCGAGCTTCTCACGGTAGGTCTGGAGATTGTCGGTCGCGCAGAGCGTAACATCGCGGACGTGAAGCGCCACGGAGTCCGAAAATAGCTGACGATTGATGGTCGGCATGGTTCACCTAGAGTCTGTCGGAAAATGGGTGTATAAGAAATTTTATGATGTCACGATTAAAATCTTGGTGCAATTTCTGCGTTTAAATAGCACGAATAACTCAGAAATCTATTTCTCACGCTCTGTAGGCGTCCAATCAAGTCTCAGTTCCGGAAGTCCGACAGCCCCGTAGGCGACGGCATCGAACCGAATCGCGCTCACCTCAAATGTTCAGCCCCTTGAGCCGCTCGATCCAAGCCTGGTGTTTCAAAATGATTGACACGGTCCGAATACGGCCGCGCAACCTGCTCTCGAGGCCGAGCTGACCGACCTCGGATTCATGTTTTTTATAGGTTACGGCTGCGATGGAGATGGGGCGTGGCCGAAAGAAGTCAGCGTCCTTGTGCTTGGGATCGATTTCGAAACCGCCAAGGCGATTGCGATCCGGTACGGCCAGAATGCGTTTTTGTTCGCGGCCGATGATGCTGTGCCGAGGTTGATTCTGAACGAATAAGTGACGTTCAATTTGTACTGCACGGTCAATGACCTGATCGCATCGCTCGTGAATGGCTGCATGATGTCTGCACCGACAGCCCGGTATCGACCCACAGCTGCCGTCGGACGCAGCATGAGGTGAATGGCAGCGTTGAGGGTTTAACGGTCATTCGCAGCACCATCGCCAGCCGGTACGTCTCCCCTCAGCAGGTCGGCGTGACGTATCCGAAACTCTGTGTGCAAAGCGGGTTAGAACTCAAAGCCCGATGTTGAAGCGCGTCGGGTATGTTTGGGAGCGGTGCGTCTTCTGGCCGTACTAGGGGTAATCGGATGCGGCGTTCCAGGGCACGGGCGATTTTACACCCGCCGAATGCCACAGGGGTCATCCGATCGCTGCACGCCATTTCTCGAGTGCCGGCATGATGTACTCGGCACGCTGGAATCCGCGCGTCACGAGCGCGTATTCATTGTTCTGCGCGTTCCCGGCGATCAAGGTCGGGAAGCCTCCGACTCCGGCGCTCTGAGAGATGGCGAAATCCTGTGCAGTCTCCTGCGTAGCGGCATCGCTTAGCAGTTCGGCGCGGAACGAATCCGCCTCAAAGCCAAGTTCAGCGGCGAGCTCCGTCAGTTCGTCGGGATCCGTCACGTCGCGGTTGCCGGCGTAAAACGCTGCATGGATCCGACGCAGTCCTGCGAGCGCCGACGCCATGTCCCGACGGCGCATCACTACGACCGCGCGACAGGCCGGTTCGGTGTCGTAGACAAACCCATCGCGCGCGAAAAACGCGTAGTCGAAGGGCTGCCCGGAGGCATCGTGCACATGTTCCCAATGCGTCCGGATCTCGGCCTTGCCAGCGTCGGTCAGCGGCTCCACTGTCCCCGGGCGGAGTCCACCCAGCACGAGCCGGATCGACAGCTCGGCGCCGAAGCGCTTCTCGATCGCCTCGATGACCGGGGAGAACCCATAACACCACGAACACATCGGGTCGGCGAAATAGAGCAGGTACGGACTAGGCATGGCCGGTATCTCATGTGTTTACAAGGGCTAGGCGCCCCTTGATTTTTACCGAACGTTCTATTATTCAATGGTACCAAGTCATCAAGGTCAACTGCCACCTCATGTCACGCAACCGCACCATCGACGACGACATCGTGCTCGAACGGGCCACGGCGGTCTTCTGGCGCCGCGGTTACGCGGCCACCTCGATGCGCGACCTGTCGGAGGCAACTGGCCTTGGCGCCGCCGCGCTCTATCACCGTTTCACCGACAAAGATCGGCTGTTTGTCGCGGCATTGCGCCACTACGCCGACGAGGGGCTGGTCGAGCGTCTGGCTCGGTTTTCGGCCGTGGCCGATCCGATAGACGCGATCGCCAGCTTTCTAGATGAGCTAATCGACATGTCGGTCACCGACCCCGATCGGCGGGGCTGCCTTCTCGTGAACACCGCGCTCGACGGCGCCGCGATCTCACAGGCGGCGCGCGATCTGGTGCGCCAAAGGCTCGGCGAGGTGGAGGCATTCTTTCACGCCCAACTCCGGCGCGCCCGCGACGCCCGCCGTATCGAGCCGGAAGTCGATCCCGGCCCGGCGGCGGAGGCGCTGCTCGGCACCGTGCTAGCCATTCGTGTACTCGCGCGCCTCGATCCCGAACGCGGTCGGCTTCGGCGTCTGGCCGACAGCGCTCTCACCTCACTCATCCCCAAACGAAAGGCTCGCTTCCGATGATCGATCTGTACTACTGGACCACGCCAAACGGGCACAAGGTCACCATTTTCCTCGAGGAAACCAGGCTGCCCTATCGCATCATTCCCGTGAACATCAGCACCGGCGAACAGTTTCAGCCGGAGTTCCTGGCAATCGCGCCGAACAACCGTATCCCCGCCATCGTCGATACCGAGCCCGCCGACGGCGGTCCGCCGCTGAGCCTCTTCGAGTCGGGCGCCATCCTGCAGCACCTCGCCGAGAAGACCGGCCGATTCCTGCCGGACGATCTCCGCGGCCGTGCCGAGGTGATGCAGTGGGTCTTCTGGCAGATGGGCGGACTCGGTCCCATGGCGGGGCAGAACCATCACTTCGTGCAATACGCACCCGAGCGCATCCCGTACGCGATGACCCGCTCCGTCAACGAGACCAACCGCCTGTACGGCGTGCTGAACAAGCGTCTCGCGGACCACGAATTCATCGCGGGCGACTACTCGATCGCCGACATGGCCTCCTACCCATGGATCGTGCCGTACGAGCGCCAGCAGCAGAACCTCGACGACTTCCCGCATCTCAAGCGCTGGTTCCTCGCCATCGGGGAGCGACCGGCAGTGCAGCGCGCCTACGATCTGGCGCGCTCGATCAACCAAGTACCGGTGGTCTCTGAGCAGTCTCGTGACCTACTGTTCAACCAGCGCGCTGGAGAGCCGGTATGAGCACCGGAATCCGTCTTTATGACCTCGCCGGCGCCGATGAGCGGGTGCGCTTCAGCCCCAATTGCTGGCGCGTCCGCCTTGCCCTTGCGCACAAGCAGCTGCCGGTGGAGACGGTCCCCTGGCGTTTCACCGAGAAGGATGCGATCGCCTTCTCCGATCGGCGGGCTGCAACCGCTGAACAGCACGCTGGCGCGGCAGGAATTTCTTGCCGGCGGCACGCCCAACTAGGCCGATCATATCACTTTCGGCGCCTTCCAATGGGCGAGGGTGACCAGCCCGACGCCGCTGTTCGCCTCTGACGAGCCGGTCGCCGCATGGTGCGCGCGGATGCTCGACGCCTATGACGGTCTTGCGCGCGCGACCCCGGCCGCCGCCTGAACCCCACCCCGACACCAAAGGATCTAACGTTGGATACCACCAGCAAGCTGCATCCAGGCCAGAAGTTCACCCCTGAGACTTTCAAGTGCCTCGACGGGGGGGACTACACGTTCGGCGCCCCCGGACAATGGCAGGCGTTGTTCGTCTTTCGCGGACAGCACTGTCCGATCTGCAAGGCATATCTCGGAAAGATCGAGGCGCAGCGCGGCAGATTCGAGAAGCTAGGAATCTCCGTCGCGGCCGTCTCCGCCGACAGCGAAGCTCAGACACGCCTGACCGACGCCGCCAGCAGCCTCACATTCCCGCTGCTCTACGGCATGGATGTCGCGGCGATGCAGCGCCTCGGGCTGTATGTCTCCGAGCCGCGTTCAGCGCAGGAGACCGATCACCGCTTTCCCGAGCCCGCCCTGCTGGTCGTCAATGCCGACGGTATCCTGCAGATCGTCGACATCGCCAACGCCCCCTTCGTGCGGCCGGAGCTCGATGCGCTGCTGGGCGGGCTTGGCTTCGTGATCGAGAACAACTATCCGATCAGGGGGACGCATCGATGAGCCGACTCACCGGCATCCGCGCCTGCGTCTTCGACGCCTATGGCACGGTATTCGACTTCGCGTCCGCCGCGGCACGCTGCCAGGACATCCCGGAACACCATCGTGCGGCGCTGACAACACTCTGGCGCGACAAGCAGCTTCAATACACCTGGCTGCGGGCGCTGCAGGGCCGCTATGTCGATTTCTGGCAGGTCACCGGCGATAGCCTGGATTTTGCCCTCGACAGCCTGGACATCCACACAACCGGGTTGCGCGAGCGGTTGATGGAGTTGTATCGCACGCTCGCCGTCTTCCCAGAGGTGCCCGACGTGCAGCGCACCCTACGCGCGGCCGGCTTCGCCACCGCCATCCTTTCCAACGGATCGCCGGCGATGCTTGCCGCCGCCGTCTCGGGCGCCGGACTCGCCGGATCGTTCGATGCGGTGCTGTCGGTCGATGCAGTCGGCACATACAAGACCCACCCCAAGGTCTATCAATACGCGTTGGACCAGCTCGGCGTGCCCGCGTCGGCGGTGTCGTTCCAATCCTCCAACGCGTGGGATGCGCACGCCGCCTCGGATTTCGGTATGCGGGTGGTGTGGTGCAACCGCTACCACCAGCGCCGTGAGCGGTTGCCGGGTGCGCCGGATCACGAGATCAGTACCCTGGCCGAGTTGCCTGAACTGCTCGCGCCCGGCGGCTGAGTCGTTCGCCTTTACCGCAAAGCGTGATCGCAGAACATTGCCCGTCGTGCGCCGCCCGGTGGACGGCCGCGCCGAGCCGGTGCTTCGGATTTCGCTCGACTCTTGGAGTGAATTGCGCGGCGTCATCTCGTGCCTGTCCATTGTTGGAGACCGCGCCAAAGCGCGGCCCTCGACGGTTCGGTAGGCGTAGACCTCGGCAAATTTGTCTACAGCATGAACGAAGAGGCTGGACAGGCGGACAACACGGCGGCAGAATGTCAGCCGACCAAGCGCCCTGGTTCGCAGAAGAGAAGCAAGACGGCAGAACTGCGCATCGATCGCGAATGCGTCATCGAACCAATCGAATCAATTCATGAACGTGCAACGTTACCGCAGGATCGCCACCGAGGGCGCGTTGCTCGGTAGCCTGAAGGGGGCTGCACATCGGCGCCAACAGCCATTGGAGTCGACAATCTGAGTCGGGATGTTTGAGGTAGAGGCTGCCATTTGATTTTTAATCATTTTGCTACTTCCTCCACAACATTTGTTGCCCTTGCACTGGCAAGTCGATAGCGCTCCGAAAGTGCGTCATAGAGGGGCGGTGCAAAAAAACGTGAGACCCGACTGGCGATCAACGCGGTTGCCATCAGCGAAATCACCAGCGCGTGGCCGTCAATCATTTCCATCACGATCACGAAAGCGGTGATCGGCGATTGCGTCACCGCCGCCAGATAACCGACCATCGCCAACGCAATCAGCATCGGCAACGAGGTGTGATCGAATAGCAGGTGCAGCAGGTTGCCAAAGCCGGCACCTATCGACAGCGAGGGTGCAAAAATACCACCAGGAACACCGGGCAAATACGAGCCTACCATCGATGCCATTTTCAACAATGGATACAGCACTGGCAGATGCCCGCCCGCCAGCAAACTCTTGGCCTCGGCATAACCGCTGCCGAAGGTCGCACCGGCCGCAACGACCCCTATCAGCGCTACGACCAATCCACACAAGGCGCCAAACACCACCGGACGGTCATGTCGCAGATCTTGCAACCTGGCCGGTATCCAACGTTGGGTATTGAGCAGCAACCAGCAAAAAATCCCGCCGGCAATGCCGCACACGATACCGGTTACGACGACGGCCAATGCCAGCATGTCGGTCAGCCCGCCGACAATCTGAATGGTGCCAAAGTAGGTGTAGTTGCCATTCAAGCCAAGCGCGACGATACCAGCAAAAATAATCACGGTAATCACCACACCACTGGCGCGATGCTCAAAACTGCGGGTCAGTTCTTCAATCCCAAACACAATCCCGGCCAGCGGCGTATTGAATGCCGCCGACAGACCGGCTGCCGCGCCCGCCAGAATCAGCCGCCGTTCCAGCGCGGCACTGGCACGCGGATACAAGCGGCGCAGATTGAACATCAAGGAGGCCCCCACCTGCACCGTCGGGCCTTCGCGTCCAATAGTAAAGCCGCCTACAATGGCCAAGAAGGAAATGGCAATTTTGCCGACCAATATTTTGAGCGATAGCATGGCATGGCCACGTTCGGTTGTATTTTCTTCCAGCGCCGCGATGACTTGCGGAATACCGCTCCCTTCCGCACCTGGGGAAAAGCGCCGCGTCAGCCACACACAAAGTGCGCCAGCTGCCGGCGTGATGATGAGCGGCAGCCAGAAATGGGTCTGCTCAATCGCGCGAAAAACCCCGAACCCGGCATCGATCAGGCGCGCATATAACACCGCCACCAGTCCGACCATTACCGCACCCAACCACAGGATGCCGTATTTACGCCACGCTCGACGTACATGGCGACGCGTCTGACCAAAAATATTCGATGGGAGAAGATTCATTTATTTGAGCGCGAAGATATGATTAAGACTTATCGGTGCAACATTATTGCGACTGCGCCGACGCCGGATTTCTGTGAAATCCCGAAATGCGTCCTTCGCGAATGCGTCAAAACGGCAGAGGCGGAATATGACACGGTCGCGTTGCTAACTGCGGCTGATCCGTTTTGGATAGTCAGGCTTATAGGGGGCGTAGTCCCCGCTGTCACGTGTGTTGGCATCGCCGACACCGCAGCCTGTGCCGTCGACGAGGGCGCAGACGCGATGCCTGACGTCATTGGCGGAACTGGCGAGCATCTTTTTCTGTTCTGGTGGCAATTCCTGATACCGTTTCCACTGCGCCCACCTTTGACCTGGCTTCATCTTCGCGCGCGCATAGTTCTCGCGCGCAATGCGGCGCTGCTTCGGTGTCAAGTTGACCCAGTCATGCATGCGTTTCTGCACCCGTTGTTGCGCATCCGGTTTCATCGAGGAATACCGATCGGCGATTTTCAGCCATTTCTGCTTGCGTATTGATGCGAGCATGTCCCAGTCGGCGTTGAGCGGCATCAGGACTTGTCGTTGCGCTGGGCTCAGTTCAGTCCAGAGCGGTTGGTCCGACGTTTTCAAGACGGGCTTGACAACGTCGGCCTTAACCCGGGCAATGGACGGGGTGACCTTCGCCGATGCAGGCGAATTGTTGACCGCGGGTGCGGTGGGAATCGCACTGAACCATGCCGCGCCAGCGAAGACGAGCAAGCCCAGAACGGCACCCGCCACTGCCAGCTTTGCACCTACGCGGATGCGCGCCATGATTTGCCCTCGTTTCGCAGGTAAGCGTTGACGCCGTGACCCCGGCGTGCAGCGGTCGGTGCGGCCCCATGATCCGGGTTTTCATGCAGTGCATTGGGCACCTGGTAAGAGAAATTGAGATCGTCGGTGTTCATAAGTTACGAGGTCGGTCACCCCATCGCCAGGGATTGCATTGTTGTTTGTTACATGGTGAACGGGAGCGGCTGCAGACCGGATGTCTCATCGACCAGGTCGATCACGTCTAGTAGTGCCTGCAAGCCGTTGTGAAGTTCCAATAAGCTATGCTCATCCAGCTTGCCCAACGCTTCGGGCAACAAACCGCGCGCCGGTTTCGGCGCATCGTTGAGCACTGCCTCGCCCTCTTCGGACAGCATCAGCGTGACGACGCGTTGATCCTGCTGATTACGCTCCTTCACGACATACCCTTTCTTCGCCAGCGCATCGACCAGATTGCTCGTCGTGGTCTGGTGCATCGCCAGCTTTTCCGCAAGCTCGCCGACGCGCAACCCCGGCGTATCCAGCAGTTCCTGCATAACCCATAACTGGGCGCCACTGACACCGCATTGCTTTTCAATCCAGGTCGAGTGCCGTTGTGCTGCGCGAATCACTATCCGCAGCTTTTTGAGCGCATCCATATGGGTCACTTCAGTCGCTTCCTCAGTGAGCCGCTTGCTGTTCGTTGCTGTCATGGTAATCGTCCAAGTATAGTTTGCTCCAAATATACATTTGTTGCAATATGATTTGTCGAAATGTATTGTTAGCGGAAGCCATCAAGATGCCGACTTTCGGTGAGAATGGACGGTCTCAACAGACAAAAAAACTCTTTCCGGTAGGGCACAGTCCAAAGCAGCCAACTTATGGCACTACGGGGTAGTCGCACTTTTAGTGCGCGTACGGGCCAAAAGTAATGCGATACCCCATTCGAGGCACTCAAGAATTGCCGCTTCCGCCGTGTTCTGCAAGACCATTTGAAATCCGTCGCATTTCTTCCTGACGCAGTCTTTCAATTAATTGTTCATCAACCAGTTCTTTGCGTCGCTGCGTTGCGGTCGCCATTTTGGTGACAAGCTCTGCTGCATGTTTCTTCGCCAACGTCTCGGCCCTTGTCGCGTCTTGCTTCCGTTTTATCTGATGGGCGAGCGCAGTTAATTTATGTTGTTCCTGCTGGCTGGCCAAGGAATTCTGCCTTTCATGTTCTTGCTTCTTCTCAACAAACTTGCCATTTCTTATCAACGTTGCCAACTGTCTTTGCCTCGGATATTTTTTTTCTTCACGTACGATTCTCGTTGCCGGTTTGGCGGTGGCAATGGTCGGCATGATTTTCTTTTCACTACGCGCAGGACGAGCGTCAACTACTGGGCTGCCTGCCGTGGTTTCCTTCACCGCAGATTTTATTTCAGGAATAGTGGTGGATGGAGCGGCCGATCCTGCTGTTGTAGTTGCTTTGCTTGGGGCAAAGCTTTGGCGCTGAATATTGGATAACGCTGACCCGCTGTCATGGTGCATCGCGCCGATCCACAAAGCCCCAAACAGCAAAACATGAAAACCTATTGAACACAATGTCGCCTTCCAGTAGCCGGGCTCCCTGGGAATGGTTGGCGGCATTTTGGCGATCATCAAAAAATCTTTATCGGCGGAAATGCTATCCGTTCGAACAAATTTTCCTGTTCCTGCCGACACTCGAGATATCTCGACATGATTCCGTTTACTCATAGCGTGGCGCCTACGCGCGGTATGCGCTTGGTTCGATGCCATCCTGCCCTCGTGACAAATCGCGGCGCACACGAAGCGACTACCAATAAAATGTGAAAATTCAAACAGCGCCCGTTCTGCCATCGCATCGTATCTCGACTCTCCCCATTTGCGGCGAGGTCCGAAAGAACGGTTGCACCAACACAGTTCATTCTAAATTATTTGCACAAATATAGTTTGTGTACAGCGAATGTCGTGCACATTTTTGGTCTGTATCGCGCCGCCGAACTTCCGATGAAGAATCCATCAACAGGCCTCTCGGCCTTATCCAGCAAGGCGTCAGTCAATTTTCACCGAGTCTGGGCATATATTTTGCTTACGAGAATCTGGAAGCGGCACATTCAAGGGCAAATATACCCTGCCAATGTGCTGGTAATCCCACAACGTTGTGGGTGTTGCGTGCTTCAGGAATAAGCATCACTAGTACGGCCTAACGAAGGGTCGCATTGGACAAAGGCGTCCACGAATCAAGCCAGCTTGGCTTGAGCGTGGACGCTTTTTTTTTTGACGATTCAATTCGGCGTCCTTTATCGAATGGCCAGCGCTGCCATACATCTGAAGCACCGTGATGGCGCTTTGGAACACGCGTAAATATCTCAACTGCGAAAGGATCACCAATGAAAAATGTCATTAATTCACTGAAGAGCGGGGACTGGCTGGCGTTACTTGCCTGCTTTCTGTATTTCGACACGGGATTCACGGTGTGGGTGATGTTGGGCCCCTTGGCCCCTTTTATCAGCAAAAGCATCGCGATGTCCCCGGTCGAGCAGGGATTCCTCGTGGCGGTGCCTGTGCTGGCGGCGGCGATCCTTCGCGTCACTTTAGGCAACTTGTTTCAATCGGTTGACGGACGCCAAATCGCGCTGATGGGCGTCCTGTTGTCCGCTATCCCTGCCGTCGTTCTGCTGTTGATGCCCGGCGCACCTTCATACCTGATGTTGCTGATCCTTGGGGTGTTTCTTGGAATGGGAGGCGCCAGTTTTGCCGTGGCGTTGCCGATGGCCGGCAGCAATTATCCGCCTAAGGTGCAAGGCTTGGTGCTGGGCCTCGCGGCGGCGGGCAACATTGGCGCCGTGCTGGACGGCTTCATGTTTCCGACACTGGCCAGTGCGTTCGGGTGGCAGAGGGCCACGGCTGCAGCTTTGCCCCTGCTGGCCTTGACTGCACTCGCGATCTTCTTCTGGGCGAAGGACCGCAGCCCCAAAACCGGCAGCGGCCTGCCGGCGCTTGGCGGCTTCGCCGTGACGCTGTTCGGCTTGATTGGTCTGGTCTTGCTGGTGCATGCGGGCGTCCTGGGCCAAGGCAAGACCGGCCTGCTGTTACTGCCTTTCCTCGGTTCCCTTATGGCGATTGCTGTGCTGCCGCAACGTTACCGCACCGTGCTGACCGAGCGCGACACCTGGGTAATCATGCTGGTGTATAGCATCACCTTCGGCGGCTTTGTCGGCATGTCGTCCTACGTCTCCCTGCTGCTCACCAACTTATACCAGTTGTCCAAGGTTGACGCGGGTCTGCTGATGGCCGCGATGGCCTTCACCGGAGCCGTTGTGCGCCCCGTGGGCGGACTGATCGCCGACAAGGTGACGGGCGTCCGGGCGTTGCTCTTCCTGCTGGCGGCCATTTCGGCACTCGACTTCACCTTCGCCGCCACCATGCCTCCGCTCGCCGGCGGCATCGCCTTGCTCTTCGGGATGTACACGTGCTTTGGCCTGGGCAACGGCGCCACCTTCCAATTGGTACCGCACCGCTGGCAAGGAAAGACAGGCGTGATGACAGGGATCATCGGCGCCGCCGGCGGGATCGGCGGCTTCTATTTGCCCGTGGTGATGAGTATCGCCAAGGAAAGCACCGGCAGCTACCAAATGGGTTTTGTCACCTTCGGCAGCTTGGCGGCGCTCGCCTTCCTGTTGGTTGTCATCCTGCGCGAAAAGTGGCTTGCGTGGGCCATGCCCGATCATACCGATGCCTTACCGGCCGGAATGGCGGTTTCACCCGCTATGGAATAAATCCAGGTAGATATCCAGGCAGATAGCATGATTGCAGCGGGGGCACGAACGCAATTCCGTGGCCCCGTGTCCGTTGGAAATGCGGTGTTCTTGACGCACGACAGAGTTCATTTTGCCGAGCGTTTCGGAAAATTATGTAAATAGGACCGCGCCGTCAGCAGCCACCCAGACATTCCGGCTTGGCTCGGTTCACAGCGACGTTGTTAAGTCGGCGAAGTGAAATTCAACGGCAAAGAGATCGTCCTCAAACGCCAATAACGCCTTTTGCAAAATATCCGGGACTCGTCGATGGGCAAAATGTCGGGGTGTTCTGCGCCAAATTCACCAATCAGCACTTTATCGTCGGTGAAAGATACGTAACGATGTCTTTGGTCCGCACTTAGTTACGGCGCAGGGGACGTTGCGCGAAAAAGGAACACGTGCAAGAGCAGCAGTGCCCACCAGCGCGGACACGCGTAACAAGCCTATCGACCACTTGAGAATCGGCTCGCTTCTTGAGCTGCCAACGCATAGTGCGAGCGCTGAGAATCGCTCGAGCGGCAGTACATTACAAATAAAGCGCGCCCCCATTGCTACAGTAGTAGGGAAGTTAGCCATCGCAACAAAAACGATAGGCGTCAATCCGCTCAAAAAATCCCCCGCCGGTACGGGGGTTAAAGAGACCACGATTGGCCTCGCTGTTGATACACTTTTCCTCACTACATGGTAAAGGGTAATAGCAGCGTCCGGAACTGCTTATCCCGGGCTTCGATGCTGTCGACTCACCCTTACAATCTGCTATTCAACTGCGCAAGGCAGCCTTCATTCCACCGCCCCAATGCTTCGGACAACAAAGCTCTTGGTTGATCCAAGGCTAATAATCATTGAAGTCACACTGCTGCTCCATCCAAAACGAACGCCGCGCCACCGTTCAGATGACGTTCGCAATTTTGTCAATAGAACGAGGCGCAAATCCGTGACTGTCGTTTTTATTCATTTTCTTCACTCGACCACCCACCTTTTTGCCACGGCCCACGCCTATATTCAGTTAATTATAGTATATTTAAATTTGTACAAATATTCTTTGCAAGAATATATTTTTACAAATTGACATTTATTACAAACATTACAAACCGAATAGCCCAGCCCTTCCTTCTCTAGCCGACAGGCAAAAAAATGCACATACTTAAGACACTTACCCTATCCCTTTCAAGCGCACTGTTGGTAGCGGCCTGCGGGACAACGCCGACGACCAATACTACCGCCAAGGGAAATGCCGAAAAGCCTGATGCGCGTACCGTTAGCACGGTCAACGCAGGCTCCACCGATTTGCTGAACGATCCCAAAGGCGTCCTGGCGAAACGCAGCATTTATTTTGAATTCGACAGCTACACGCTGAAGCCGGAATTCACCTCTCTCGTCACCGCACATGCGCAATATTTAGAGGCTCACAAGCAACGCAAAATCATCATTCAGGGCAATACCGATGAGCGCGGCGGCACTGAATATAACCTCGCCTTGGGCCAAAAACGCGCTGAAGCAGTGCGCAAGTCACTCGCACTCCTGGGTGTATCAGAGACCCAGATGGAAGCCGTCTCCCTCGGGAAAGAAAAGCCCAAAGCACTCGGTAGCGATGAAGCAGCCCTGGCGCAAAACCGTCGTGCCGACATCGTGTATTCCGACAATAAAATTACGCCCTGATCAGGCTATCTTGCCAAGCGAAAGGACTCACACAAAGCGCACGCGCATGGTGATTTGGTGCCCAAGGCGCCGAGACTGGCGGGCGAGAGTTCGCCATTGAGAACTGCCACTCTGACCTGCACCAGACAGTGCGCCCCTTCGTCGGTCTAGCGCATCTGGCGGCGTTTGGCCATGCGGTGGCTAACGACCAGGTTCACTGCCGATTCGGCGATGCTGCTACTGATTGACAGGCCCTTTCGACACCGCGCAGCATAGTTGACGAGGGTGTGCGTATCGCCACGAATATAGCCGACAACATTGCGCAGATTCCACCACAGCGTTGAGAATTCGTAGCCTTCCCGGCACAACAGCGCGGCTTCAAGCGCCTTGATCCGCGCGACCGCCTTGTCGCTCTTGCCGTGCCAGACCAACCATTTTGCGCTGAAAATTTCACTCGTTACTGCGTTCCGCTCAAGCGATTCGATCGTCTTTTCTCCGAAAATCGCATTCTGTGCTGCCTTGAATTTCATGGCAATATGAAACCAGTCCAGGATGCGCCCGCGCGCAAGCTGGCTCCCCGCGACGGCTTTGTTGAATTCGCCCGCATCGTCGCAGATCACCGTCACCCGTTCATCCGGCGCCACCCCACTTTGCCTGAGAAACTGATCCAGCCGCGCTGCTGCCGAAGTAACTTCCTTGTGCACATAGGCATATACGCGAGGCGGTCCTTCGACAAAAGTCGCGCGACCTGCGACGATATTCACATGCCGGCCCAGGCCCCGAATGCCATCACAGTGCCGAAGCCAGGCTGAGTCGACACTGACTGCGCCGACATTGTCGGACTCACGGACGCCAGCAGTGGCACCCGCTGGCGTTTCCGATTGTTGCGCGATATCACGCTCTATATCGGCATCGAGCAGCTTGCCAACAGCGCGGATACGATCCCGGGTTCCACTGAAAGAGATCGCTTGGTCCAATGGCAGGAGTTCCTTGAGCAGACTCGTCGCAGCCAGGAACGGCAAATGCGCCGCCCATTTGACCTGGAGATAATTCAGCTCGGCTGTAGCATACTCAGGCAGCTCCCCACATAGCGGACTAAACGTGCGTCTGGATGAGCTGCTGCAATTACATGACCACAGTCGTGGGCTGGAAACAGTCACTTTTCCATAGATCATACGCACAACGCGCGCCCGGTTGTCCTTATGTTTCAATGCGGCTCCACACAAGTGACACTGCGTTTGGGCGGCAAGCCATACTGCTACCTGTTGAGAAATCAGTGTCTGTTGAATCTCCTCCAACAGGGCGCGTCCTTCGGAGAGCGTGAGGCCCAATTCGGAAAGGCTGCGGTCGGGTCGTTCGATCACTGCCAGAATCATATTGTCTGTTTGATTAACGCCGTTCTCGCCGTCAACTATGCGTGCTTCAATAATCATCCGCATGACCGTCTCCCACTATTCAGATTCCAGCAAGATTACCGCAGTCAGGCGCTGCCGAAAATAATGCGGCCGGGCTTTCCATCTTGCCATCTCCCCAGGTTTTGCACGCTCTCGTCTACGCCACAGTACCTTCTGTTATCCGTCAGTTCACGACCCACAACCACCCTTCTGCCAACGCTCACGAACGACCGTTGCTCGCTCAGTGCGGCCGACCATGCTGCTTCATTGCGCGCGGACGCGCGACTGTATTAAATCAGGTTGGTGCCCGATAGTTCGTGGAGTCCCCGGCGGAAGCTCCAAGAGATTGGCAAAGCAAAAGAAGGGCTTCTAGAGTTGTTCGTGAGCGTTGGATACAACATTAGTGAAGATATGGAATAATTTTAGCAGCTCTAAATATCGTTACATTAATCGTTACATATACTTCAAATTATTTCCATATTTTGTGTATCATATATTTACAATAAATAGGTGTAATAATCGTTACATGACAATTGCTCAAAAAGTTCTCGAAACACTTCGTACCTGGAACCGACAACAATCTGGAGAGCTCTTGCAGCGCCTCGGGGTAAGTCGTCCGTCTTTGATGCGGGCGATTGCCGAGTTGGATGGTCAAGTTGTCTCGCGCGGTCGCGCGCGGCGGACTGCGTATGCAGCACGTCGGTCGATTCGGGGAAATCCAACCCCATTGGCTCTTTACCGTATTGACGAGTCGGGGCGTGCGCATGAGGCCGGACTGCTTGAGCCCATTTATCCGGAAGGATGCGCGATGAATTTTGCGGAAGCATGCCCTTGGCCGCTCGATGATGAGATGACGGATGGCTGGTTTCGCGGGGTGCCGTATCCGTTGGGCGACATGCGGCCCCAGGGTTTCCTGGGACGTAACTTTGCACACCAGTTCGCAGCTATCCTCCAGGTGGACGAAGACGTGAAGCGCTGGGGTGAGGATGATGTACTGCATGCCTTAAGCGTGCTTTGCTGGGACCAGTCTGGCAATTACATTCTGGGCGAGCATGCCCTGCGCCGTTTCTTGGACGAGCAGCAAAGGGGCAGTTACTTCCTTACTGATGATGTGGTCGATACGGAGTATCCGTCGCGCGCCCTGCAGGCCCTGAACTTCGGGGTGGCGGATTCCTCGGCCGCTGGTGAATTTCCTAAATTCACTGCACGTCGGTTGTTGAATGGGCAACCGACTCACGTCATCGTCAAGTTTTCGGGTGCTGATGGTTCGCCGCAGGAACAACGTTGGTCTGACTTACTAGTGTGCGAGCACCTAGCATTAACCACTATTGCCGATACTCTTCAGCTCAGCGCAGCACAAAGCCGCATTTATCAACTAGTCGGCCGTACTTTCTATGAAGTCGACCGTTTCGACCGGCATGGCGAATTCGGTCGCTCTGGCGTTTGTACTTGGCACGAATTGAATTCTGCCTTATTTGGATTGTCAGGACCATGGTCGGAAGGCGCAGAAGCTTTGCTCAAGGAGGACTACATTTCGGCGGAGACTGCCCGCCAGATAAACCTCTTGGAGCATTTCGGTCGATTGATTGCAAACACGGATATGCATGACGGCAATCTTGCATTCCTGCCTGGACTTACCCTGACGCCTGCCTATGATATGCTGCCTATGCTGTATGCCCCACAGCGGGGAGTCGAGCTAGTCGAACGCAAATTCGCGCCGGCCTTACCTGTGCCAAGAGAACGTGGTGCCTGGGTCCAAGCAGCGGAAGCTGCCTTGGTGTTCTGGCATCGCGCGGAGCGAGATGAACGCATCAGTGAGAGGTTTCGATCTACCTGCAAAGCTAATGTTGACCACATCGAACATCTGCTTGTCGCGCAACGCGGTTGACAGGTCAACGGCATCCGCAGCCCATCCGATATCTCACGTGAGACTATTCGGTAATTGCTGGGCGGCACATCTTCCGTTTGCGGTCGCTACTGGCCTTTTAAAAGAGATTCTTCCGCTCGATCAAGCGATTTCCAACACTGGTCTGAAAAATCGTCTGCGCAAGAACCCCAGCCTTTTTAACAGTCCCCCAGCGCCGATGCGATCGAAATCTATGTGCATCGCTTGCGCAAAAAACTGGAGCATTCTCAGGCAGCCATCATGACCCTGCGCGGACTCGGATATTTGCTCAAGAAAAGAGATGATAGTTAGTCTGCGGCTGCGCTTGCTGTGATGGCTATTGATCCCGCTGACACTGTATATCGGCGTCAGTACAACGTTCTCCTACCGTAGCGCGCAGCAGACCGCCAACCTGATTCAAGATCGTGCCTTACTCACCTCGGCCCAGGTTATAGCTCGCGACATCAGCTGGCGGGACGGCATGCCGCAAGTCGGCGTGAATCCGGCAGCGCTGGAACTGTGTGCCTCACCGCAGCAGGATCAGGTCTACTATCAGGTCATCACCAAAGATGGTCGGTTGCAGGCAGGGCGTCCGGATTTTCCAGCGCTAATGCGCTTCCCCGAGACCACGCCAAGATTTACCACCGTCCAGTACGATCAACAGACCATCTGTGTCGTCAGTCAGATGCGCACACTGTACGATGCCGGGGGTTGCCGCGTTAAGTTATTAATCAGCGTCCAATTTTTCCACCTATCAGCATTGACTATTTCCAGTGCAATTGCAATATCACTTATGTCGGCACGGACGACAACAACGACGCCGCGATGACGCTGGTGCGCTTCACCCGATTGCTGCGTGACCGCAACTAAGACTCAGTTGCCTTATAAAGCGGGCTCACGCTAGGTGCGACCGCGTCAGTGTGCTTGTTCACCCCTTTGTATACCTGACACAAGCCCAGCCATACGCCGGCGGCAATCACTGGAATGAGGATGCCGGTCGCCATGTCCGGATTGATCGGCCACCCCGCCGCCTTCAAAGCCTTGCCTGCGTAATTGAACAAGCCCGCCAGATAGTAAGAAATCGCCACCACCGACAAGCCCTCGACCGCCTGTTGCAATTGTAATTGCTGCGCGGCGCGCCGGTTCAAGGACTCCAAAATCTTGCGGTTTTGCTGCTCCTGCACGATACCAACGCGCGTGCGCAACAAATCATTGGTATGCCCGATGCGCTTGGCCAGCGCTTCCTGTCGGCGGGCGATCGACTCGCAGGTACTCATCGCCGGTGTTAGGCGTCGATCCATGAATTCATCGACGGTCGGTACGCCTTCAATCCGGGTTTCGCGGAATTCTTCGATCCTTGCCCGCACCAGCCGGAAATACGCCTTGGATGCCGAAAAACGGTAGCTGTTATTGAGCGACAGCTTTTCGAGACGCGCCGCCAGACCAGTAATGCTGCGCAGCAATTCTTTTTCTTCACCGACAGCGCGCGATAGCGCTTCAGCTTTCGCTTTATCAGTATCAATGCAACTGAGGCTGCGGATAGCAAACAGGTTCTAAGAGAGTGTGAAGGTGTGACTCCTCTATGCAACTCACCTAATTTGACTTGAGATAGTTGCGTACTTTGCTGATCCACGGGAAGCGTGCCGTGTTGCGCTACGTAGTCAATAAAACCGATGCCCGCAGCCGACGGAACCTTATGTCAGTGGTTAGATTCCGTCCCGGGTCACCAAGAAAAAAAAGGGCTTAACCTCGCTAGACTCTTTTCGTGTCATTAATGATATAACGCTCACTCCATGCCGCAATGACGTTTGCTGCATACAAGGCATCGCTTTTGCGAGTAAGAAGATGATCTGCATCATCTAAGGATACGAAGCTTTTCGGATGCTTTGCAACGCTGAAAATATGCGTCGCATTCTGCACCGCGACTGTCTGATCTTGCGGCGAGTGCATTACCATCAACGCCCCATCAAACTCCGAAATCTTATGTAACAATCGCTGTTTCTCTGCGTCGATGAGAAACTGTCGCTTGATCCTGAATGGCCGTCCACCGAGCTTAACTTCGGCCTCGCCATTGGACTGGATCTCATCCAGATACCCACGGAACTGTTCCTTGACATGTGCTGGATCACTTGGTGCACCGATGGTTACAACACCGCGTACCTCGGGTATTTTTGAGGCTGCTGCAAGAACGGCCGAACCGCCCAGGCTATGCCCGATCAGCAGGGACGGGGCTCGGTATGCCTGTCGCAAATAATTTGCCGCTGCGATCAGATCAGTCAGGTTTGAGGAAAAATTGGTATTAGCAAACTCTCCCTCGCTTCCACCCAAACCCGTAAAGTCGAAACGCAACACCGCGATGCCGCACGCGGCGAGTGCCTGTCCAATCCGACTAGCTGCGAGAATGTCTTTACCGCCTGTGAAGCAATGGGCGAACAAAGCGTACGCGCGCGTTTCCCCAGCTGGAATATCGAGGCGAGCGGCAAGTTTTTGCTCTTCAGCTCCTAAGAACTCGAAACGTTCCGTTGGCATCATAATTCTCCACGCGTGTTAAAAATAGGTTCCTTGATCGTATCAACTCGAAGGTGACACATTCCGCCGCGGCACAGTTCGACGGATCGAAAACTAGATCGTCTCAAGCCGACGCACAATGGCATCTGCAAACTGGCGAGTAGATGCCGTGCCCTTAAGATCGCCGGTACGAATGTGGTCCTTATTAAGTGTCTCGGTAATCGCAGTGCGAAGTCGTTGGGCGAGGTCATGTCGGCCAACATGCTCAAGCATCAGACCTGAAGCGAGCATCAAAGAAATGGGATTGGCGATGCCCTTGCCGGCAATGTCCGGCGCGGATCCGTGCACAGCTTCGAATATCGCCGTGTCGTCACCGACATTCGCACCGGGTGCCATGCCAAGCCCGCCAACCAGGCCTGCCAACTGATCCGAAAGAATGTCTCCGAACAGATTGGTGCATAAAAGCATGTCGAACTGCCCGGGGTTAAGCACCAACTGCATGGCACAGGCATCGACGATCATGTCATTCATCTGCACTTGATTCTCGTATTCCCGCGCTACTTCTCTAGCCGCTTCCAGGAAGATGCCGGTCAGCGCCTTCAGGATGTTAGCCTTGTGAACAATGGTGATTTTCTTGCGGCCATTCTTTACGGCATATTCAAAGGCGAATCGTGCAATGCGCTTACAGCCATCGCGTGTATTCACTCCGGTAGCGACAGCGACAGCGCGTGGATCGTCGCCGACCGGAACATAGTATTCGTGCGCCACATAAAATCCGCCCAGGTTTTCCCGCACCAGCACCAGGTCAATATTCTCGTAACGGCCAGGAACAATAGTCAGTGCGGGCCTGACGTTGGCATACAGTTGAAACTCTTCACGCAGTCGCACGTTCGAGGACCGGAAGCCCTCGCCAATCGGCGTGGTCAATGGTCCCTTGAGCGCCAGTTTGTTCTTGCGAATGCTCGCGAGCGTTGCCGCCGGCAACGGGTCGCCACAACTGTTGACGCCTGCCATTCCTGCGTGTTGAACGTCCCAGGAGAATGGCGATCCCAAAGCGTCCAGCACCTGGACCGTGGCCTCGACCACTTCCGGACCGATACCGTCTCCGGGGATCAGGGTTGCGGGAATTTGGGGAAATATTCTGTTTTTCATGGAGTTTCTTTTAGAACTCGTTAATCGAATAAATTGGCGAAGACCGCCAACATGACTTCCGGGCATTTTTTGGGCGTTCCTGATGGTAGAGCGGAACGACATCAACATTGAAATGTGACTGCCTCGAACATTTGCATCAGACACTTATTTCAACTGGGACATGGCTAGCAGAGTGAGTGTGACGACTATCGCGCCGCCAATGCGTGTTGCAATCTGTGCAAACGGCATCATTTGCATGCGGTTCGCAGCCGTCAGAATCGCCACGTCACCGGTGCCGCCCTGGCCGCTGTGGCAGGCATTCACAATCGCTGTTTCGATCGGATACATGTTCAGCCATCGCCCGACCACGAAACCTGTCGCCATCAACGTCGCAACCGTCGATACGATGGTAATCAGATTGAGCACATTGAATGCGGACACCAGCTTATCCCAGGGCGTCATCGATACGCCGATGGCAAACAGCAAGGGATAAGTCACCGCCGTGGAAAAGAACTTGTACACAACGAAAGAGCCTTGCTGCAATTGCGGCGACACCGCACGCGACAGCTTGAAAATCACGGCAATAAACAGCATGGCGACCGGCGCCGGGAAATCGAACAGCTTGTAGCACATCAATCCGAACATGTAGAGCGAGATCGCGGTAATGCCTGCAGCTGCAATATTGCCGACATCCATATGACCGGCAATTTCTTCCTGCGCCGGATGCAATTCTTCATGCTCGCCAGGCTGCAAATGGCCTTCGCCAGTGAGATGCGGGTATTTCTTGCCCACAAAGTTCAGCATGCCCGCGAGCATGATTGCAGTCAGGCTGCCGAGCATGACTGGAGGCAGAACCTGCGCGAAGATATCACCCTGCGCCTGATGCAGGATCCCGGAATAGCCGATTGATAAGGGAATGGCGCCCTCACCGACACCGCCGGCCATGATCGGAACGACGATGTAAAAGAAGGTATGGTAAGCGCCCAAGCCCAGCATGGTACCGACGGCTGTGCCGACAATACCTGCCACAACAGTGCCGGCGGCAAGCGGCACAAAAATCTTGATGAAGCCTTTGATGAGCACCGCTCTATCCATGCTCAGGATGCTGCCGACAATGATCGAAGCAATAAATAAATAAAGAAAATTGGTCGACTTGGTGAAATCGACGACGTTCTTTAACACCATGGCAGGTAGCAAATGCTTGAATGCCAGGTAGGATGGAATGAAGGTCGCAAAAATTGCTGCGGCGCCGATATTCCGAATGACGGGAAGCCGCTTGCCCAGTTCTGCGCAAGAAAAACCGCCCACTGCCAGCAGCGCAATCGATACCGAGATATCGGACGGCACTTTGCCTGTGGCGACAAATCCTGCTATCAATGCCACCAACAGCAGGTACACCGGCAGCGGTACGATGCCAATGCGCATTTCCATCAATTTCCACCAGCCATCCGGCCAGAATTTGTTGGATATTTCGTCCTTGGCCGGCATCAGCTGTTCAGCAGGTATGGCTTTCATTTTTTCTCCTTTGATTCTAATTTTAGTGTTAGTGCTCGACCCGTCACTGTGCTTTTAAGTTGAAAGCCGCCTAGCGTCGACCAAGATGAGGTGACGACAATCCGCAACGTTTTTTTTCGGGCATCGCGCGAATAACCGACTCGTTCATGAAAACGAACTGAGTTCCGGAAATGCCAATCCGTGCACCCATGTCATCTGAATATTCGAGCTGTATCTGTTGTTGCACTCATGATCACCAAGAGCGCAGTTTTTTCTGATACGAATCTGCTTACCTTGACGTTCGGATTACATCCCGACAGCACTTACAATGCAGTTTCCTAACCACCAATGAGCATCCTGCCGGCCTCGGAAAACGTTGGCGGTGATTTGTGGTGCTTGCACATACACATGGTCTTATCATTGCCCTTCGACACCACTCTGCGTCCAGCCATTTTTTTTTGAAATCATCAAATTATTCAGTCAGCTTGCCGACAAATAGATCCCCTTGGCGATGCCACGAACCATGAAGATTTTTTTGTTGAGCCGACAGCCATGACCTGAGTCAGTACATTCAGGACAGCACTCGCCGGTGCCGTCGGCATTGCGGTCGAATTCATTGAGCCGCAGATAAAATACGCATTTTTTTTGTCTTCATTATTTGGGGGTTATGATCAGCCTCGAATCACATAACGGCTGCGATCTCCCTCGATTACTTCTCAACGCGGATGTATTCTAAATCTGCGCAACTTTCATCCAGCTTACCAATTTTGCGTTATTTAATTTGCAGTGCAACATAAAATTAAAACTATGGTGCAAATTTTCCAGGCAGTTATCGTGAACCTCCCCTTGAGTTTTCGTCTTCCACCGGTGACGTAAAATTCCCACCGTCGGTAATCCTTATTACCGGGGTTTTTACGAGGAGCGTCGCCAATAATTACTCAATCTATCCCTCCCAAAGCCAGGAGGCAGCGAGGTACTCTAGCGCCTACTTGCCCGGCACGATACGCTACGAGGACGGCATGTTGCAGGTAACAATTCTGCCTTCGGCGCTGGAATTATTTCAGCCGGACTCGCATGACCGCATGTACCACCGCATCGTCTGAGCGAATGGGGCGCTACTTTCCGGACAACTTGATTTCCACCATCCGCCGCGTCCCTTCCGCAACGAGGAAGCAATCTATTTCAAAGCTACCTTTCGCGACGACCCGGTCCGGATAGTGGCGTTTTCCCAGCCGGTTTTTAGCATTCCGGAACAGCAGCTGGTCTTGATCAAGGGGGAGACAAACCCTCCATTTCCCCCCCCGTCCTGTCGAAACAAATGTGGGAGCGCACGGTGCCGCAGCAAATAATGATATTGTTGCCGGTAGTGCTGTTGGTGTTGGTGGGAGTGCGGCATGGCCTGGCGCCCATGATGCGCTTGAGTGCTCGCATGCTGCGCCGCAAGCCCGGCGCGCTGGAATCGTTAGATATGGCACCGGTGCCAAGTGAACTGACGCCGTTGGCGCATTCCATCAATGACTACGTCAGGCGACCGGACGAAACACCTCTTATCAGTTGCGCACGCCATTGACATTATTGAACACCCAGGTCAACTATGGCTTGCGCAGCAACGATACGAAAGGGAAAGATGCTGCGTTTCGGGCAATCAACGGCAGTGCGCAACACGGTATCCGGCTGGTGAACCAGTTGCTCACGCTTTCTAGCGCCGTGACCGGTATCGGCCACCCATTGCGTCAAAAACGATGTGAATCTGATCAAGGCGGTGCAGCGGGTTCTGGAAGAGTTGGCCACTCTAGCACAGACCAAAAATATTGATCTCGGCTTTGAGTTTGATGGCGACATAGCGATGGTGCATGCCCCGGCGTCCATGCTGGACGAATTGGTCGCCAACCAGGTCGACAATGCCCTACGGCACACCCCTGCCGGCGGCATTGCGACCGTTTCGGTAATTACCCATGAAGACGCGACCGTTCTGCGCATAGAAGCCAACGGACCGGGCATCGCGGAGCACATGAACGCGAGCATGTATTCGAACGCTTCTACCGCACGCACGAAGATAGATCCGACGGCTGTGGATTTGGGGGCGATCGTGCGCTAGATTGCCCTGACGAGCGCGGCGGAGGTGACATTAACCGGTCCGATCGCTGGTAGCGGACTGATCGTGACGGTTACATTTCCCGCACTGTTGCCGGCCTTTTATGCTGTACCGCCAAGTAGCCGAGCGCAAGCTTCGTTTTCAAAGCGGAAATTTAATTTCTCTAACTGTGGCAGAAAACCAACAAACATTTATAGGCTGAAAGCAATTAGTAAGCTTGCGGCTGTTATATTTTGACCACCTATCGAAATGGTCGGTGAACTCAACATATTGATGTCTGGAGACTAAAATGAAAAAATCGCTACTGGCGCTGGCTGTGCTGGGTACCTTGGGTATGGCAAGCAGCGCATACGCCCAATCGAATGTCACCATCTACGGCCTGATCGACGCCACCATCAGCACGGTCAACCATGCCGACAGCAACGGCGACCGCCTGACCAGCATTCCAGTCGCCTGGTTCAGCGGCAACCGCATTGGATTCAAGGGGCAGGAAGATCTCGGCAGCGGGCTCAAGGCCATCTTCAAACTGGAGGCCGAATTCGTGGTCGGCACCGGTGAAATGGACACCCCGGGCGTATTGTTTAACCGCGATGCCTGGGTTGGCATGCAAAGTGACACCATGGGCAAACTGACACTGGGCCGCCAAAACACGCTGGCGCGCGATTTTGCGCAAGTCTACGGCGATGCGTATGGCACCGAGAAGCTGGGCCTGGAAGAAGGCGGCTTCACCAACAACAACAACTTCAAGCAAATGATTTTCTATGCCGGCAGCGCTACCGGTACGCGCTACGACAATGGCGTGGTGTGGAAGAAGGTGTTTAACAATGGAATCGTGGCCGGCCTGGGATATCAGTTTGGCGAAACCGCGGGCGCATTTGCACGCAACACCACCAAGTCTGCCGCGCTCGGCTACAACGGCAGCAATTTCACGGTTGCCAGCTTCTATAACGAAGCCGATGTCGGCAACTCGCTCGACAAGTCGACCGAAAAGAACAAATCCTACTCGCTGGGCGGCAGCTACTTCCTGAACAGCCTGGTGCGCTTGAACACCGGCTATTTCCATTACACGGCAGAACAAGGCGCACTCGGCAAGCGTAAGGACAATGCGTATACCGTATCGGCCAAGTTCACGCCACAAGGTCCGCTGGATTATGAAATCGGCTATCAGGTCATGAAGGCCACGAATGCCGCTTACAACGTGGCCGGTACCAGCGTCCTGAATGCGTACTCCAACGCCAGCTTTTCAACCGCCACGGGCACCGGCAAGAGATCCACCGTCTACGGCTCGGCTTTCTATCATTTGTCCAAGCGCACTGAAGTATATGTGGCTGCCGACTACCTGAAACTCACCGATGGCTATCGCGTAGCGTCGACCAATGGTTTCAAGAACCAGACTGAACTCGCGGCAGGTATGCGTACCCGTTTCTGACCTGCGAATTTATGACTTGACCACCATCTTGCAGATGGATTTCTAGGTCGATGCGGCAACTCTTGCCGCATCGATTTGTTTTTCTGGTTTTGTCGCGTTAAGTTGTTAATCAGCGTCCTATTTTTTCCACCTATCAGCATTGACTATTTCCAGTGCAATTGCAATATGGCACTCCCATGACCGTACTTCGAGAAGTCCTGCTGGAAAAACGGGCGCTGATATCTGGAAATACACACAAGCTGATTGACAAAAGTTATATTTCAACGGTCATCGAAGGCAGCGAAATGGACATTAAATGGGTTGAAGATTTTCAAAGCCTTGCGGTCACGCGTAATTTTTCCCGTTCGGCCGATCATCGGAACGTTACTCAGCCGACCTTCAGCCGACGCATTCGCGCGCTCGAAGCATGGGTAGGATCTGAGCTTGTAGACCGAAGCACATGCCCGCTAACCCTTACTGCGGCGGGAAAGCTTTTTTACGACACAGCGTCAGAAGCGATCCGAATGTTGAATGACGCGCGGGCTCAGCTCAGGATTCAGCAAACGGTGCATCAAGGATCGCCCTGGATCGGGTCATGAAAAACTGGTGAGCGTTAGGAAGTCCTCGATAGAGCCGTTTTCGCCGCAAGGAACTGGCTCGACGCTTGTCTTGAAAATCCTTGTGTCGGTGGTGCGATTCCGCCCCGGGCCACCATATTGAAACCGGCATAAATCCTAGATTTACGCCGGTTTTTCCATTTCTTCATACAGATCAATGTCGGAATCCATGGGCAAAATCTTTGCACATGAAAAGCATTTTTTTCAGTTTATTGCGACGATCTGTGCTTGGATCCGAAGAGGCGCAGCTGCACCATCACAGTGTTTGGCTGGCAAGCGCAATCGTCTGGCCATGATATTAACCAATTGCAGCATGCCTTTGATCCGGGCCAGCTGCAATTTTTCTCCACTCTGGCGCACCTGAGCAATCCGCGTGCGTTTGCCAAGTACCCGGCTTGCACACCGTAGGACGAATGCGTGGTCTACGCCAAGGCGCCCTTTGGTGGTCCCACGCAGGTGCTCGACTATCTCGATCACTACACGCATCGCGTCGCGATTTCCAACAACCGCCTGCTCGGCATCGGCCATGCCACGATCAGCTTTCGCTGAAAGGACTACCGCAATGGCTCGGCCAAATGACGTGATTATCCTTGATGCAGACGAGTTCATCCGGCGCTTCTTGCTATTGACGTCCAGATCGTCGACGACCAGGACGCTGGCGTGAAGTATGTCGGATGGACTGATCATGGCATGCATCCTGCCTCAATGGCGCTGATTAACCTTCGCGAATTCGAGTGCCACGTTCAGCGCATCCATGAACGCATCGAGCTGGATTGGCTTGGTCACATAGCGGAAGAAGCCTGCCTGCATGCCTTCTCAAAAATTCATTTCCTCTGCTTATTTTTCAAGCAGTCTCCTTTTGGGTGACACTGCTCTTGTTCAAGTCCGATAGACTGCCAGGCGGACATGGACCGCCCGCGTTGATGCAACCGACAAAGTGCATTGGCAGCACTTTGTCCGATTCCCGCAACTCCGACAAGAGCGGCGGGAAGTCTTCAGCTTGACGGTGTTATTTTTCGGCTTCGGTATGGACTGATGGCATCTGAGAGGCGATTTCCGTCAATTGCGTCTGCACTCCCTTAAATCGACGATACGATCAACGCGGTCGAAACGCCCGCATGCCACCAGGCGCACCGGCGAACTTGAGACGTTGTCCGGTATCGCTGGCCCGATCGCCATCAATCGCCAACACTTGAATTTCCCTTTCGATCGGATTCTGTACCAGTACGGTGCGTCCATCTGCTGAAAAGGCCAGGCCTTGCGACCAGCCGCCGATAGGAACTTCAGAGACTTTGGACAAGCTCTTGCCATCAATGCGAAACAGCACAAAGCTGCCGCGCTTATTGTAAAACGGCGAGCTTTTTGCTTTGTTGCTGCCATTCATGACGTTGACCCCGACCAGTCTGCCGTCTGGGGAAATCGCGATGCCTTCAGGCGTCTGCCCAACGCTGACCGTATTTACCACGCGCGGCGGTTCAAGCGTCATGTCGATCAGGCTGATGGTATCGGTATCGCCCTGCCCTTTCCCGATATTCGCCACCACCGCGACATCGCCACGCGGACTGATATCGATGCTATTGGGTCGCTGTCCCGGGAAAATGTCGCGTTTGCCAATCCGGACCTTTGCGCCATCGATATCGAGTAGCGTAACCCGATGATCGCCGTCGCGCGTCACCAGCGCGCGTTTGCCATCCGGTGTGAACACGACATGCCCGGGACCGGAGGTTGCACCCAACATGATGTTCTCGACCAGGCTGACCTGGCGGCCGCTGATGCTGAACACCGACACCGTGCCGGCGTCGCGACTGGCTGCCAGCGCCAGCTTTCCATCCGGACTGATCGACAGTCCGCCGACACCGAGGCCGGCATGCACGGTATCGATCACCCGCGGCGGATTGCTTCCCAGATCGAGGACCGAGATCAGGTCATCCAGCGCAGTCTTGCCCGGATCTGCCGGATCGCGTTTTACGCCCGCCGCTACCAGTGCCAGCCGCCCGTCCGGCGTGATATCGATCGACTGCGGCGGACCGATCACCGTGTTAGGGACTGGGATCTCATACAGCAGCCTGGCTCCGGCCGGGGTAATTTCGATGATCGCCAGCGTATCGGTGCCGGGGACGGTTTCGATCACACCGTTGACCGACATTACCTTGCCATCCTGGGTTGAAAAAATCAGCTGAGGGCTGGCAGCGCCGGCTATCGCGCTCAACAAAACGGACGACGCTAGCAGGAGCATTTTTGAAACACGTTGCAGCATGTTTTTAGTCACGACGTTCTTTCTTGGCAGGATCCGGGTTGAAAAAAGTCTGCGAGCGCCCTTAATCGACCGGGGTCAGCAGCGGCTTCCCTGCAAAATATGCCAGCAGGTTATCCACCACCAGCTGTCCCATTGCATGACGCGTTTCCACGGTCAGACTTGCCACATGCGGGGTCAGTACGACGTTGCTCATGGCGCGCAACGCATGCGGCACGTTCGGCTCATCGGCAAACACATCGAGCGCGGCGGCACCCAGTCGGGCATCCTGCAAAGCGGCGACCAATGCCGCTTCATCTACCAGAGAGCCGCGCGCGATATTCACCAGCGTGCCTTGCGGGCCAAGCGCTGCCATGACTTGTGCGTCTACAACATGGCGCGTCTCGGCACCGCCAGGCGCGCACACGATCAGGTAATCGCTTTCCGCCGCTAACGCCAATAAGGATTCACTGCGCGCTACGCCGGTACCCGCCACGGCCCTTGGCTGGTAATAACGCAGTTCCATGCCGAACGCCTCCAGCCGTCGCGCAATCGCCTGCCCGATCCGGCCAAAGCCGAAAATGCCGACGACCTTGCCGCGCACACTCAGGGTCGGCGCGATGGGCACGCGCCTTTCCCAATCGCCGTTGCGCACATACTGATCCAACGCCGGCAATCGGCGTGCGGCCGCCAGTACCAGCATGACCGCCAGATCGGCGACATCGTCAGTCAGCACACCGGGCGTGTTGGTGACCAGAATGCCGCGTGGCCGGGTAGCGGCGAAAGCGACCGCATCGACACCAATGCCGTTGACAGCGACAATCTCCACGGCAGGCAACATGCCAACGCGTGCTGCGGAAATGCCGATTGAACCGGTCGTCACGACACCACGTACATTGGCGGCTACGCTCTGGATGAAGGCATCTTGCTCGGGCGCCGCGATGCGCCAGGCATGATGACAGTGGAAATGCTGATCCAACTGATCCATCACCGATTGCGATGCACTCTGACCTAAGACTAAAATTTCCGGTTTCATCTGTTTCCTTGTTTGATGTAACGGTACATATACTCGTCGTTCAGCTCTTGACGGCGCCAGCGGTCAGGCCTGACACCATGTATTTGCGGAAGGTGTAATAGATCGCCGCAGGCGGCAACGCGTAGACGATCCCGGTTGCCATCAGCAGATTCCACGGTGCGTCGTCCAGCGAAGTGAACATCCCCAGGCCGACGGCCAGCGTGAGTTTGGTTTCCGAAGACAGCAGCAGGAACGCGAACAGATATTCGTTCCAGGCCAACAGCAGGGCATAGGTTCCGACCGCCACCATAGCCGGCGCCACCAGCGGCAAATACACCAGCCGGAAGATCTGCCAGGAAGTCGCACCATCGATGCGCGCAGCCTCATCGAGTTCATACGGCAATTTGTCGGACGCCTGTTTCATTACCCAGATCGCATACGGCGAGGCCAATGCAATCATCGACAGGATCAGCGACAGCCGGCTGTCCAACAGCCCATAGGTTCCCATCGCCTTGTACATCGGGATCGCCAGAAAGGCCGCCGGAATCAGATAGGTGAACAGCGCCAGATTCATCACGATCCGGCCACCCGGTACGCGCAAGCGGCTGATCGCAAACGATGCGGTGGTGGCAATCAGCAGAACCGCCAACGCTACCGTGACCGCAATCACAAAACTGTTCAAAATCTGTTGCCAGAAATGTCCCAGGTAATAATGCCCCTGGGTGAACACGGTCTTGAAGTTTTTCAGAGTCGGATGTTGCGGCCACAGCTCCCCGGCGAATGCCGTTTCCTGCGGTGTGATCGACATGATGAACAGATGGTAGATCGGAAAAGTTGCCCAGATAAAAATGGGGATCCCGATCAGCATCAGGCGCGCTTCGCGCATCGTCTTTCTCATGTTTTTGGTCCTTTACTCAGGTATTTCATCATGAACCACATCAAGGGCAGCATCAGCGGCAAGGCCACCACGATCGATGCGATGCCCATATCGACCCGATCCATACGCAGATAACGCACGCCCAATGTCGCGAGCACCTGGGTGCTGTCGGCCGGTCCGCCGCCAGTCAGCAGGTAAATGCTGTTGAAGTCGCCCAGCGTCCAGATCATCGATAGCGCCGTTAGCGACAGATACAGCGTGCTGATGCTCGGAAAGGTGATGTAACGGAATTTCTGCCAGGTGTTGGCGCCATCGACATCGGCTGCCTCATACAGCTCGGCACCGATGGCCATGCGTCCCGACAGCAGCACCAGTGTCCAGAACGGCAGCGATTTCCAAAGGTGCACCAGTACCGCGCTGCCAAATGCCAGCCAGCGATCGGTCAGCCAGTCGGGACCCATGATGCCGAACCACCTGAACAGCAGCGTGTTGATCATGCCCCACTCCGGATTGAGCATCCAGCGAAACGACAAGATGGTCGAGATCGACGGGATCGCCCACGCCAGAATGAAGATCGAACTGAGCCAGCGTATCCAACGCTGCTTATTAAGAAAAAATCCCGACAAAAACAATGCGATCACCATCTTGATGTTCACGCCGACCACGACAAAGATCAGGGTATTGACAACCGACTTGAGGAATATCGGATCGCTCAACAGATCCTTATAGCTTTGCAGATGCAGTCCGAGACTGAAGCCGTACAGCAACGGATACAGCACCAGCACCGCGAACACCAGAAAAAAAGGTAGCAGATACGCATACCCCGACACGGCGTTCCAGGACAACCGGCTACGAACCGGGGGAGCCAGCTCCCCCAGCGAAATGCTTGCACTCATGGTGGCACCTTATGCGTTGGAGGAGGTCGGTCAGGAGCCGACGATCACTTTGATGCGAGCGATCATTTCATCGGTAGCCTGGGCCGGTGAGAGCTTATCCTTGGTCACGCGGGCGATCGCCTGGCCCCACACGTTCTCTGCATTCACGATCGCAAATTTCCAGTTGTACACAAACTGGAACGGCGCCGTGCCATCCTTGAACACCTTGTACACGACCACCCGATGCGGGTCTTTCGGATCGGTCCAGAAAGGCCGTTCCGCACCGGCCTTGGTGACCGGGAACCAACTGCCTAGCGATCCTTCGACGAAAGGCGTGAGATTCTCTTCCTGCAGCAGGAAGGACAGGAATTTTTTCGCCCCCGGTTTGTTCTTTCCATCGGAAAAGACGACGGCGGTGGTGATCAGGCTCATATTCTGCAACGGCGTACCATCGGGCTTGTTCGGGAAGCGCGCGGTGACCAGGGTTTCATAATATTTTTTTCGCGCCACTTCCTTTTGTTCCGGCGTCGTGGCCGGATTGTTCATCGTATCGAGATACGAGCCCGGAATCGACAACGCGAAATTGTGCGTCATCACGGTGGTGCGGTTGTGCAGGTTGACGTTGTTGTCGACATTGGTCCAGTTAATCGAGCTCGGCGGCGTGCAGCCCTGCTGGTAGACCTTGGTATAGTCGGCCAGTGCCATTTCGAGGCCCTTGCGGTTCTTCGGATCGTCGAGCAGCAGCTTGCCGTTCTCGTCCACCATTTTCACGTTGTACGCCGCGGCGAAGGTCAGGAAGCTCTGGTAGGTGTCGGCGGCCTGCACGCTGGACGGCTGGCCGATGCCATACACGCGCAACCCCTTTTTACGCAAGGCCGGCTGCACCTTGTCGCACCAGAAACTCCAGTAGCCTTTCCAGTCCTGCGGAATATCGGCATCCTTGTAACCGGCCTCGGCCAGCATGTCGCGCCAGTAGCTCACTTCCATCGTCTGCTGTTCCAGCGGCGCCGCGTAATAGGACTTCTTTTTCGCCTTGGCGTTGTATAGGTAAGTGGTTTCGACCACGCCCGGCAGGAACCGGGGTTTAATCGGCAGCAGCACGTCGGAAACGTCTTCCAGCTTGCCTTCGTATGCCCACTTTCCTGTGGTCTTGGCGTTGTAGGTCGAGCCGAAGCCGACGTCCGGCGGGGTGCCGGCAGACACTGCGCTAATCGATTTGGTGACCACGTCTTCGGAAGAAAACAGGCTCAACTCGACCTTGATGCCGGTCTTCTTCTCGAACCGGTCGACCACCGCCTGCAGCGCGACATCTTCCGCCTTGTACTTGCCCTTGTTGGCCCATACCGAAATCGTCTCCTGCGTAGCGGCGGCGCTGGTCAGGATCGCCGAACCGAGCAATGCGCTGGTGACTACGTAAGCTAGTTTTTTCATGTCTCTTCCTTAAATTATTATTTATTTGATTGAAAATACTCAGGCCAGCGCCAGTCCGCCCTGCGTACGGAACAGGTGCACCTTGGCCAAGTCGGGCTGCAGGCGAATGAAGTCGCCGGGCGCAAAAGCGTGCCGTTCACGAAACACAGACACCACGTCGCTGTCGCCGATCTTGCTGTTGATCTGGATCTCGGCGCCGGTCGTTTCGACCACCACTACCTGACTTGCCACGCCCTGCCCTTGCTCAGCCAGCGTGAAGTGTTCGGGACGTACACCGAGCGTCAGCTTTTCGCCTTCGGCCGCTGCGGTGCTGTTAGGCAAAGGAATGAAATTGCCCATGCCGAGATCGAGGCCGGCGAGGTCGCCAGTTCTGCGGAAAGTCCCTTCCATGAAGTTCATGGAAGGCGAGCCGATAAAGCCGGCGACGAACAGATTTGCAGGATGATCGTACAGATCGAGCGGCTTGCCGACCTGCTCCACCCGGCCATCGCGCATCACCACGATCTTGTCGGCCAGCGTCATTGCTTCGATCTGGTCATGCGTGACGTACACAGAGGTGGTGCGCAGGCGCTGGTGCAGCTCCTTGATCTCGGCGCGCATCTGTACCCGCAGCTTGGCATCGAGATTGGAGAGCGGCTCATCGAACAGAAATACCTGGGGATTGCGCACGATGGCACGCCCCATTGCGACACGCTGGCGCTGGCCGCCGGATAACTGGCGCGGATAGCGGTCCAGCAGTTTGCTCAGGCTGAGGATGTTGGCAGCCTTTGTCACCTGGGCGTCGATCACGCCCTTGGAAGTCTTGGCCAGCTTCAGGCTGAAGGCCATGTTGTCATACACCGTCATGTGCGGATACAGCGCATAGCTCTGGAACACCATCGCAATGTCGCGCTCTTTGGGCGCGAGGTCATTCACGCGTCTGCTGCCGATTGAAATGTCGCCGGCGCTGATTTCCTCGAGGCCGGCAATCATCCGCAACAGCGTGGACTTCCCGCAGCCGCTTGGCCCCACCAGCACCGTAAATTCGCCATCGGCGATATCGATGCTTACACCGTGCAGGATTTCGACATTCTCATACCGTTTTATGACGTTCTTGGTCGTGACTGTTGCCATCTGTACTGTCTCCTATGCACTTCGACGTTCTTGTTTTAAGTGAATTTCCTTGTAAAGCGGTACTGCGAAATCTGCTGCTGTGTTTGATCAGGCCGTTCGCTGCCACCCGCGACGAAAATTACGGCGCGTTGGGTGGGGCGAATCGGACGGCGATATGGGCGTTAGCGCTGCATCAGGTAACAGGCGCCGGATTGAACAGGGTCAATGCATTGTGCAATTTCCAATGCTCGGCCCAGGTCTTTTTACCGCTGGCGACATCCAGCAACATCCGGAACAGTTCCCAACCGACATCCTCGATGCTCGCTTCGCCGGTCGCGATACGTCCGGCGTTGATATCCATCAGGTCGTGCCAGCGGCGCGCCAGATCGGAGCGGGTCGCCACCTTCAGGACCGGCACCGCAGCCAGTCCATACGGCGTGCCGCGTCCGGTGGTGAATACATGCAGGTTCATGCCCGCGGCCAGTTGCAGTGTGCCGCAGATGAAATCGCTGGCAGGCGTCGCCGCGTAGATCAGGCCCTTTTGCTTGAGCTTTTCTCCCGGCGCCAGCACGCCGGAGATTGCGCCGGTGCCGGACTTGACGATCGAGCCCATGGCCTTTTCGACGATGTTGGCCAGACCGCCCTTCTTGTTGCCGGGCGTGGTGTTGGCGCTGCGGTCAACGCCGCCTTTTTTCAGGTAATTGTCATACCAGGCCATTTCCCGAATCATGTCGTTGGCGACATCGGCATTGATTGCACGTGAGGTCAGCTGATCGATCCCGTCGCGCACCTCGGTCGTCTCGGAAAACATGACGGTGGCCCCGGCACGCACCAGCAGATCGGTGGCAAAGCCGACCGCCGGATTGGCCGTCACGCCGGAGAATGCATCGCTGCCGCCGCACTGCACGCCGACGATCAGGTCGGATGCGGGACAGGTTTCACGCCGGCGCTGGTTCAGCGCAGCCAGCCGCAGTTTTGCCATGGCCATGATCGAGTCGATCATGGATTCAAATCCAACATGCGCCTCATCCTGCAAGACGACGATGTAAGGACCGCTCTGAATCGGGATCGATCCTTCTGGCATCAGCCGCGCCGGTTGCAGCTTTTCGCAACCAAGACTGACGATCATCGCCTGACCGCCGAAGTTGGGATTCAGACTGATGTTACGCAACGTCCGAATGGGAATGATGGCATCCGGCGCATCGATCGCGACGCCACAGCCATAGGTATGCTCGAGGCCAATCACATCATCGACATTCGGATAGCTCGGCAGCAATTCCGCCTTGATGCGCTTGACCGCATGCTCGACTACGCCGGCGACACACTGCACCGTGGTCGTGATTGCCAGGATATTGCGCGTGCCTACCGTCCCGTCTGCATTCCGATAGCCTTCGAAGGTATAACCTTCCAGCGGCTCGGCTGGCGCCGGAGCGCGGGTGGCAATCGGCAGGTTCACCAGCTCGCGCGCCGGTGGTATGCGTACCAGCGACTCCTCGATCCAGCTGCCTTGCGCAATAGCGCGTACTGCGTAGCCGATCACGACGTCGTAACGAATGATCGGATCGCCCTCGGCCAGATCGCACAATGAAATTTTGTGCCCCTGCGGCACGCGGTCACGCAAGACGAATTCACCCGGGAATTCCGTGCCGGCCGGCAGGCCGCCATCGTTGACGACGATCGCCACATTATCGTTAGCATGCATGCGGATATACAGCGGCGCTGTACGCGTAAGCTGCGTAATTGTCGAAGTTGCCACTGTGTCGTTTTTTACTGTGCTCATCGCGCTACCCATTTCTCTTAATCTGCTTGATATAACCCCATTGGGCGCCGCCATTACCGCAGAGTTGCAATTTGCGCCGTTTTGTTGATTTCAACTATAAATAGTTAAATAACAATGCTATTACTGCATTTGTTATCAGTCGTCTGACAACATATGCGCTGAGTATAATCAAGTTATTCGACTTTCGCAACCGATCTGCCATTCAAATTATTTATGTCCGAAAATCACACGCCGACGACTCCCCAATGCGTTGGACTGGCCGACCAATTTCACCGTCACCGCATCGCCTAAAAAGCAGCGCAATCTGGCGCCAAGGATGGCGGCCGACATTTCGTTGACAATTGATCCGGATATGGTGATCAACATGCGTGGCGCGCCCAAGCCTGAAGCCACTTCAAAAAAGACAAACAAACTCACTTGTAAATTGATGACTCATGTTGTACGATGACTGGTAACAAATTATGCCACTTAGATTTAGTCGCATAACCCTCCCAACCTTTCGTAAGCCATGTGGCCAGATCATGAACCCTCAGCAACTGAAACAAACCCTTTCGTCCGGCCTTCTCTCATTCCCGGTAACCGATTTCGATGCCGAACAGAATTTCCGCCCGGAGACTTACGTAAAACGCCTTGAATGGCTTGCACCTTACGGGGCAACTGCATTGTTCGTGGCCGGCGGCACCGGTGAATTCTTTTCGCTGACGCCGGCCGACTACGCCAACGTCGTCCGCGTGGCGGTAGAAACCTGCCGCGGCAAGGTCCCTATCCTGGCAGGCGCCGGCGGCCCTACCCGCACCGCCATCGCCTATGCGCAAGAAGCGCAACGCCTTGGCGCGCAAGGTATTTTGCTGATGCCGCATTATCTGACTGAAGCCAGTCAGGATGGCCTGGTGGCGCATGTCGAAGCAATCTGCAAATCGGTGCAGTTCGGGGTCGTGGTCTATAACAGAGGCGTTTGCCGCCTCAACGCGGACTCGCTGGAACAACTGGCCGATCGCTGCCCTAACCTGATCGGATTCAAGGATGGTATCGGCGATATCGAATCGATGGTGACGATCCGGCGCCGGCTCGGCGATCGCTTTACCTATCTGGGCGGCTTGCCAACTGCTGAATTGTTTGCGTCGGCCTACAAAGCCATTGGCGTGCCGGTCTATTCATCGGCCGTGTTCAACTTCATTCCGAAGACTGCCATCAGGTTTTATGAAGCGGTACGGTCCCATGATGAAGCGACGATCAATCATCTGCTCGACAGTTTTTTCCTGCCCTATTTGGCGATTCGCAACAAAAAAGCCGGCTATGCCGTCAGCATCGTGAAGGCAGGCGCGACCTTGGTTGGCTACGATGCCGGTCCGGTCCGCGCGCCGCTAATCGATTTGACAGGCGCGGAACGCGAGCAATTGAAGGCGCTGATCGTGGCGCAAGGGCCGCAGTAATCGCGATCATACAAGCCGGTTCGATCAGCAATCTGGATCGAAGCCCAAGCAGCTGGCATCCGCATTGGGCGCGTGCCATCCATCACTTTTGAACATGCCTGCAGCGCGCACAAGTACCGCAATATCTTCGCGCTGCTGCAAATTGCCCCGACTTCTGGAGAACATAATGAGTATTCACATCACCGGCGCCATGCTGATCGGCAAAGCTGCCGTACACGGTACCGAACGCCCGCTGCGCGCGATTGATCCGTCCACCGGCGCAGAAATAGAGCCGGCCTTCGGTGCCGGCACTGGCGCTGACGTAGACCGCGCCTGCACGCTAGCGCAGCAGGCGTTTGACAGCTATCGCGCAACCACGCTGGAACAGCGTGCGCAATTTCTTGAGCAGATTGCCGCCAACATCGTGGATCTTGGTCCCGCACTGATTCAACGCGCCATGCAGGAATCAGGCTTGCCGCAAGCCCGCCTCGAAGGCGAGCGCGGCCGCACCGTCGGTCAGCTGAGGCTGTTTGCCAAGGTGGTGCGCGACGGCCGCTGGCTCGGTGCGACACTGGATGCGCCGCTTCCCGAGCGTGCGCCGCCGCGCCCCGATCTGCGTCTGCGCAAGATCGGCCTCGGCCCGGTCGCGGTGTTCGGCGCCAGCAATTTTCCATTGGCATTCTCGGTCGCGGGCGGCGATACCGCGTCGGCGCTGGCGGCGGGTTGCCCGGTCGTGGTCAAGGCGCATAGCGCCCATCCTGGCACCTCCGAGCTGGTTGGTAGAGCCATCCAGGCCGCGGTCGCATCCTGCGGCCTGCATGAAGGCGTGTTTTCCTTGCTGTTCGGTGACGGCAGCTCAGTCGGCCAGGCGCTGGTCAGCCACCCGGCCATCAAGGCGGTTGGCTTTACCGGCTCGCGCCAGGGCGGCGTGGCGTTGATGCGGGCGGCGGCGCAGCGCCACGAGCCGATCCCGGTGTATGCGGAAATGAGCAGCATCAATCCGATGTTCCTGTTGCCGGATGCGCTGGCCACCAGGGCGCCGCAGATCGGTGCCGCATTCGTCGATTCGCTGACCTTGGGTGCCGGACAGTTCTGCACCAATCCGGGTCTGGTCATCGCGCTCGAAGGCGAGCACGTCACTGCTTTCAGCGATGCCGCCAGCGCAGCATTGAGCGCCAAAGCTGCATCCACCATGCTCACTCCCGGCATCCACGCTGCGTATGACAAAGGTGTCGAGCGTCTAGCCGGCACAAGCGGCGTAAGCCTGCTTGCGCGCGGCCAAGTCGCGGCAGCACCGTGCGCCGGGCAGGCCGCGCTGTTCATCACCGATGCAAATACTTTCCTGTCGACCCCGGCACTGGAAGATGAAGTATTCGGCGCTTGCTCACTGATCGTGACCTGCCGCAGCATTGACCAGTTCCGAGAAGTTGCCGAGCACCTGGCCGGCCAATTGACCGCGACCATGTTCCTGACCGAAAACGACCGTGCCCCGGCGCTTGAATTGTTGCCGACGCTGGAACGCAAGGTCGGCCGGATTCTGATCAACAGTTTTCCGACCGGGGTCGAAGTCTCGCATGCGATGGTGCATGGCGGCCCCTTCCCCGCCACCTCCGACAGTCGCAGCACATCGGTCGGTGCCAGCGCCATCGACCGTTTCCTGCGTCCGGTCAGTTATCAGGATCTGCCTGCGTATCTGCTGCCGGTGTCGCTGCAGGATGCAAATCCGCTCGGCCTGTGGCGCGTGCGCGATGGTGAACTGGTCCAGGCCTGACGACGCGAGCCGGTGCAAGTTGTGGCGGATGTAAGGTCTTGCCGCCAGGGCTTTACTCCGGAAGCGAACGGCCCGTTGGGGCTGTTCGCGGCCTGCTACCAATCGAAACTGGGTGCTGCCGCGACCGACATTTTCAGCGAGGCTGGTCGCCGGCAATGGTAAAGCCGGGGATATCGCGGTCAAGATATTCAACCTCGGCAGCAGCTACCAGGCAGGTCCTGCGCACCTGTACGGCAACTCAAAACAACAACCAGGCAGTTGCTTCTCTAGGTATCAGTCACCGCTTCTAATGTAGATGCATTCGGATTTACTGTGGGTTCACCTATGGCTGAGAAACCTCTCCTGCTTGCAGAAGAAAGGTCAATACGTCACTTTTCGTTCTGGCGTTACGGTGTATCTGCGCTCTTTTCGACTTTGTCGGGAGTAATCAAAATTGCCCGGAAATCATTTACATTCGTGAGCGTTGGTCCAGTGACCACCGAATCGCCTAGCGCCTCAAAAAATCCGTGCCCGTCGTTGTTGTCCAGGCTCTCTCGTGGACGTATCCCTTGCTGCCCTGCGCGCGTCATCGTGTCGGGGAAAAGCAGAGCGCCGGCGATTTCCTCCTGCCCATCCACCCCGTCTGTATCCGCTGCGATGGCATAGACTCCCGGCAGTCCATTGAGCGCGATGCCAAGGGAGAGCAGGAATTCAACATTGCGTCCCCCACGGCCCTGGCCGCGCACGGTGACGGTGGTTTCGCCGCCGGAAAGCAGAACGCACGGCGCTGCAAAAGGCTGGCGGTAGCGCGCCACCTGGCGCGCAATGCCAGCCATCACAATTCCCACCTCGCGTGCCTCGCCTTCTATACTGTCACCGAGAATGTGGGCGGCAACGCCGGCCTTTTGCGCCACCGCAGCGGCCGCTTCCAGGGCCATCTGCGGAGCGGCGATCATGCGCGTGTCTATATCGGCGAGCCGCGGATCGCCCGGCTTCACCGTTTCGCCTCGTCCGCTTTCGAGAAGCGCTCGCACCTTCGGCGGCACATCTATGTCGTAACGGCGCAGGATGGCGAGTGCGTCGGCGCACGTGGTGGGGTCCGGCACGGTCGGACCTGAGGCGATGTCAATGGGGTCGTCGCCTGGCACATCCGAAATCAGCAGCGTCACGACCTTGGCGGGATGGCAGGCTGCCGCCAGCCGTCCGCCCTTGATTGCCGACAGATGGCGGCGCACACAGTTCATCTCGCTGATGGTGGCGCCACTCTTCAACAGCGCTTTGTTGATGTCCTGTTTATCCGCAAGCTGCAGGTCTTCATGGGGCAGGACCAGCAGTGACGAGCCGCCGCCGGATATCAGACACAGCACCAGATCATCGGCGCTGAGACCCTGAACCAGGTCCCGGATGCGCCGGGCGGCGACAAGGCCCGCGTCATCCGGCACCGGATGGGACGCCTCAATTATCTCGATGCGCTCGCACGGTACTTTGTAACCGTAGCGCGTGACCACGAGCCCGCTGAGTTCCCCCGGCCAGTGATCTTCGACGGCCCTGGCCATCTCCGCTGCAGCCTTGCCGGCGCCTATGACCAGCGTTCGCCCGCGCGGGGCGGCAGGCAGATGGGCAGGCAGGCAATGCGCCGGCTGCGCGGCGTCGACAGCGGCGTCGAACATCTGCCGCAGCAGCGTAGCAGGAATAGTCATGCTCACCTCCTATTGCGGTACCACCGCGCCAATTTCGAAGTTCGCCATAATCTCCAGTGCGCGGACCAAAGCCGAATGGTCCCACGCTTTGCCGCCGTGGGCGGCGCAGGTATTGAAGAGCTCCTGGGCAGTCGCGGTGTTGGGCAGGCTCAGGCCCACTTGCCGGGCACTGGTCAGCGCAAGGTTCAAATCCTTCTGGTGCAATTCAATGCGGAAGCCCGGGTCGAACGTGCGGTTGATCATGCGTTCGCCATGCACCTCGAGGATGCGCGAAGCGGCAAAGCCGCCCATCAGCGCCTGCCTTACCTTAGCCGGGTCGGCACCCATTCTGGAAGCGAACAGCAGCGCCTCTCCCACCGCCTCGATGTTGAGCGCGACAATGATCTGGTTGGCCACCTTGGTAGTCTGTCCGTCACCATTCCCACCGACCAGCGTGATGTTCTTGCCCATCAACTCGAAAAGCGGCTTTACCTGGGAAAACGCGCGTTCCGGTCCGCCCACCATGATGGTCAGACTCGCAGCCTTTGCTCCAACTTCGCCGCCGGATACGGGCGCATCCAGATAATCGCAACCCTGTGCGTTGATGCGGGCAGCGAATTGCTTGGTCTCGATGGGCGAGATCGAACTCATGTCCACTACGATCTTGCCGGGCGCAAGACCTTGCGCAACGCCGCCGGCATCAAACAGGACCGCCGCAACATGTGGCGTATCCGGAACCATGATGATGATAATCTCCGCTTTCTCCGCCACGTCCTTGCCCGAGGCGCAGTTGATCGCGCCTTGCTCCGCGAGTTCTGCGGGTAGCGGCTTGATATCGTGGACATACAGTTCATGGCCGCCCTTGAGGATATGTGCAGCCATGGGCGAGCCCATAATACCGAGACCGATAAAACCGACTTTGCTCATGCTTTTTCTCCTGCTTTCAAATTATTCAATCGATATGACCAGACGTTTAAGCACGAACGCCTACCCGCGGCCAGAAGATCAGAATCTTCTACGCGCGTTTGTCGGTTGTCGCCGCTCTTGATTTTTTGTTTCTGTCACGTCGGGGTCGTGAACCTTGCGGCAAGACTCTCCGCACCCCGTGCGAGAATGCCGACGTCGCTGCCCACCGCGGTAAACGCGCAGCCGAGCGCGATATAGCGGTGCGCCAGCGCCTCGTCGGCAGTAAGAATTCCTGCCGCCTTACCGCACGCCCTGATGCGTTTAATCGCGTCTTCGATCGCCGCCAGCACGTCCGGATGCTTGAGATTGCCGACATGGCCCATTGCCGCGGCCAGATCTCCCGGTCCGATAAATACGCCATCGACTCCCTCCACGCCCGCAATCTGCTCGATATTCCCCAGGGCGAACGGGGTCTCTACCTGGACCAGCACGCACAGATCTTCTTCACACCGCGTGGCGTAGTCCTTGATGCGTCCATAGTCCGACGCCCGCGCGCCCCCGGCATAACCACGTACGCCGTTGGGCGGGTAGCGTGTATAAGCGACCGCATTGCGCGCTTCTTCCTCGGTCTGGATAAATGGAATGAGCAAGGTCTGCACGCCAATGTCAAGGTAGCGCTTGATTGTCACCATGTCGTTCCATGGCGGGCGTACGATCGGGTGGGCCTTGCCATTGGCTGCGGCCTGCAACTGGGAATGGACCATCGGCAACTCGTTGGGCGAATGCTCAGTGTCAAGCAGCAGCCAGTCAAAACCGGCGTTGGCAAGCACCTCGACCGTAATATGACTTGATAGACAGGTCCAGAGTCCGACCTGAAGGCGGCCGGCCTGGATCGCGCGCTTGAAATTATTTATCGGTAAATTCATGGATTTGCCTCTTAAATATGCGGTTTGTATTTGCTACAACGTTGCAAGTCAGGCTGCCTCGGATACGTACGTTAAATGGTTTGTCGCCAGATCGGAATCGTCTGTCAGCGTACGAAACTAGGCCGCTTGTTATCGAACTTCCAGCCGGGGATGAAATATTGCATCGCGACAGCGTCATCGCGCACGCCCAGTCCCATGCTGCGATATAGCTGGTGAGCTGCCTCAATGGCGGCCATGTCGGGCTCAACCCCGAGGCCGGGCTTGTTTGGCACGTCTATCATGCCGCCGACGATCTGCAACGGCGCTGTGGTCAGGCGCTGGCCGTCTTGCCAGATCCAGTGTGTGTCGATGGCGGTAATTTTTCCGGGGGCGGCGGCGGCGACGTGGGTAAACATCGCCAGCGAGATGTCGAAGTGATTGTTGGAATGCGAGCCCCAGGTTAGGCCCCATTCATGGCACATCTGCGCCACCCGCACCGAACCTTGCATGGTCCAGAAATGCGGGTCGGCCAGCGGGATGTCTACCGATTGCAGCTGGATCGCATGGCCCATCTCGCGCCAGTCGGTGGCGATCATATTGGTGGCGGTAGGCAAGCCTGTGGCGCGTCGGAATTCAGCCATCACTTCGCGCCCGGAATAGCCATTCTCCGCACCGCAAGGATCCTCGGCGTAAGCGAGCACGTGGTGCTGGTCACGGCATAGACGGATGGCGTCCTTCAGCAACCAGCCGCCATTCGGATCGAGCGTGATGCGCGCATCGGGAAAACGCTCCGCCAATGCAGTGACAGCTTCGATTTCTTCCTCGCCGCGCAGCACGCCGCCCTTCAGCTTGAAGTCGTTGAAGCCGTAGCGCGCGTAGGCAGCTTCCGCCAGGCGCACGATCGCTTCCGGGGTCATCGCCTTTTCATGCCGCAAGCGCAGCCAGTCGTCGCCGGCCTCAGGATCGCTCGCATACTGCAAGTCGGTGCAGGTACGATCGCCGACGTAAAACAGGTAGCCCAGCATTTCCACCGCAGCGCGCTGCTGGCCGTCTCCCAGGAGGGCGCAGACCGGTACTTCCAAAAACTGCCCCAGCAAATCGAGCAGCGCCGCTTCAAGTGCGGTGACCGCGTGGATCGTCACCCGCAGGTCGAATGTCTGCTGGCCACGCCCTCCCGCGTCGCGCTCCTCGAAGGTCTTGCGTACCGCGTTGAGAACGCTGTGGTAGTTGCCGATCGACTTGCCGACCACCAGTTGCCGCGCGTCTTCCAGGGTCTGGCGTATCGGTTCGCCGCCCGGCACTTCGCCCACGCCGGTATGGCCCGCGCTGTCGGTGAGGATGACGATATTGCGGGTGAAAAAAGGGCCGTGCGCTCCGCTCAGGTTGAGCAGCATACTGTCACGGCCAGCCACCGGGATGACCCGCATCTCGGTTACTACCGGCGCACCATTGGTAGCGCGGCTTGTATTTATAACAGACATAATGAGCCTTTCAGAATCAGAAAATTAGTGCGTTCCGCCACGCTGAATCGGTGCGCGCAATAAGGAGCGCGGTCGAGGGGCCGGTTGCGTTACCAAGGCCGGCGTGCCACCTGCCGCAATAGAGTCGTATGCGGTTGGACATCGCCATTCCTTTAATTGCTGGCGGCTTGCGTTTTATGTACGGGTGCTGCGCCGGGCTGGCCCAGCGGCTTCTTGAATTCCACCCGCTTGATCTCGCCGACGATGAACAGATAAGACAGGATCGCGGCTGCCGCGTTGGCACCGATGAAGACCAGGGCGCCGGCAAACGAACCGGTTGCTTGCAAAATGTAACCGATGACGATCGGCGTGGTAATGCCGGCCATATTGCCGAAGGTATTGAACAGCCCGCCGCTCAGCCCTCCCGCCTCTTTCGGCGAGGTGTCGGATACCACGGCCCAGCCCAGTGCGCCAACGCCTTTGCCGAAAAAGGCCAGCGACATCATGGCGATCACGATCCAGTCGGCCGAGACATAATTACATACGATCATGCTCATCGACAGCAGCATGCCGCACACAATCGGTGTCTTGCGCGCCGCGGACAGCGAGTAGCCGGACTTGATCATGCGGTCCGACACCATACCGCCCAGAATGCCGCCGGTAAACCCTGCTATTGCCGGCAGTGCGGCGATAAAGCCAGCCTTCAGGATCGTCATATGGCGCTCCGTCACCAGATAGACGGGGAACCAGGTCAGGAAGAAATAGGTCAGCGTGGTGATGCAGTATTGGCCAATGTAGACGCCCAGCAGCATGCGGTTGCTCAACAGTTGCTTGATGGTGGCCCAGGTATTGATTTTCTTCGACGTGATCGCATTGGTCGTGCCTTCTATATCCACCAGAGCGCCGCCCGCCTCGATATAGGCCAGTTCGGCCGCATTAATGCGCGGGTGCGTTTTCGGCCCGTAAATGGTTTTGTGCCAGACCAAGGCCATCACGATGCCTAGGCCGCCCATCACATAAAACACGCTTTGCCAGCCGTAGGTGTGGATTAGCCAGCCCATCAGCGGCGCGAAAAGCACGGTAGCGAAATATTGGGCGGAGTTGAAGATCGCGGCGGCGGTGCCGCGTTCCGCTGTAGGAAACCAGGCCGAGGTGATGCGGCTGTTACCCGGAAAGGAAGGCGCTTCCGCCGCGCCAATCAGCAGCCGCAAGCCAAACAGGACTGCAACTGCGGCGGCGCCAGTGAAAAATCCGACCCCGCCCATCATCATGGTAAATAGCGACCACAGGAAAATGCTAAAAAAGTAAGTGATCTTTGAGCCGAAACGGTCCAGCAGCCACCCGCCTGGCAACTGGGCCAGTACATACGACCAGGCGAACGCAGAAAATACGAAGCCCATCTGAACCGGCGACAAGTCCAATAATTTTTTTATTTCCGGGCCGGCGAGCGAAATTGTCGCCCGGTCTGCGTAATTGATGGTGGTGATAATGAACAGGATTGCCAGGATGCCCCATCGGACGTGGGTTTGCTTGTCCCCATTCGCGCCGGCCTTGATATCTTGCTGCGATTTCATACTGTCTCCTTCAAATTGTTTCAAATGGCGCTTACTGCACTTCGACGGTAGCCCGATAGGTCTACCGTCCGTGTTTTCTTGTTTGCGAGGGTTCGATAACTGGCTGATACACCACCATCATCATCAGTCATCAGACAACCGATGTCGTAGTATAATCAGCGTGTTCGAAATTAGCAACCACTCTTCGCTTCAAATTTTCCAGGCACATCAAAGTCCATGAACTCACCATTCTCTCCATCGGCACCGCCCAAAAAGCATCGCAACCTGGCGCAAGGGGTAGTTGCCTATATAAACGACAGCATCCGTGCCGGCAGCATCAATCCGGGCGACAAATTGCCGACCGAATCGGAAATCATGCGGACGCAGGGCGTCAGCCGCACCGTGGTGCGCGAAGCAATTTCGCACATGCAGGCGTCCGGCCTGGTGGAAACGCGGCACGGCATCGGCACTTTCGTGCTGGAGCCGCCGCAGCAACACTTGGGCATCGACCCCAAAACGGTGGTCACCATGCGCGACGTGCTGGCCATTCTGGAGTTGCGCATCAGCCTGGAGACGGAGGCGGCGGGACTGGCGGCCAGCCGCCGCAGCGAAGCCCAGTTACAGCAATTGCGCGTGGCGCTCGACACCTTCCAGGCCTGCGCCGCCAAGGGCGGCGATACGGTGGCGTCGGATGTGCAGTTTCACCTGCTGATCGCGCAAGCGTCGGGCAACCGCTACTTCCACGACATCCTGAGCCATCTCGGCACCAACATCATTCCGCGCGCCCGCCTCAACTCGGCCAAGCTGGCGCATGACCAGCCGGCCACTTATCTGGAGCGGGTCACCCGCGAGCACGAAGATATCATTAACGCCATTGCGCGCCAGGACCCGGAATCGGCCCGCGCCGCCATGCGCACCCACCTGAGCAACAGCCGCGAACGCCTGCGCCGCGCTCAGGAACTGATCGAGTCCGGCAACCCGCAGTAAGTACTCTCCCCCTCCTACCCTGCAACGGCGCCCAAGCACAAGCGGGGCGCCATTCGCCCACCATCAAAAATATCATGCATCACTTGCATGCTTCCAATTCTTGTTGTACGATGACTGATAACTAGTGCGCCGAAGCTTGTGCGACGCCCACTTTTTCTTAACCCTACTTTTCCGGCTGATCAGACCATGAACGCTCAAGAACTGAAACAAACCCTCTCGTCCGGCTTGCTGTCCTTTCCTGTCACCGACTTCGACGTCGAAGGAAACTTTCGCGCCAGCACCTACGCCGGCCGCCTCGAGTGGCTGGCGCCGTACGGCGCGACCGCCTTGTTCGTGGCTGGCGGCACCGGTGAATTTTTCTCGCTCACACCCACCGACTACAGCCAAGTAGTCAAGGTCGCCGTGGAAACCTGCCGCGGCAAGGTGCCTATCCTGGCCGGTGCCGGCGGCCCGACCCGGATGGCGATCGCGTATGCCCAGGAAGCCGAGCGACTTGGCGCGCAAGGTATTTTGCTGATGCCGCATTACCTGACGGAAGCCAGCCAGGACGGTCTGGTCGCCCATATCGAAGAGGTTTGCAAATCGGTCAAGTTCGGCGTGGTGGTGTATAACCGCAATGTGTGCCGCCTGAACGCGGAGTCGTTGCTGCAACTGGCAGACAGCTGTCCCAATCTGATCGGCTTCAAGGATGGTATCGGCGATATCGAATTGATGGTGACGATCCGGCGCAGGCTTGGTGATCGCTTTGCCTATCTGGGCGGCTTGCCAACAGCCGAGATATTTGCCGCCCCGTATAAGGCGATGGGTGTCCCGGTGTACTCGTCGGCCGTCTTCAACTTTATTCCGAAGACGGCGATCGACTTCTACGAAGCCGTCAAGAACGATGACTTTACAACCGCCGAGCACCTGATCGACACCTTCTTCCTGCCGTATCTGGCGATCCGCAACAAAAAGGCCGGCTACGCGGTCAGCATCGTCAAGGCTGGCGCGACGCTGGTCGGGCACGATGCCGGTCCGGTGCGCGCGCCGCTGGTCGATCTGACCGGTGAAGAACGCGAACAATTGCATGCCCTGATTGTGGCGCAAGGCCCGCAGTAATCGCAGATCTCCGGCGCGCGCCTTGTTTCTGGGGCAGATTGCACAGAATCTTATCGACATCGGCCCTGCCCTGATCGAGCGCGCGATGCAGGAAGGGTGACGCCCTGAACACATGTTGCGACGCTGCCGTGAGCGCGATGTAAACCAAGACCGCCAGGAACGCAGCAATGTTATTCAAATTGCGTATAAATGGAAGCAACATGAGCATCATCAATCACACCTCCGCGTCCGCAACCTCCGCTGACAGTATTGCGTGGGTCCGCCTTTCGTCGGTTTATCTGCCATTGAAAAATCCCATCAGCGACGCCAAAGTGTTGACTGGCAGGCAAAAGCCGATGACCGAAATCGCCATTCTGTTTGCCGAGATCGAAACGGCCGATGGCCATTCCGGATTGGGCTTTCCCGCTGATGGTCGACGCCAACCAGCAGTGGGATCGGCCGACAGCCCAGCGCATGTGCCGCATCATGGAGCAGTTCAATCTGGTTTGGATCGAGGAACCGCTTGACGCCTATGACTCGGAGGGGCATGCCGCGCTGGCGTCGCAATTCGACACCCCAATTGCGACGGGGGAAATGCTGACCAGCGTGGCGGAACACTGGGACTTGATCCGGCAGCCTGAGCGAACAGGTTGCGGCCTGGACCGCCGAACAGGTAGTCGTGGGCAAACGGTTTTGACCGGAATGCTCGGCTGAATTAGTTTCAGCGAACCACAGCCGCGAGCAGCTCAGTATGGGTGCCGCGCGCGCTCTCGACCGCCGCGGCAACTTTGGCAAAATAACGGGTGATTGATAAGACGCCAAAAAATATTTCACTACTGCGGTTCCAGGCGCTTCAACCAGAAGGCCAAATCAATTTACCAGGAGAAGTAGCCGTGACTATAAATAAAAACAAATCCGCCCGCATCGCGATCGTCACCGGCGCCGGTTCCGGGATTGGGCGTGCAGCTTCGCTGGCGTTGCTGGAGGACGGCTGGTCAGTGGCGCTGGTCGGCCGCCGCAGCGAACCGCTAGCGCAACTGGCCAGCGATCCCGCCGCAGACGGCCGCGCTTTCGCTTTTCCGTGTGATGTCTCGGACCCGGAGTCGGTGAAGAAACTTTTCCGGGCGGTGGTGGACCGTTTAGGGCGCGTCGATTTGCTGTTTAACAATGCGGGCGTGTCGAACCCACCGGGTCCTTTCGAGGACTGGACCGTCGAGCAATGGAAGTCGGTCGTCGACGTGAACCTGAACGGCATGTTCTATTGCATCCAGCAAGCCTTTCGCGTCATGCGCGCGCAGACGCCGATGGGCGGCCGGATCATCAACAACGGCTCGATCTCCGCGAGCGTACCGCGCCCGAATTCGATTGCGTACACCGCGACCAAACACGCGGTCGGCGGAATGACGAAGTCCGCTTCGCTCGATGGAAGGAAGTATGACATCGCGGTCGGGCAGATCGATATCGGCAATGCGCAGACGGACCTCGCGGCGCGCATGGCGAAGGGCGTGCCGCAAGCCAATGGCGAAATCGCGGCGGAGCCGATGCTGGATGTCGGGTTCGTCGGGCAATCGGTGCGGTACATGGCCAGTTTGCCGCTCGAAGCGAACGTGCTGTTCCATACCGTAATGGCTACGAAGATGCCGTTCGTCGGGCGCGGCTAGCGAGCGGTCGTTGCATTGCGCACCACAACAAGCCTTATTTTCGTACTGGCCGCGCCGGCGGGACGAGCGCAGCCAATCGGAATGGGCGACTCCTATGTGCATGATGTCAGCTGCATCAATAACCTGGTTGTGTTCGCCACCGAGATTCGCTGTCAGATCGGCTCATCCGAAATGATCGTGAGTGATGCCGACACCGTACGGCGCATCGGCGGCGCGGTCGGTCAGCGCTGGTTGTGCATACGTGGTTTCCGCCTCGGGCGCGACCAACAGAATTGCAGCGATAGCTGCCAGTGGGCTCAACAGATCGCCGATGTTCTTCGAGTCGAGCAAAGCCACTTTATTATCGATGTATATGAGACTTTTATCGCGGTCGCTCAGGAGTTTGCGCGGCGAGAACATATGCTCGCTGCAAGGGACGTTCTCGCGAAATGTTTGCGAGTTCTTGCCGATATCGGCGACTATCAGCACGAACTTTCCGGCGCAATGCGCCAGCCTGCTTCCACCGCCCGCGCGTTTCTATCGAGGCGGCATGTTTTCCAATCGATGATCGGGAATAAACCAGATCACCGCCAGCACGACATAGATGGCGGTGCCGGATAGCGGGCTCCATTTCGACAAAGGGATCGCCAGTGCGTATAGCACAATCGAAGCGGAATTCTTCAAGCCTTTTCCAACTGTCTTCGCCAATCTGGAGTCACTCCCCTCGCTCGCAATCAACGCGCGCCTCAACAGCAAAAACGATACCGAGCACATCAACAGCACGGCGCCGTAGGACGCTACCGGCACCGGATCCCGATGGTGCTGCGCGACCCAGTTGGTGACGAAAGGAATCAGAGACAGCCAGAAAAGCAGATGCAGATTGGCCCAAAGAATCCTGCCGTTAACCCGACTGACCGGCTGCAACAGATGGTGATGATTCACCCAGTAGATACCGACGTAAGTGAAACTGAGCACGTAACTGAGCAGTTGCGGCACGAGCTTGAATAAGTCGGCAAGCCCCGCGCCATGCGGCATCTGCAAACCCAGCACCATGATCGTGATGGCGATCGCAATCACGCCGTCGCTGAATGCTTCCAGCCGTGCCTTGTTCATGACGCAGCAGCGGCCGCACGCCGGGCTGCGTTCCTATCCAGAAAGATCAGACTCAGCAAGATCACGACGGGCGTCAGCAGCGCCGCAAATCCGTAAGCGTGATACGCGAATGCGGCAATGATCGCGCCGATGCCGAACGCAAGAATAGGCCAGAAGAATTTCATACAGCGTTCAGCCGTGGCACCGTCGGTGGCGCCGCGCAGCACATCGATGGTATCGATAACGACCTGCGTCACGTTGCCGGTCATCATGGAAGTCGGCGCCAGATGCGCCAGCAGCAAGCGGCTGATGGCGCTGTGCACACCCATCGCTGCAGTGCCCAGCAAGCCGGCGGTCATGGCGTACGGGGATACCGTTGCGCCGACCGGCGTCGCCAACATGCCGAATACCATGAAGCCGGCAAGCAACAGCAATTGCAGCGACAAGGCCAACGCCAGCGCCGGACCGCCGCGCCGCTCTACCGCGACGATGAACAGACGCGCCCCAGCCACCCCGGCAATGAATGCCGGAAATGCCAGAAATTTGAGCAAGATGGACATCTGCGAGGTATCCGCCAGGGCCGCACCGATGAGGATGAAGTTGCCTGTGACGTGCGCGGTGAACAAGCCGAACAGAGCAATGAAACCGAGGGTATCCACATAGCCGGCCAGAAAGGCCAGACTGGTTGCCTGCAGCAGATTGCGTCGGGGGGTGTTCATGTTGTCTTCTCCTGTCTAACGACGATGCGATGACTATGGCGATGACGCTAGCGCTTTCGCGATGGCGTCGTGCGAGGCCATGTAAGATATCATCAGTATTCGGTATCGATAATTATCCGAAGAGATAGTTGTCTGTTTTGTATATCGTCCTATGCCGTATCGATCGGCATTTCCTGACAGGAAGCTTGCACCATGAAGCCAGCGGATATTCGCCACCAACACCAGCGCATTTTGTACAAAAAAAAGCAGATTTGTACAATAAAAGCAGAGACTGAATGAACATCATTATGCTCACTTGCGAGCCTTGCTCCTTGCGCCTCCTCCGGATCCGAGCCAATGTCCCCGTAAAGATCAATGCACAAACCGTGCTCGTGGTGCAACAACTATGACAGGAGTAAACCATGGAGAGAATTGTTTTTGTCGTCGATGACGATGACAAGGTCAGAGAAGCACTGGTTCGTCTTCTATCCTCTGCAGGATATGCCGCGACGGGTTTTTCTTCGGCCAGTCTGTTTTTCAGCACACCTCTGCCTGCGGCTCCTTGCTGCCTCGTTCTCGATATGAAGATGCCGGTGTCGAATGGCTTTGATGTAGTCAGAAAGCTGGAAGAAAAAGGCGATGCGATTCCGGTCATTTTTATTTCAGGTTACGGCACCATACCGATCACGGTGCAGGCGATGAAAGCCGGCGCCAGAGAATTCTTCACCAAACCGATCCGTAGCGACCAATTGCTCAATGCCGTAGAAGAGGCATTGGATGCAGCAGAAAAAAATCTGGCATCAAGAACCGAGCACGCGGCATCGACGCTGCGCCTCGAAAAGCTGACGCCGCGCGAGCGCGAGGTCCTTGAGCTTGCCATCGGTGGCTTGCTCAACAAGCAGATCGCTACCGAACTGGGCATCAGTGAAATTACCGCCAAGGTTCACAAACGCCGGGTCATGGATAAAATGGAGGCGAAGACGCTGGCAGATCTGGTGCGTGCAGCTGAACGACTCCAGATTTCAAGAGCAAGAAGTCGCTGATGGACGACATGGCTTTGCCGACCGGCCAATGCAGCGCATCGAACCCGCGTTGAATCCGCATTGAATTACCTCTCAGGAAATCGCAATGAGCATCCCCGAAGACACCCACAACCGCCAACAGCTCCAGCAGTTGGCAAAAGAGCTGCGCAAGGTACACAAGCAGCTGATCGATCTGCAGTCCGGACGTTTTGGCGAGGTAGGCAATCCGTTTGAACATCTCCAATTGGTGACGATGCATCCGGACTTCGCATGGCTGCGAATACTGTCTGAATTCATGGTGGCGCTGGATGAACGGCTGGACGATAAAGAACCGATTGACGACGCATCGGTCACGGCCTTCAAGCAAGCCGTGGAGGGACTGATCGGGCCGGCAGCGGCAAGCCAGCCGGAGTTCAGACAAAAATATCTGGCCGCTTTGCACGATTCGCCCGAGACCACCATGTTGCATGGCGGGCTGCGTCTGGCGCTTGGCAAACTGGTGCGACCGGCCTGAGGCCGGCGCAGCACGCACTCTGTTTAGGTCTGAAAACAAGAAAAGTTTCGATAATCAATGCGTTTCGGATCGATTGGAGAATGACGCAATGCGCCATCGTCCGGGTCCGCAAATGGCGATCGAAATGAAGATCACCAGCAAGAGCCAGCCGAACTGCCCCTGCGCGATGCTCCAGTCGGGATGGACCGCCAGCATGGCGATCAGCAACACGCCGATGATGGGCAGGCAAGCCAAGCGCGTGAATAGCCCTGCCGCAATCAGAACAGGGCAAACGAATTCGGCAAAAATCGCCGCCCACAAGCTGAGATGCGGTCCGAAGCCGAAAGGATCTTCAATCTGCGTCAGTTCGTGCGCGTAATGCAGGACCTTGGGCAAGCCATGCACATAGAACAACATGAAGCTGCCGGCGACGCGCAGGAACAGCAAGCCGAGATCGACGTGCGGCAACAGCAGGGGGGATGGATCTTTGTCCATGATGTCAGAATGCAAAGCAGCTGCAACCCAGCGCGCCCCAGAATCCGGCATAGTTGGATACCGGTACCGAAGAACCGCGCGCCGTATCGTGCGAATGTCCATGCACGCCGCAGGAGCCAGCGCAGGCATGCGGCAAGGCCGGTGATTTTTTAGCAGCGAGCGGGCGATAGTGACCCGGCACCAATGAGACCGGCGACCAGTCCGGCAACACCGGAATCGGCGCAGGGCCATGCGATGAAAACTCGTCGTCCGCGTAGACCACCTTGCCGCCCACAATGGTCATGACCGACTCGATCGACTTGATCTCATCTTCATGGACGCTAAAGAAATCGGCGCTCAGCACCGCCATGTCGGCAAGCTGGCCGGCCTTGATGCGGCCTTTCTTGTCCTGTTCGCTGGAGAACCAGGCGCTGCCGGCGGTCCAGAGTTCGATCGCGGTTTCGCGCGGCAGACGGCCGGCGGTGTCGTACAGCTTCATGCCGCCGACAGTACGGCCTGACACCAGCCAGTAGAGCGCAGTCCATGGGTTGTAGCTAGCGACGCGCGTGGCGTCGGTGCCGCCGCCGACAGGCACGCCCATCTCCAGCATCCTGGCAACCGGCGGCGTGTGGCTGGCTGCATCGGCGCCATAGTGTTCGGTGAAATATTCACCCTGAAACGCCATCCGATGCTGAATCGCGATGCCGCCGCCAAGAGCGCTTACGCGTTCGATATTTTTGGTGCTGATGGTCTCCGCATGGTCGAACATCCAGTGCAAACCATCGAAAGGAATATCGCGGTTGACCTTTTCGAAGACGTTGAGCATGCGTTCGATCGACTCGTCATACGTCGCATGCAGACGGAACGGCCAGCGATTACTGACCAGATGGCGCACGACGCGCTCCAGTTCGTCCTCCATGTCCGGATTCAGATCCGGTCGCGGCTCCAGGAAATCTTCAAAATCCGCAGCGGAGAACACCAGCATTTCGCCCGCACCGTTGTGACGATAGAAATCGTCGCCGGCACCCGGCGAAATCATGTCCGTCCACTTCTGGAAATCCTCCAGCTCTGCCCCCTTGCGTTGCGTAAAGAGGTTGTAAGCAATGCGCAGGGTCAGCTGCCCGTCCTTTGCCAACTGGTCGACCACGGCATAATCATCCGGATAGTTCTGGAAGCCGCCGCCGGCATCGATGGCGCTTGTCAGGCCGAGACGGTTCAGCTCGCGCATGAACTGGCGGGTCGAATTGACTTGATAGTCGAGCGGCAGCGTTGGCCCTTTGGCAAGAGTCGCATACAAGATCATGGCGTTCGGCCGCGCAATCAGCATGCCGGTCGGATTGCCGGCCTTGTCGCGCTGGATTTCTCCGCCGGGAGGATTCGGCGTGTCTTTCGTATAGCCCACCGCTTGCAATGCTGCGCGATTGAGCAGCGCGCGATCATACAAATGCAGGACAAAAACCGGCGTATCGGGCGCGGCGAGATTCAACTCCTCTATCGTCGGCATGCGGCGCTCGGCAAACTGGAACTCGGTCCAGCCGCCGACAACGCGCACCCACTGCGGATGCGGCGTGCGGTCCGCCTGCACCTTCAGCATGCGCAGTGCATCCACCACGGACGGAACGCCTTCCCAGCGCAGCTCAAGGTTGTAATTGAGCCCGCCGCGAATCAGGTGCAAGTGCGAGTCGTTGAGCCCCGGCACGACTGTGCGCCCGCCCAGATCGATAACCTTGGTATCAGCCTTCTTGTGTCGCATCACCGATTCGGCATCGCCGACCTCGACGAATTTTCCCTTGCTGACGGCGACGGCGCTGGCGATCGGATTTTGCCGGTCGACCGTGTGAAATTTTCCGTTGATGAGTATCAAGTCTGGTGTGGCAGCTGCGGACATATCGGGCTCCTGACGGTGCGATGGCATGGTCCAGGCATCGACGTTGCGCCATGACGGCGGACACGATTACCGGGATCGAAAAAGGAATGGAAGGAGTGTGCAAAATTACGAAAGAAGCGTCTAGCTATACAAACAGATAATGGCGAGCCGACTCCTGACGACCTAAGATGCGTCCGATGATGGCCGATTCGCCAAATGCGATGCGCAATGCAGCAGCTCATTTCTTACGTCTTGCTGACCTATTTCTGACAAGATGGCCATTTTTCGGTTTTCGATTTTCAGCTTCAAGCCAGCGCCGTTTTTGTTAGCACGCCAACGCCGGATGTCAGTCGGGTATTACCCCTGTGTTATCCCGCTGCTGTCGGCAACCGTAGTTGACGCAGATGCAATCTTTGCCCCACCCACCCTTACTAAGGACTTGACATGACGAATCCGAAACTAGAAGTATTGACCCCGACAAACTGCCAGATGATCTTCATCGATCAGCAGCCGCAAATGGCTTTCGGCGTCCAGTCGATGGACCGGCAGGTCCTCAAGAACAATACCGTCGCATTGGCGAAAGCCGCGAAGGTGTTTGGCATTCCGACCATCATCACGACCGTCGAAACGGAAAGCTTTTCCGGCCATACCTATCCGGAACTGCTCAACGTCTTCCCGGACAGCGACATCCTGGAACGCAGCTCGATGAACTCATGGGACGACCAGAAAGTACGTGATGCACTCGCCGCCAACGGCAAGAAAAAAGTTGTGGTCTCCGGCTTGTGGACCGAGGTGTGCAACAACAGTTTTGCACTGTGCGCAATGGCGGAAGGCGACTACGAAATCTACATGGTGGCGGATGCATCTGGCGGCACGTCCAAGGAAGCGCATGACTACGCCATGCAACGCATGATTCAGGCTGGCGTGGTGCCGGTTACCTGGCAGCAAGTAATGCTGGAATGGCAACGTGACTGGGCGCGCAAGGAGTCCTATAACGCCGTCATGGATATTGTTCGCGAACATTCCGGCGCTTACGGCATGGGCGTGGACTACGCCTACACGATGGTGCACAAGGCGCCTGCGCGCGACGTAGGCAATCACAAGACGCTGGCGCCGGTTCCCGCCAGATAACAAGAGCAGGATCTTTGCCCGCCGATGGCGCTGTCGATTTTCGACCATCGGTCGGGCGCTCCCTGAAAGGATGACGCGCAAAATGATGACGCATCAAACGCCACCGTTATGCTAGCGACATTCGATGCATTTTCCGACTCAGTCTATGTGGAGCGGTTGTAAACCATGACTATTTATCTTTTGTCGCTTGGCGCCGGAATTCTGATAGGCGTCATGTATGCGATGTTCAAGGTCCGCTCGCCGGCGCCGCCGGGCATTGCATTGATCGGCCTGCTCGGCATGGTGCTGGGCGAACGCCTGCTGCCGATGGTCCATCATTGGTTTGCCGGTTGAAGCGTCTTTCCAGGAGCAACACATGAAACCATATCTGATTTCTCTCTTGATGGGCGTGCTCGCAGGCCTTGTCTATTATCTGCTGCAGATCCATTCGCCGGCGCCGCCGGCCATTGCCTTGCTTGGTCTGCTCGGCATGCTGATCGGCGAACAGCTGGTGCCTGCCGCGAAACGGAAGCTGTCGGGCGAGCCGCTGACGGCTGCCTGGTTTCGCTCCGAATGTGTACCCAAGATCACCGGCGCTCCGCCAAAAAATGCGGATCTGGCGATGCACAACATAGGTGACAAGATGAAATAAGAACGGCCCCAAGACAAAAACAAGTGCTGAGACAGTCAGGCGAACCGAAACAGATAAAACAATTCGCCTGCTTTCCCGACAAGGTGGTCCGGATATAAAACCGCACGATTGCGCGAGATCGGCGAAGACTGAAAGACGCTTTTCCTTCTGCCGTTTGCCGCTACAATCGTGCTTTTCCAAAAGAATTCTGTGAAACGCAGAATTCATGTTTCCGCGCATCGGAACGCACCATGCGATCCGCATCGCCGGACAAGTCAGCTATTGGCGGGACACTATGTGCAATGGGGAGCATCACCTGGCATCGCAATATCTGATCTCTGTCATTGACGATGATCAGTCCGTCAGGGCTGCCTTGAGCAATTTGCTCCATTCCGCCGGCTATGAGACGCGCAGTTTCGATTCTGCCGAAGCATTCCTCGCGAGCGACTGCCTGCATGCGGCCAGCTGTGCCATCCTGGATGTCACACTCAAAGCCATGAGCGGCTTCAAGCTGAAAGAGCACCTGATCAGTTTGCGCGTCAGCCTTCCGGTCATCTTCATCTCCGGCCACAGCTCCCGTGCCGCGCAAGAACGTGCGGCCCAATTGGGCGCGGTGGCATTGTTAAGAAAACCGATCAACGCCGATACCTTGCTGACCCAGGTCAGACGCGTAACGATAGCTTCCGGAGAACAAGAGTGAACAAGCTGCGCGCGCTATTCATGGAAAGCACGGCAATACCGCCGGCCGATGATGCCGAGCTGCGGTTTCGTCTCACCGATTACTTTTATGCGCCCCTGAGTGACACCGGTGCTGTCGCCTACTTACGCGCGTGGCGCTCGGATTCGCAATCGCGTCCCCGAACGATCGCCAGAGCAAGATCCGACGAAGTCGGCTCCGAGGCCTCCTGCCAGTTAAGAAATGAACTCGCATTGCACGGCCACATGGACGATGCCTGGGCGATCAAGCCAGTCGGCTCTGTCATCGGCGCAGACACAATGGTGCTCTTATACGATGACGCCGACATCATTTCGCTGGAAAAACTTGCGCCTCACGCGTTGACGACCGCGTGCTTTGTCAAACTGGCGGAAAAACTGAGCCATGTCCTGGAATGCATGCATGCCGATGGCCTGATTCACAGGAACATCAATCCGGCCTGCTTTTTCGTCAACATCGATCATGCCTTGAACGAAGAGCCAAATTATCGGGTCAGAATCGGAGGATTCGGCCTTGCCGCAGCCGCCATGTCGGAATCCGCCAATGACGACGCCGTCATTGCTCTTCTCCGCGGCGACCTGCCCTATATGTCTCCGGAGCACAGCGGGCGGACTCAGCGTTACATCGATACACGCAGTGATTTGTATTCGCTTGGCGTCATCTTCTATCGGCTGTTGACGGGGTATCTGCCCTTCGGCGTCAGTGGCGTCGAGAGCGATGCTGCCGAATGGATACACTTCCATATCGCGTCCGAAGCCGTCGCGCCGCATCTGCTGAGTAAAAATGTGCCGGAGACATTGTCTCGCATGGTGATGTGCCTGCTGGAGAAAGATCCCGACCGGCGATATCAGAGCGCAGCGCAACTGCGCAACGATCTGGGTAACTGCCAACGCGCGTTGTGCGCAGAATCAGCGGCAGCCTCCGTGGGCGACATTTTTTCAACACCATTGTTCACTTCGCATGACGCCGGAGATGCTCAGCCTTCATCACCGGCGACCGGCATGCACTCGAACCGAATGTACAAAGCCATCCTGCATTATCACGCCGGGGAGTACGCTGAAGCAGCAGCATGCCTGGCCATCATGGATGAAGAGAGTACCGAGGACAGCGCAACAGAACCACTGTCGAACCTGCCGGAATTTGATTTTTTCAATGCACTTATCCTCGCAGGCGGCGACGTGCCGGCTGCGCAAAAAGAGCAGCGACTGCTCGCGCTGAAACAATACTGCGAGAAGCTCTGCAGCCCAGGCGTTGCCAATGCGTCGGTTTTCTCAATTCAGACGACCATGTTGCTGGGGGAAATTGCGCGACTCGACAGCGACCTCAATGCAGCGCTCCGCCATTACGAACAGGCGATCAGCCGCGCAGAAAAAGACCAGCTTTGGCACTACGCGGCAATCGCCCATGAACTGGCGGCGCGCGTGAGTCGGGAGGAAGGTTTCCTGACTTCGCTGGCGGCGCATCTCAAGTCGGCGCGCACCGCTCACATGAAATGGGGCGCACACGGACTGGTGACGCAACTTGAGCGTCGCTATCCAGAATCAGAGACATCTATGCTGTCCCGCCAAAGCTCTGCGTTATCGTCTGAAACAGCGAACATCAAGGATCTGGAAAGCGTCATACGGGCCACGCGCGCCTTGTCTGAGGAAATCAGACTGGACGAGCTGATGCAGACCATCATGTCGGTCACGCTCGAACATGTTGGCGCCGAACGGGGATTGCTGATTCGTCTTGATGAGCAGCTTCCTTACATCGAAGCTTGCGCGCGCACGACCACGTCCGGCATCACGGTCGACCTGAGACATGCACCTGTTACGGAGGACGATTTGCCGATGGCCATGCTGCATCAGGCCCTCAGCACCGGCCGCCAGGTCTATGCTGGTGACCACAGCCCGCAGCAAACATTGCGAGCCGATCGCGATATCCGCGCGGCACACGTCGGACGTTGCACTGCCATGTGTGTGCCGATGCTCAAACAAGCCCGCGTAGTCGGCGCACTGTATCTGGAAAACCGCATACTGCCCGATGCATTCACCGTTGAGCACACGCAGATATTGCAATTGCTGGCGTCGCAGGCCGCCATCTCGCTGGAGACAGCGCGGCTGTATGTGGCATTGCTGGCGGAGAATGCACAGCGCACATCAGCCGAGAGCGCATTGAGAGCAAGCCAGATCTCGCTCGTGCTGGGCGAACAATTCAACCATACCGGCAGCATGCGCTATCTGTTGAAAGAGGGCCTGATGTTTTGTTCCGCCGAACTTTGCGGCATATACGGACTGGAAGCGGGCAAGGAATCCATCTCATATGAAGAATTTTCGGCGCTTCTGCATCCGGACGATCGCAAGGCCGTGCTCGACACCGTTGAGTCTGCCGTCGCCGCGGGCGGCACCATCCGGGTGGAGCATCGGATCTGCCGGAAGAACGGTGAAGTTCGTTATATTTCGGGCATCGGCAAACCATTCTACGTCGATGGAAAATTCACCGAATATGTCGGCACCGCGACCGATATCACCAGCAGACGCCAGGCCGAAGATGCGTTGCGGGCTGCCCAGGCCGACCTGGCCCGGGTTTCGCGCGCGACCACCGTCGGTCAACTCACCGCCTCGATCGCGCATGAGATCAATCAACCGCTGATGTCCATCGTGTCGAACGCAGGCGCCAGCTTACGCTGGCTGGACCGGGATCCCATGCATCTGGAAAATGCACGTGCCGGACTGCACGACATCGTCACCGAAGGACAGCGCGCCGGCGACATGATTCAAAGCCTGCAAAGTCTGACGCGCAACACCGAGCCGGCTTTCGAACGGATCAACCTGAACGCGGCGATACGCCATATTCTGGCCATTTCACGCAGCGAAATCGAGCGCCGCGAAGTCTCGCTCGCACTTTCGCTGACGCAGGAAAACTTGCATGTCATGGGAGATTTTGTACAGATTCAGCAGGTTCTGCTCAATCTGGTAATCAATGCCATCGAGGCGATGGCCGAGATAGAGACACGGCCGCGCATTCTGTCAATATCTTCGTCAAGCATCGATGAAAAACACATTGCCGTCGTCATCGAGGACACCGGCGAAGGCATTGCGGCCGACTCCACTGCATGCGTCTTTGACGCTTTTTATACCACTAAGAAGAACGGCATGGGGATGGGACTGGCGATTTGCCGTTCCATTATCGAGAGTCATCGCGGGCGACTTCAGGCGGCAGTCAGACGGCCTTATGGCAGTACGTTCTCGTTTGATCTGCCATTGGCGCCGTAGGTCTTCAGCACTTGGCGTGCCGGGGCCGATTCCTTGTTCTTTTCAGCATTGTGAGTTGCGCCGCCAATTGCCTGGCGACGTCCCCACCAATTGTGAGAACACACGGCTGAAATGGCTTTGATCCGAGAAGTTGCAGACGATGGCGATCTCTGCCAGAGGCAAGTCGGAGTGCAGCATAAGTTCACGCGCCTGCTGCACACGCTGCATCAGCAGCCATTGATGCGGCGTATGCCCGGTGGTCGCCCGAAAGGCGCGCAAAAAATAGCTGCCGGACATATTGCACTCCATCGCGATCTCGGCAATGGAGATATTTCCTTTGGCCTTGCTCATCAACATCTGTTTGGCGCGTGCTTCATGCACCCGCGACAGCCCCCTGCTCTTGCCCTGCATCGTGACCGCTGCACCGCCATATGTCTGAATCAGGTAGGTGCCGATGGCCGTCCCCAACTGATCGACAAACAACATGCTGGCCTCGCGCGGACGGGCCAGCGCAGGCGCCAGCGCTTGTGCGAGATGCGCGAGCACGGGATCGCGTTGGCCCGTAACAGACTTCAGGCCACTCACGCGCGCACCCCGTGCCCCTTCGCCGACGCGCTCCAGAAAGAAACCGGGTAGTTCAAACAGCAAAAAATCGAAAGGCCCGTGCAGATCGGCCCGGTAGTCTTCAGAAAAGTCGCGCACGTATACGGCATCCTTTGTGAAATCATGCCGCGACGCGTGCCTGCCCTGAAAGATACTGCGACGATGCCCATCGGACATCGATATGCCAACCAGAAAACCGCGATCCGACGCCGGTGTGGCCACCTGAGAAGTGTGCGCATCTTCGGTATGCTTGCGATAGAAAGTGATGCCGCCGCCGCGCAGTTCCTGGTTCTTGTGCAGTTTGCTGGCAATGCACCCCAGCGAATCTGTCGTCCGGACCGCAGTGGCCGGAGAAGAAATCGCGCCTTCGGTAGAAATAGCTTGCATGGTTCGGACCTTTCTTAAGATGTAAAACTCGCCGGCCAATGAAGGATGATGATGTATCGTCATTTCACCGCGCTCACAGTAAAAACAAGCAAGACCAATTCCTGTACGCGGACCGGCTGCACCAACGGCATTTTTTCCTCAGTGCAGCAGGATATCCGGTATCAGCTGTCTTTGCAGACGCTCCAGCCACCACTTTTTCGCCTCGCCCATCGCCTCCGGCTTCCATGCCAGCCAGAAGGACTCGTCTGGCCGCGACTCTTCGGACGGCACTTCTACCAAAGCGCCGCTTGCCAGTTCCTTGCGGATGCAGGCGCGCGGCAGAAATCCATGACCGATTGCGGCGACCTGACAGGCAATCTTGGCCGACATTGAGGGCACGGTAATACGCTTTTGCCCGGCCAGCAGGCCAATGGTCCTATCCGACATGGTGCGCGCACCGTCTCCGACCACGATCGCATTGTGTTCCAGCAGGTCCGCCCGCGTCAGGGGGCGACGCAGCCTGGCCAGGGGATGCGTGGGCGCCACACAAAAAACAAATGCCAGCTTACCGACCTCGACTGCCCGGTAGCCGCCGCCCGCGGGGCCGTCGCCAGCGGCCACGATGATATCCGCGCGCCCGTCGCGCAAGGCCTCCCAGGTACCCATCAAGGTCTCGCAGGCGACGCGCAGCCGGGTGCCGCAGTGCAGGTCCTCAAAAGCACAAATGTCCTTTGTGAAGGCGGCGGTGGGAATGAGCGAGTCATGCATCAGACGAAACTCGGACTCGAAGCCGGTGGCAATTTGCCGCAGGCGCGACTCCAGCTCAGCCGCAGCGATGACCAGCCACCGGCCTTCCCGTAGCAGCTCCCGTCCGGCCGCAGTGAGATGAACACGCTGCCCTTGCCGGACGAACAGGGCAAAACCAAGTTGCTCCTCCAGTTTGTTGACGGCGTACGAAATCGTCGAGGGCACCTTGTGCAGCCGCTCGGATGCGGCGGCGAAGGAGCCGTAACGGTCAATGGCGTCCACCAGCTCAACGGCTTCCAGACTGATTTTGAGCATTGCAATTCTCCCGCCGGGACTTAATCGAAAATTTCGATCATTAGAACATAAAACCTTCAATCCGAAGCGTATTCGAAACGCGCAAACTTCTTTTCATGCCGTGCTTAGGCACGAAAGAAGGCCATATCTGCAAAACAGCGCTCCAAAACTATGGCTGAATTTAATCGAATCAAAAAAGGTATTCATCATGATCGAACTTCGCAAAGCAAATCAACGCGGTATCGCCGACCACGGCTGGCTGCACTCGCACCACACGTTTTCTTTCGGCCACTATCGCGACCCGAAACAGCAAGGCTTCTCGGATTTGCTCGTCATCAATGACGACCGCGTCACGAAAAGCCAAGGCTTCGGCGCACATCCGCACCGCGACATGGAGATTTTTTCCTATGTCCTGGATGGCGCTCTGGCGCACCAGGATTCGATGGGGACAGGCTCGGTGATCCGTCCCGGCGATGTACAGATGATGAGTGCAGGTACCGGAGTGAGTCACAGCGAGTACAACCACTCAAAGGATGAGCCGGTGCATTTTTTGCAAATCTGGATTGTGCCGAACGTGCGCGGAGTGCCGCCTCGCTATCAGCAAGTTCACTTCAGCGAAGAAGAGAAGCGAGGTAGGCTGCGCCTGATCATCTCCCCTGATGGCGGCGACGGTTCCCTGTCGGTGTATCAGGACGTCGAAGTCCATGCCGGCCTGTTCGACGGTGCAGAAACTGCCGAACTGAAGATCGATGACGGCCGCTTTGCCTACGTACACCTGGCTCGCGGCAGCATCAAGGTCAACGGCGTACAATTTTCTGAAGGCGACGGCGCGCGTATTCGCGACGAGGAATTACTGAAGTTCACCGATGGTAAAAAGGCAGAACTGCTGGTGTTCGGTTTGCGTCCGAATGAATTGCCGTCGGTATAAAAGTGTCGCGGTAGGGACGCCGGTTACCCAGCGCACCGGGTGACCGGAGGCAGTCACCCGCCTCCGGTTCCCACAGAACGTAGCGTGCGGATTTCCCGCACTACGCTCTTCAGCAGTTGATTCACAGCACCGCGATAGCTTGTAACGCCCCATACGCCCAACTGCCGCCGTCGCGGCGCATCAACCGCGCCTTCGCCCAGGACAATCAAAACCAAGAAAGCAACGTCCAAAGCCTCATAAATTCATGACGCAAAAACATTGTTGATGGACACTGCTCTTAAGTTGGGTGGATTGGGCATGAAGGCGGGACGCCGCATCAGACAATATATGCTATGGCGGCTTTGGTGCCGATTTCAATTACATCAAGTTGATTGTTATGGTCGGCTCTTTAATCCAATCGCGTGGGGATGGGAGAGACGTTCTGAATTATATATTTGGACGTAAAAAAAGACGGGCCAATGCTGCCCGGAGATTGCGATCTAGATCAGGGCGTGCGATGACGCCGACGAGCTCGCCAAGACGATTGCGCCACGTCTCGATCAGGCTGCCGGCGGGGACGATGACGCGCTGTTGCGCGGCGACCTGATAAGCGCAGGGGCCACGCGCCTGAAGGAACTCAACCACTGAGCCGATGAAGGCGGCACACGGGCATGAGCGCATGTTCGCCACTGATAGCAATCGTTGGTATATCTTCAGTAAAGGGTCGCTGGCATTGCCAACGTCGATCGGGCCGCAGGCAATCAGGCAGCCCCTTTGTCGAGTGACTCAGCGTTTCGCTTAAGTGGATTTTTCTGCCTCGATGACTGGTTCAACGATGCTGAACAGAATTAGAAGGCAAACCAGGGCACTGCTACCCATGTAGATAAATACGCTGGTCCAGCTATACGCATCCAACAGCATCCCGGCAAACAGGGGGGCGCATGCACCACCAATCTGCCCGACGGAATTGACGATGCCGAAAGCGACCGGATAGATTGCCTTGTTGGCCAGGCCCATGGGATAAACGGTATATCCGCCGAAACCTGCACTGACCGTCAAGCCTGCCATGAAGAGGGTGAAACCTAGGTACAGGGCATTGTCGGGGGCATTGATCAAGGCAAACATCATGAAAATGGTCCCGAAAGCGCTGAGCATCATCAGGGGTTTGCGCCGTTTTCCCAACATCCGGTCTGAAACAAGACCTCCCAGCAGATTTCCCATCACCGCGCCAAAGAAGGGCGCCGAGGCCAGGAAGCCCATCTTGATGGATGTGAATCCCTTCACAGTGACCAGGTAGGTCGGTATCCATGACATGAAAATATTGGTGATGCCAATCATGCAGCCATAACAGATAGCCGCCCCGATGATATTCCAGGAGAAAAATACGTGGCGAATGGTGTGCAGTTGCGCGACTTTTTTGGTCCTGATTAACTTGTCCAGCCACGCCAGTTTGTATTCCTTGCGCACTGCCGACGACTTTTTTTCTTCAATGACCAGTCCTGCTTGGCTGCGGATGTATTCAAATTCAGCTTTTGAGCAGAATTTGTTTTCTTCCGGCGTATTGGTCACCGTAAACATCCAGATAACAGAGAACAGTATTCCTGGAATGGCAAAAACGTAGAAGATTTCGCGCCAGCCCCACACCTCCATCACGACAACGCACAGCGGCGGGACAAACAAAGGCCCGAGCTTCGACGCCGTCAACCAGAGACCTGTCGCTGTCCCTTTTTCCTTCGCGGGGAACCAGCGGTTAATGATGTTGGTACAACCAATGCCCAGCGGGCCTTCAGAAAGTCCTAGGCCGACGCGGAAAAACTTGAGCAGGAACACCGACGAGGTCGTTCCCATCAAGCCGGTGAAGATGGACGTGAATATCATGAAAATGGGGAATAGCGCTCCGGTCACCCTATTGCTCAATCGCTTGTAAATCAGGCCTGCCGGAATCTGGACTACGCCATAGGCGAATGAAAAAAGACTGATGATCAGTCCGGCTTCGGTATTGCTGATGCCATACTCTTTTTTCATGAACGGCAAGGCGATGCCGAGATTGGCCCGATCGGCGCAGGCAATGGCCCATATGACAAATATCAGCCCCATGACTACCCATCGATAATTGCCCGTTTTCGTTGTGGTTTTTTCTATCCTGTCAAGAACTGCTTCAGCCTGATTCATTGTTGTTTTCCTTGTTATGATGAAGAACAGCATGGCTTGTCTCCTGCCGCGCCTCTGATTGTAATTGCAAACTATCAATTGCCTTGCCTGCTAACCCGCCCTGATCTGGTGATTTTGCTGGCATATCGCAGGATTTCTCCGATGGAATTACGGTCTTCTCGTGCCATCCGTGGCAATCGGACGCATGGCTGCCGGTGCGCCCTTCAACTGCAGCTTCTGACCGGTATCCTGGAGTTGTTCGTTGTTGATGCTGAAGACTTGAATCTGTCGCTCGGCCGCGTTCTGTACCAGCACCGAGCGTCCGTCGCCCGAAAACGCCAAGCCTTGCGACCACCTGCCGATTGGCATCGAGGCGATCCGGACCAGTGTCTTGCCGTCCACGCGCAGCAATACGAATTTGCCGTTCGGATTGTAGAAAGGCGAGTTCGTCTGCTTGTTGCTGCCGCCGATCTGCGGTGCCTAGCGTCCAGGAAAAAACACCCTTGCAAGCGTGTAATTTAAGCCTGGAACTATTCATCTGCCATCTCCTTGGTGTAGGCCTGGTAACTGCGGCCGGGAGTTCGGCAAGCGCTTTTCGGACTGCTCGGCATCGCAGGCAAGACTTTCGCAAAATTCGCTGAGGTGCATCCAAGCTTTATGCCGGGGTATCTTTCAAGAATCATGGTGTTAGTCATTTTGTTCATCCTTGTTGGGCTCGCCTTGCGGCATGGCCTGGCAAAGGCTCATGTGGTCAGGCTGTTCTCGGGCCGTTGCCCGGAAAGCGCCTGGGCGAGGCTGGCCAGCACCATTTCGCCCATCGCGGTACGGGTTTCAATCGTGGCGCTGGCGCGGTGCGCCTGTAACACCACACGGTCGATTGCGCGCAGTGGTGCAGGCACATTCGGTTCGTCAACAAAGACGTCGAGCCCGGCACCCGCGATGCGCCCGGCGCTCAAGGCGTCAATCAGATCTGCTTCATTGACCAGTTTGCCGCGTGCGATGTTGACCAGGTAGCCATCCTTGCCAAGCGCGTCGAGGACGGCGGCATTGATGATGCCTTCCGCCTTGTCTGCCGAGGCCGCGAGAACCAGCGCGTCGCTGTCGCGGGCGAGTTGCTGCAGATCGGCGATAAAGGGGTAAGCAAGGTCTTCCATCGCGCGCAGGTCCGTGTAGCGGATCGGACATCCGAACGCGGCGGCGCGGGTGGCGACTGCACGCCCGACTCGACCCATGCCGACGATGCCGATGCGCATGCCGCTGAAACGGCGCGAAAGCGGGATCGCGCCGGGGTGTGGGTTGTTAGCCCACAGACCCTCGCGTACGATGCGGTCACCTGAGCAGATGCCACGGCATGTGGCGATCAACAGGCCAATGGCGAGGTCGGCGACGTCTTCGGTGAGCGCGCCAAAGGTCGCCGTCACGGCGACGCCGCGTTTGCGGGCGTAGGCCAAGTCGACGGCATCGGTGCCGACGCCATTGATTGCAACCACTTGCAGCGCTGGCAACTTTTCCATCAGCGCGTTGCTGATTCCCGTGTGGCCGCCGGAGATCACGCCGCGGATCGCGCTGCCGAACTCGCGGACATAGGCCTCCTTGTCGTTCTGCTCATACAGACGCGATACGGTATAGAGCGTGTTCAATTGCTCATTGATGGCGGGAATCAGGATGGGGTTCAACTGCAAAATACTGGGTTTCATGACTGGGGTTCCTTAGTTGCGGCCAATGAAGCATGGGGTTGGTCATCACGGCCATGTTGAATAACTTGTCGCTCGAAGAAAGCGTAAGCACATGATTCGCCGTTCAATCAGATAAGGATGATGAATGCATTGGTGATGCTAGTCCAATGCCTAATTGCAATTAGGTGATACCATAATCGAATCAGTAATGGCTTGATTTGTTTGTTTTTTAGAAATTTCAGGGTGAGTGAATGTTTGATTTGAAGCAATTGCATTGCTTCGTGGCGGTTGCCACGGAATTGAATTTTCGGCGGGCCGCAGTTCGCCTCAACATGACCCAGCCGCCGCTGACCCGGCAAATCCAGTTGCTGGAACATGGATTGGGCGTACAACTGTTAGAACGCACCAAGCGCTCAGTCAAGCTGACCACAGGGGGGCAGGTATTCCTTGTTGATGCGACCCGACTACTGAATCTGGCTGAACAGGCGGCCAATACCGTACGGCGAGCTAGTAGAGGGGAAACTGGCAGGGTACGCATCGGGATTACCGGTGCGGCGGGTCATGAAATCGTGCCGAGGTTGCTGGCGGCTGCAAAACAGGCATTACCGGATATTGATGTCGTCATACATGAGTTGATTTCAGCTGCGCAAATTGAAGCGTTTGCGGCTAATTCGATCGATCTGGGTATCATGCGTCCGCTTAATTCCCGGCAGAAACTCGAGTCTTTCCTGATTGAAGTCGAGCCACTGATTGTGGTGCTTCCCGCGCGTCACGCGCTGGCCGATTGCGAGAACATTGACCTGCCAAGCCTGAATGGCCAGCCGTTCATCATGCACTCGCCCGAGGATGGAAAATACTTCCACGACCGGATCATGGGCTTGTTCTGGTCTTCGAAAGTGATGCCTGATTTCGTCCAATATATTGACCAAACGCACACCATGATCTCTATGGTCAGGGCTGGATTAGGAATGGCCATTGTCCCAGCTTCTGCCCAGCGGTTTCATTTCGACAACGTCGTGTTTCGGCCGATTCGAAACGATGCCATATCAGTAGAGATGGTCATGGCATGGCGCCCGGATCAGCGCATTCCAGCGGTGACGGCACTCCGGCTGATGGCTGAGGACTATTTTTCCAAGCCTGGGCAGGCGTAGCCAACCAGGCAAGGGATTGGCCTGGCAAACGTTCTCTTGCATGGAGTCGCCGCTATCCTGGCGGCTCATGTGCCTTGCCGTGCTCGACGAGGCCAAGCGCAAGCTTGAGGAACGCGCCAAGAGGCGCGATCTGGCTGCGCAAGCCGAACCGACCGGCTGCTAACGCGCCGCCATCGACAGCGCCACCGCTTCGGCTACCTTGATGCCGTCGAGTGGACCCTCGATGCGTCCAACTTCACTCATGTCCTATCAATTTATGGAGGACATTTCCAGGACATGCTTTTCCATTCGGTCGGATTCCCCAAGAAATTGACTGCGGTCATGACAAATCAATTCCCTGTCACTACGCTTGAAGAAACTGGCGAAAAACTTCCGTACTTAACAGGCTGTTGCAAAAGGCATGAATAATCAGCTCCATTGAAGCAGGGCGCATGGCATGAGCAGTTCATCCGCCATATTTAACGCATGAGTCCTGGTTGCGACGATCTGGAGGCCAATGTCCTGCCGCTGGAGCAGATGCTGCGCGGCGCCGGGTATGCCTCGGACACGTCCACGATGGATCCGCATGCGATCTGCGCGCTGCACAGTAAAAACTGTTACTACCTGATCCTGCTTGATTTGCAGATGCCCGGCATGGATGGATTCACGGTGATGGAAGCCTTGAAGGTAAGCGATACGGATGACTACCTTCCGGTCCTTGTTATCACCGCGCAACCGGGTCACAAGCTGCGCGCGCTGCTGAGCACCAACGATGGCGAAACGGCATTGTTCTGGGCTCTGGCAGGCTTTGGGATCTTGTTGCGTTCCGAATGGGATGCCAACGCCCTTCGCGTATCGGGACACTGGCAATAGGTGATCGAGGATTGGACGCTCCCGGTCGCAGACATATTTGCAGTTTATTCCGAACGGTTGAATCTCTCAGGAAAGGTCAGCACGTTCATCGATTTCATGACTGACTGGTTCCGCCGGAACGCAGATTGGCATGCCATCGAGCGCTAAAAATATGGAAGTGCAATGTTGAAGACAACGTCCGCCTGCGTACAGATGTAAACTACGGAAATATTGTGCAAGTCATCGTACAAAAATTGATGCAACTACTGTGCCTGTTATTTTGGCTTTTTCCGTTGGCCGACCTTATATTTCAGCGTTGATCTTTGATCATGATGCCCCAATAGGTCGCTCACGCTACCCAAGGTTGCTCCGTCTTCCAGTAACTGCACTGCGAAGGTGTTGCGCAACGTGCGCCCTCCCATCCTTTCCTTCTCAATGCCAGCCTGTTCCAATGTCTCCTTCACATGGCGATAGACCGTTGCCTTGTTGAGTACGAGGCTGCCATTTTTGCCAATTCCCGACAGGGTTGGTGGAAACAAGTATGGACCAGGTATCTTCAGTGCCGTTCTTTCCGTTACCCAGGCTAGCACTTCTTTTACTGCAAACGGCCTGATGTGCGTGTCATGGGGTTTCCCAAGTCCAATTCTTTCAACGGTCACGCGCACAGTTCCATCAATATCAATCTTCCCTATTTTATTTGTGCGCAGTTGAATCACCTCTGACACCTTTAAGCCAGCACCAAGCATTAGCGCCTGCATCGCTCGATCCCGTCGGATATTCCATTCATTCGGATTGGACGCATCCTCAGCGCTGGGTGTTAGCAATGCGTTCATATATGCCTGTTGTTGATCCGCAGACAAATACGCTTTTGGTTTATCGCGACCGAGCTCTGTGCGGCCAATCTCTTGCGCCACTTTGCGGGCTGGATTGTGAGCCGTGTTCAAGTGCGAAAAAACCTTTTCGAGAAGTCGTAAATATCGCAGCCGTATCAGACTGTTCAAATTTTTGGTCAGTTTATTCTCTACGAGATTCCCCAAATCCAAGAACACTTGCAGATTGTCGGCAGTAACGTTTGCCATATCTATGCCCTGCTCTTCCAGCCAGCGAAGGAAATTCCCGAACATGTGCGCGTAGACGATCTTAGAACTACTGCTGATTTTGTAACGCGGTTTCTCACCGATTACGAGTTCCCCTGGCCGCATGCTCATCTGCAGAAATTCGTCGGACGCAATAAATCCTTTAAACGCCACCAGTGGCGCCGTCTTCCATATGTCGGGGATATCGAACAAATCTTTTGTCATGATTTCACCATGCAACTAACGATCAAATAAAAAGAAATTTTATCCCTATTCTCCGTAGAACCGATAGCGGATTCTTGCAAGTCTGCAAAACAGCAAAAATCTGTTCAGCAAGAAAGCGATCGTTAGTTGCATGGGTATAAGCGCACTCAACTACTGTCTCATTCAGACAGGTATTTTCGACCTCTCACTCCAAGGAGGTCGAAAGGAAGCGAAGCTGCAATAAGCGACATTTTGCATTGCTGGAGCTCTTGGCCAGCCGCGCCCAAAGCTATGCGGATCGCGCTGGCCTCCACCATGCGTGTGGGCACAGCGGTATCGATAGTATTTTTTTGGGGGGTCTAACTTTTTTAAGGCTATTCGGCGGGCTGCATAGCCCGCGACACCTTGTTTAATCGGTATGGAGGCCTATGTGGTACCCACTACTCGCACTGTACTCAAGCTATTGACGAGGCCAAATTTCTCTACAAAATTAGCCATGTCCTGAACGGATGGATCCCCCCACAGTTCCTTCGCATACCAGTGCGAGAAAAGTGAACGCGCCGTCGCATTTTCGAGGGCATGATCAAGCTTGATCATTTTGTTAGTGTTTTGCTCTTTGAAACGCTCGAAGATCGGCCTGCGCTCATCATCATCAAGTTCCTTGTAGACCGCCAGGCTATCCAGCGCGCGCGCAGCAAAGAATTTCTCCATGACCGTCGCCCCATCGACCCCTTTGCCCGAGCCCTTTTTTGCCGCCGTTTGCTGGATGCGCAAGTCCTGGGCCGCTGCAGCGCCCTGCTTCAGGGTCCAGCGGAAATAGGCGGCAGGCGAATCCAGTGGTGCGCTGTTTTTGAGCTCAATGCGCGCTTGAACGAACGCGACTGCCGTTCGGATCTTGTCGTCACTGTGTTGCGCGATAAAATCGGATGCTTCTAACTGCGCGAACCCAAACTTCATGATCTTGCCCATCAACTCAAGGTCAATCACCGGTGGCGCCGCGAAGCCAAGCTGTGGCTGCTTAGTGTGCTCAACACGGAACTGTAGCCGCTCAACGCGGCGCCCTTTTTTGTGCTCGATGAGCTCAACCTGAATATCCGTTAAAGCATTGATTTCGGCGATCGCCGTCTTGATGACATCACGCTTAAAATATTTGTATTCCGGCAACTCGTCGCGCAATACCGGGTTGCCAGTGAGAACACCATACCAGTGCTCGTAGGTTTCCACGAGTGTCACCTTCGACGGATTGGTCGCGTAGCGCCGGCAAATTTCGTATAGCGCGAGAGCAGACCCCGACCGAAGCATGCCTTGATAGAGGAGGCTAAACCGCGTGTAGGTGCCCGGCGCCATGACCAGTTCGTGTACCTCTGGCGGAAAGGCGAACCCGAACCAGACTTGGCCGGAATGCTTTTTAAATCCCTGTGGATTGACGAGAGTTACTGAAGAAACCAGCCGCTCACTGGTCCATTGTCGTTCGGTCTCCATCAGTAACTTGATATTGTGCAGCTCTTCGAGTTGCTTCTTCAAAAAGTCGGTGTCTTTGCTGTCATAGGCGGCATCACGCGCAAGGTCCGAAAGCGGAATCCAGAAATATTTTTTTGCCGCAGCAGTGTCGATCGGAGCGTTGACCCCTGGCGTTCTCTGCTCCTGTGCATGATACATCATCACATTGAACAGCTTGCGTGTGAGCAACGAAAGCTTACCTTCCCTCACGCGCAGACCGATTGCTTCGTTGGTCTTTCGAAACTCCATAGGAGGACTAGTTTCGGTCGTCGCAAGCGAAGTATTTTTCGATTTTTTATTTGTTCTCGCCATGGGTAGGTATCCTATATCGCGTCGCCACCTTAGGTGAGAACATAACTTTCACCCAATCAATGGTGTGGAGTATAACGCAGATTATCTCACCTTTGTATCAACTTTAATTCACTCTCACCTATCACGGTGAGGTACGCGCCCGTTTGCCATTCACCACGCTACACTCCCTGTTGCGTCTCACCTTTTTCTTAAACGAGCCTTGATGCGGGTCCCTGTAAAGGCTCCTCTGCTTCCTGAATCCACTCACCAGTGGTCCCTGCAGTGGCTCACCTAACCGGGCCATCCTCCCCTGTGTTCACTCACCTATCTCCCCGAAGAATCTCACCCCAGTTCCCGCTGCGTCTCACCTCGTCGGCCGCAAAGGCGTATCAGTGCTAGGTTTGCACGAATTCAAATAGTATTTAAGGTTTTGAACTTGGGTTTTTATATCAATACTTCACTCAAGCACTTCGCGATCGGTTGGATAAAAAAATCAACCCGCAAACTGGCAGCAATAGCTGACTTCGTGGTTGCATCTTGTTGTCGATAGGTCCTTGAAGTCAATCAGCAGCCGGCATTGGGCGCTTAGTCCCCGTTCAGTCTCACCTGTCAAAAGTTGCTCTGACCTAAGGCTAGCTTTTTGGATTGCAGGATGTCATTCGCACTTGATTATTGATTTTGAGGGTGCCTAGGAGACGTTCCAGGCTTCCGAAGCGATGATCGGAGGTGAACTGACCTTAGATACTCCCTGCGCAGGCTCACCATTGTCAGCAATCAGGCATCAAACCGTACCTGATCGATTTAAGTCAACCTTCGAGCTCTGTGGTTCGTCAAGGATTATTCAAATCTCGAGCCTTTGTGCTCCCTGTATCGGCTCACCTAATCGGTTGTGTCGCCGGAGGTTGCAACTACGTTGTCTAAGCACCGGCCAAAATTTGTTTGAATTCTCAAGAATATACATTTAAGCAATAAATAAAGTTATCCACAGGGTATTTCGATGATGTCCCTGTGAAAGCTCCTCTGCTCCCCGTATTCACTCACTTGCGGTCCCCGTCATAGCTCACTGAAAAAGTCCGAGCTCCCTGCTTCCACTCACTTTCCTCCCCGTTGAGGCTCACCAATGTTCCCGTAGCGGCTCACCTTCTCGGTCGCAAAGCCGCACCAGTGCTAGGTTTGCACGAATTCAAATAGTATTTAAGGTTTTGAACTTGGGTTTCTTTATTAAAAATTCTCTCAAAGCGCGAGGGCTGCTATTTTTGAAAAACAAAAAAACAAGCCAACAAGATATCCGAATGCTGCTAGGCACCAGGCTGCCCACATACTTCAGATTTTGGGAAACAGCGCATCATCCGAGTTCATCATGTCTTTGCCGACAAGTTTTTCGATGTTGCTCTGCTTTGATTAGAAGAAAATACTTGTCAGAACGAGATTTGCGGCTCATAGAAGGCTTCATCCCGTGTTTGACGGGGAGCCCCATCGGGATGCCAAACGAGCTTTGCAGCGGCGCCCTATGAGCCGTCAGAATCAGAATGCAAGCCGGTGGCAGGCTCACTAACCAAGGAAAACATCTTCAGCTTAACGAAATGCCTCAGCAGGTGTTCGACGTATGGTCCCCGTAGCATCTCACCTTGAATTAGGAATACCAGGTCTTGGTTCGACTTTTGATGTCCATGTGATCGGCTGGACCATTTCGTTTCCAATAGACTCTCCAGTGGTTCGTGTAAAGCTCCACGTCGTTGAATATGAGCCTGGGCATTCATTAGAACTCCCTGTAGCTGCTCACCTTTAAATTTCAATCGGCTTTTGCTGAATTTATGAAGGAGCAGCCGGTAAGGCCAGACCAGACGCTAACTTCCCGTACATTTGATTCTCGCTCCCCGTGGCGACTCACCTATGAGTAGAAAAAGAGGTCCTAGATCGGTTTTGCAATCACAATTGCTTAAGTCCCCTGGGTTGGCGTGAGCGGATCCTGTAGGCGTTGAGAACTTCCATTGGGAAGAAAGCGCCGATCACGTCCTTTGCTGGTCCCTGTAGCGACTCACCTTTATTAGGCAGCGCCAGCAACTAAATAAGGGTCTTCCAGGCTAGATTAGTATTTAAGGCAGCTTTAAGAACAGTAAGCACGCACTACCAATGAGAAATTTGAGGGCGATTGGAATGCAAAGGCTTAGTTTTCATCCTTTTTAGGCACTCGAGCTTGTAAGGTAAAGACGGTCCAGAGGTCCCCGTTGACGATCACCTTACGAGTATGAGACATTCCGTGAAATCCTCAGCTTTTCGAGTAAAGTAGCTCCGGGGGGTGCACTGGAGTCTCGGCGCACGCGTCTTCTTCCAACACCCTGTAGAGGCTCACCTATCGATGTGCTGTTCCCGTTTTTGGGCTAATTTGTTCTTGTCGCAGGATGAAATCGCCTTGATAAGCCGTTTGGTCGGCCTGAGGGACCGATATGCACTTCGGTAAGGCAGTTTCGCTGCACAGCTAGCCTGGTCACTCCCCGAAGAATCTCACCATGATGGGTGGCAGTCCCTGTATTTGCTCACCATGAGAATATGATTGCAGATTGATTCGGTAGGCATGACCAAGATAAACTGGTCCCCGCGTAATCTCACCTTTTATAGAATAGATGATGCAGCGCGGGTGTTCGCCTAATGATGTTGCGTTTCAGTCTTTCACGCCGAAGCGCTCACGAAGCTCCGCGATCAGAAGTGCTCGGTCCTTCGAGTCGGTTAGTACGACTTCGAACGTCACTTTGCCGGAGGAATCCCATTCCTTGATCGAACCAATCTGTTGGTCTTCGCGATGGATTTTGTATTGGCGCGACGTCTCTTTACGCTTGCGTTCCCGAGGTGACTCGATTTGGTCCAGCGCCTCTTGGATTTCCCTGCGACCAGCTTCACCTCTTGCTACAAGCATGGCTATGTCCAGAGCCTTGACAGGCCCAGCGACTTCTTCATAACGGTTGAGCTCTTTGAGCACGCTGATCTCAAAGGCTTTGGGGGCATCCTCAACGACCTCAAGTATCTTTGGCGACAAACTTAATTCCGCTAAGCCTTTGATGAAGGCACGCGCTTCTTGGATTTCTTTGCGCCCCGCTTCGCTCTCAGCAACAAGCTTAGCCATGGCCAGGGCCTTAGTTTCGCCCGCGACGCCTTCATAAAGTGCAAGTTCATAAAGTACGCTAAGCGCGTAAGTTTTAGGATCCTCTTTCACAAAGTCGAGGACAGTGGGCGACAAGCGAAGGGCTGCCATCGTTTTGTTGACGTTTGGCAGTGACATTCCGGTGACTTCAGCGATCTCAGTCTCCGAAGCATAAATTCCTTGGTCAAGCAATTCGCGCCAGGATAGTGCGTTGTCAAGTGCTGACTGTGCTTCGCGCTCGGCATTCTCCCTGTAGCTGTGTGCATACAGTTCGCGGTCGGAAAGGCCTTCATGGATCAGCAGGGCCATGGACTTTGCACCAATTAGCTTTAGGGCACGAAGTCGGTAGTGGCCTGCAGCTAAGACAATGCGCCCATTCCGCGGCGTTGCTACACCTGGGATCTCCTGGCCGTGCGCGCCGATGCTTGCAGCAAGTTCGCTTACCCGCGATGTCCGATAGATTTTTCGGGCGTTGAAGGGATTAGGGTCAATCAGATCCAGCGCGATCATCTCCAGGCGAGCGCCCAACGCAGTGACAACCACTTCGGTAGCATGGTTTGCTGTCGTGACCGATGCGGGAGGATTTTCGATTAGCTCAACGGGCGGAGCAGGTGCGTCATCGGCCGGGTGTGACGACGATAAGTCGCGCGCGTGGCGCAGACGATCTTCGATGCTCGGGGCCATTTGGGCTGCCTTGGCAGCTCTAGCTCCCATATCTCTTTTCGAAATCGCCATTTCACTTACCTTTCGTCAATTTGAGATCAAGCAGTTTGGCAACCTCATCGGCGACAGCGTCGATTTCTGAGGCTGCGATCGACTTACCGAACGATTTGGCAACGCACCCAAACAGTTGGGATTCGGGAAAGGCATTGCGCATCGCGACCGTTGATTTCAAAATTGGAATTTTTGCGCCAGTTTTCAAAGTTTCAAGACAATGTTCGAAGACGTTCCCTCTTCTGACCATGCTGAGCAAATACGCGGCCTTGAGCTCCGAGAGAATACCCTTGCTCTCACGCGCTTGTCGTGCCTCGAGCACGAGTTCCTCTGCTTGTTTGGATGCCCAAACGTTGTCCATCACTGCCGCGACTGGTATCAGTGCGAAGTCTGAGGCGACCAGGGAAGCCCACGGAACGCGCGAACCAAGTGCGGGTGGGCAGTCGATGATTATGACATCGAACTTCGCGGCCAATGGACCGAGCTTATCCAGGAAGGCTTCCTTGAGAGGGGCCATTGACATCACTTCCGCCGGGAATGGTTGTTCAGGTGTGGCTTGGTGGAACCACAAGGCGGCTGTGTTCTGGGGATCCATGTCGACAACGAATACCTTGAGGCCTCGTAGGCCAAAAGCCCCCGCCAACTGCATGGTGCTCATCGTTTTAGCACACCCACCCTTTTGATTAAAAACCGTTATTATTTTTGCGGACATATCGCCTATTTCCTTTCTACTTTCACGCGTGAAAGTGGCGCGATATGCGCCGCCTTATACAAAACACTATCGAACAGGATAATAAGCAGGATACGTTTGTATGGCAAGTAATAATTATTAATTTTCTTAAAACAACTAATTATTTCATGATAAGCGTGATCAGGAATTTGATGCCTTGGCTTTCATGCTTTAAGAATACCTACTAAATTCAGCTTCACATTGAAGAAATTTAAGCAGACAGGCATTGCGATAATTAATTTGTTTTATTATTTCTAAGTATTATTCGTGGGGAGAATTCGTTGGGCCAAGGTCATTCCGCCAGTTGCCTACATTTCGCCGGGGGATTTGATTGATCGCTGGCCCACTTTCACGCGTGAAAGTAGTTCGGTCCCCAATTGCAACTTACCTATTGAATGAATCAAACAAGCAGAAAATTAGCGCCATACGACTTTGATTGAAAACATGAGGCAGTTCCAAGTGGTGATGACCTAAGACTGTAAACATTTTCTAACTATCGATTTATGAGGGGCATTGAAATGAATGCAATCGAGTAAAAAAACAGGAAAGCATAGGTTTGATCCTGGTACAGGCTACTTTCACGCGTGAAAGTGTCGTGCGGTTGACGTAGTGGTGGGCCGAGAGGAATTGGTTAGGCCCTTTCGTTGACAATATGCACGCTTTAAATTGACACAGCATCACAAGGGCTCGTTGATATTTGAAATGCCAAAAGCGAAAAAACAATCAAGGACTACTAACATCTTTGCTTTTTTTCCATTCTTGAATTTTTGCCGAGTGCAAATGTTATATGTATTGTTCCGAGACGTCCGTTGGAAGCGTATAGAAAATTATTGCAGAAAAAATAGTTGACCGTGGATTTGGGGGACAATCAATTATCTGTTTATTTTGAAAAGGTAAAAGATGACGCCGTGGCAGTTTTAGCCGATAAAGCCTACGCATGCCGATGCGTTGTTTGCCTGTGTCGACAATCAGAATGCCATGGCTGCGATCCCGCCGAAAGCGAGCTGGAAAGAGCACCGAAAATTAATCAATACTAGAACCGCAATCGTAATTTAATCGAACGCCTCTTTGCCAGAATTAAGCCGTTAAGGCGAGTTGGAGCGCGTTACGACACACTCTCTTCTCGATTTGGTTCCTTTGTTGGATCCGCAGCATCAATGCTTCGGTTCAGATTAGTATCACCTCCTAGTGTTGCCCTACTTTCACGCGTGAAAGTAGCATGAGCACTCCCAAACGTCATACTCAGGATACGCACAACGTATTCGGTCGTAACCAGCGGGGTTTTAGAAGAACAACGAATGGGGAAGAATGGCGGAGAGGAGCGTAACTAATATTAATGGCATTACACAGAGTGCAGAACGAGCCACCACCGCTTTGATATCGGCAGCGCTGGACATTGACAGAGCAAGTAACAAGCCATCAAGCCTGGATTTTCCCGGCTTTTTTTACTACCTCAAGAGTCACGGCGAAGTGTCGTAAAGACCTGTAGTTTTTCGGCTGAAACTGTGACTCTTGAAGTAGCTATTTTCTCCTCCGCGAAAATTTTTAATCCATCAAGGACGTTTTCTTAGAGTGTGCAATTTGCAATTTGCAATTTGCAAGTTGCTATATCCGGCGAGGCCCGCCGTTGCTTCGTGCTTCACCAAATCAATTCTTCGGGGTATCACACACGCTTGCGCGGCGTAAGACCTGTAAAACATGAAAATAGTCGCGGCAACAGTTTCTAAATCGAAATTATGCGTAGGACGTGCTATTTTTTAAGTTGTTAGATATATACTCCCTGGACGCGACTGTTGCAGAATCATGCTTCCTGATGGATTTGAGTTGAGGTACGACTGCCGAACGTTGGCCAATTCAAACCTCCTAGGAAAAAGTTGCATTGGGCATTTTCCCATACCGGCACTTCGCGGCATCAGGGGAAAAGGGAGATAGAATTTTGAGCACAACGGCAGAACGAATAATTGACTTCTTAAGCAGTCTTCACGGGATGGACCGCCTCCAAACGCTGATTGAAACACCAAAGTATGCCGTGATCGACCTTCAAACGGCAGCGGTCATCGAGGCACACCCACAGTTCCCAGATGCGGAAATTTTGTTGGTCGAGTATCCCGGGGGGCTTAAAGCGGGAGTCCATACCCACAAGCTGGTTAAGCGGCTGTTAGTCCGCAACTCCAAGGCCATGGCTATTACGAACCCAGAAGGTGGGGGAGCCACGGACCATTACAGGCATATAGCTGATCATTTTTCACGGAAAACTGGATTCGGCGATCTGTAAGAAGGACTAGAGACATGTTAAAAGGCATGGGGCTGCGACGTCAAGATTGTCAACGGTATGGTAACCGCTCCCTCAAGCGGGATGCTGCAAAAGCGCGCCGTGCCTTAGCTTTACCTTATGCACCATTCTGTGCGCAGCGGTAGCCTCATCTTTGCAGCGGTCATAGTGGCTCTCCTGGGTGTGGGTGCAGCTCTGGGGTACGCGCTCGCCGGGCACGAAAAGCTTGTGCAATACAAGCTGTTGAACATCATCGGCATCACGTACGGGCTCATTGGGATATTGGTCTTGTCGGAGGTCGTGGCCAAGAGTGATTCACTGAAAAACTTCATGGTCCATTGGGTGGCTGGTGTCCTTCTCTGGGCTCACTCCGTCATTCCGCTCGGCGCTCTCATTGGTGCAGGTGTTGGTTACGCACTGCCATCCGCAGCCATCACCGCAAGGTTCTTTGCTGCATTCTTTGCGTACTCTTTGGGCGTCTTGGCAATAGTGGACTCGGTAGTTTTCTTTCCAAGGGTAAGACGTTTCCAAGTGCTCTCATCGCGTACACAGGCGTTCGGTCTCATCCTGCTCATCACTGGGGTTGTCGTGCAATTGATCGCAGCACTCCAAGATTTCAATGCGTGAGGTGACCATCTTTGTATTGCACCGTACTAGCCGCCTGACATCCCCGATAAAATTGCGCGAAGCACGTTTGTCACTCGGCGTTGATGGGACCGACAAGGTCTTGCCAAATGGCGAGCGAATGCGCCCATGTTTCGCGGCCCGCCAGAATGTCCATCCTTCTTCAACGAGATCATGGACGCATCGATCAATCGGGTCGTCTTTGCAGTAGCGCATGGATTCCCTCAGAATCGTGACGGACCAGGGTGGGCAATGCCAGCGATAGCCGCGATAGTGTCCGCTGATAGAACTGGATCCGGCTCAAACGGCGGGGTGTCTGGATCATCCCCGCCATCCTTCGGGAAGTAGCGAATCGGCATGCCACGCGCATCGCAGTTATTCCATTCTCGTGATGTGATTCCCTTGATGAATTGCTCGCGGTGCGCATGACGCCAAGGCGCCAACGCCAATTCGCCCGCCGGTGTGCACCACGTCAAGTCCACTCTGATTTCGATCACTTCGTCGCGCCATCCTAGTGCCCATATTTCCGGCTTGACTGGTTCCACTCTCAGAGCGATACCTGAAAAAGTCGTCTTTGCGCTCACGCGTGCAGCATCGATTCCCTTGAGGTAATCGACCAGTGACCACTTGAAATCAACCCGAAGTTGTTCAAACATTCTGGCGCCAAGAAATGCTATCGGTTTGAGCAGCGAGTCCTGGTAGAAACGTACCAACGGGAAATAGGCATCTGGATGAACAGGATAGGCATGTCCCTCAATCGCTACGATTTCGGCATTAGCCAATGCTTTTCGTTGCAATTCGCCCCAAACATGTCGATCCAGCATGTCGCTGAGCGGTGCCTTGCTAAAGGTGTCGCCGTTGCGTACCAAGGGGAAAAACCGGCATGCCGTAGTAAATTCATACAGCACCTGTCGTTCCCGATCTGGCGAATAATTAAAATAGTGAATCTCGAAAATAAAGGCCTGATGATCCCTGCGCAAAACAATTTTTCGGCGATCTGGTTCGTGCCACTTCAACAGTTGTTCAATCGGGCTGTTAAAGTTGAATGGAGACCCGTCAACGAGATATCCATATCCTCCGATAGCACCGCAAAACTGCACATGTTTTTTGTCGCAGGAACTTGGAGCTTCGTCGTACAGCCATTGGACAGGTAAAAAAGAGTCCATCTCCTCTTCCTTGACCGGACTCATCAACGCTTCCACCGTGACGCTCAAGTCGCTAGCAAGCTTATGGGCGGTGGCCAATGATGTGTTTTTCCCGGCTTTTATCCGATGCACCGTTTTGGCGGACATTCCATCCAATAACTGCTTGATGGGGATGCCGGAGCGTGTGATGAGGAGTTTGACCTTGTCCGGGTCCAACCTGATGGCTTCTCTTTTCATACCTATCCTGTGATTGAAGTCAGCAACCTGGAGGCCAGGTTGCTGGTTTGAGGCTGTACCTACTTTTTAGCGCCGACGGCCGGCACCACGCCGGCATTCACGTTGATCGCTGCGGCTGCTTGTGCCCGTGCGGTGAAACTTCCTTTTTGCACCGGTCCGGAGGTTTTTGTCGCATGGCTTTGAATTGCCGCTGCCCGTGCCGGCGTCATTGCCGTTTTCCCACCTTTGCCGCCACTTTTTCCCGACATGTCGTTCTCCTGTATGCACTGCAATCAAAGTGGCGAATTCACGCTGATTCGGAACTGCATGTCGCCACGGCATGAACAATAGTCTGCCGGCTTGAGAAAGTCATGTCTCCATGTGGGACATATAGGGACATGACATTTTGAGGAGGTAGGGGAGGGATATTTACTATTGATAAAAAGAGTTATCAAGAGTAAATGGGCGCGCTATTGATGTTGCATCAAATGCGGCGTCCTAACCCGTCGTGACCGCATAATGCCGGTAGAGCGAATACCGGTGAGGTCACGATGCAGTCAAAGAAAAAGCCTGTCTTGGAATATTTCCAGAAGGACCCCTGGCCTGTCCGCATGGGGGCGCTGGCAATGTGGTTGATTTATTTGCTGGTGGTGGCGGCTTTAATCTCGGGGTCCATCGCCAAATCGCCGTGGCTGGCATTTTTGCTGAAGAGGTTCACTTGAACGAGTTGAACGAGTTATTGGCTCCCCTCCCTGCCAGGGCTTCTTCGACATCGCTGACGGCGGCGCAGTTCCAGCAGCTGGCCGAGGTGCCGCCGGCGCTGACCTGGTTCGCCAACATCGCCAATCCGCAGACCCGGCGCGCCTACCAGAACGATCTGCAGGAATTCATGGCGTTCGCCGGCATCGGCCACCCGGCGCAATTCCGGAGAGTCACGCGTGCGCATGTGCTCGCCTGGCGCCGGGATCTGGAACACCGCACTTTGGCCGGCGCGACGATCCGGCGCAAGCTGGCCGCGCTGTCGTCGCTGTTCGACTATCTGTGCGAAGCCAATGCGGTTGTCAGCAATCCGGTTAAGGGGGTCAAGCGCCCGCCCACGGCCAGTACGGAAGGCAAGACGCCGGCGATCGGCGACCATCAGGCGCGCTCCCTGCTCAATGCACCGGACGCAACGACGCTGCCGGGCCAGCGCGACCGCGCCATCCTGTCCACGCTGCTGTATCACGGTTTGCGGCGCGCCGAGCTGTGCGCATTGACGGTCGGCGACGTCCAGCAACGGCGCGGCGTCGCCCATCTGCGCATCCACGGCAAGGGCGGCAAGCTGCGCTATGTGCCGCTGCATCCGGGTACCGCCGAGGTTATTGATGCGTATCTGCAGGCAGCCGGCCACGCCGGTGATGCCCAGGGCGCGCTGTTCCGGCCGCTGAAGAACAATATGCATGCCGATGGCCGGGCATCGATTACGGCGGACGGCGTGTACAAGATGCTGGCCGGCTATGCCGCTTCCCTGAAAATTGCTGTCGCCGGGTTCGGACCGCATGCGCTGCGCGCGACGGCCGCTACCAATGCGCTCGATCATGAAGCCGATATCGCCAAAGTCCAGGAGTGGCTCGGGCATGCCAACATTGCGACCACGCGCATCTACGACCGAAGAAAAATGCGGCCGGAGGATAGTCCGACTTTCAAGGTCGCGTATTAATTACGCCACCACCACATGGCGGACCATGTTCTCATTTGTGAGAACAATATCGACTAGTTCCCGCGAAATGAGGGATCATTTTTTCGCTTTGCCGGACCTGTTGAGCATCGCGCCAAGCCCGGCATGTCTAATACACGGTCTTGGGCGCACGGTTGATGCGCCCGCTGCCGTCGGACGTTTTCATTATCTGTATCCATGTTTTTTCAAATACTTGGCAGATTTTTCATGTTTTGTGGCCCCGATTACGCGGTGGCCAACGCTTCGACAAGATGTACCTTTACCCACAATGGGAGGAGCCAGTTGCGGTATTTCGGCTGCCATTTCCCGCCAAAACGCTTGAGGATCTTGTTGATTTCCGGATTGTACGGAGACCACGCCACGAGGCCGAAGTCATGTTCTGTGATCCAAACATGAATGCCGCGCCAGGAGAGCTTCGTCCTGCTTTGCACCGTCGGCAACGTTAATATTGGCGCGGAGATGTTCTCGGCATCAGCCAGTGCTTTCGCCTGCGCACTCGCTTCAATGCCCAGTTCCGCTTCTTTGGGATAATGCAGCCAGGATTTATTGCTGGTGTTATTGACGACCTCCTCCTCAAGGGTCTCCCATGTCCAATGCTCGCGAAGATCAATGTCGATGGCAATCTCCAGGGCCGCGTAGTTCATATCTTTGATCAAGGCCCTCTTGCCTTCGTCGACAAAGTGCGTAACGGCGATTTCGATCAAATACCGGTCCTCCGCTGTATCGCAAATCACATCTGGAATAATTAATCCTATCGGTTGTTCCAGGAAAACCTGATCGAAGCTCACCCATTTTTCGGGATGGGTGGCGTGGCCGCTGTGGACTGTCCCGCTCTTCTGGTTAATGACCTCCCTGGACACGATGATGGATGGGAAAACCAGTTCGCGCTTGGTAAGCAAAAGTTGTTTTGCCGCGAGATGTAATGCCGACTCACCAGCGCCGGCGCAATCCGCTCCGCTCTGATGAGAAAAATGCCATACTTTCACGTCTCCTTGCTTTGCGACAACAGACTCCTGGCAGCTAGGGCAAAAACAGGCGCAAGCGGCGCCCCGATCAGCATGCTCGATTGAAACTGCCATCCCGCAGTCATTCATGGCAAACGACATCAACACTTTTTGATTCGACATATCACCCCCTATTAGATAGACATTAAATGGAAACCAACGAACCAACTGTAGAGGCGAACTGTGCGAAGAACCCCACCACAACCCCGCCCATCCCGGTTAACGGGGTACTTGAGCCCGTATTACGGTGTTTGTTGGCCTGGTTGGAGCAAAAAAATAATGGGCAAAAGAACCACCAGATCCTCATCGCGCTGGCCAGCGAATCACTCAAAAAAATCAACGGGCCCGAGACGTCGCGGAAGTTTGACAAGAGAGACATCTGGTCCGCCTGTCAGACGGACGGTGAAAAAGACTTGGGATCGTGGCTGAAATGGCCGGATATTGAAAAATATTGGAAGGTAAGGCAAGACGATTTTTTGGACTTCGCTGATTCTTGCGGGATGGACCATTACCCCGTCCTCGAGCGTAAAGCCACGACTGGAAGAAATGAAACGCTGTACTGGATATCGGCACGGCCAATCGCCGAGCTGAAGCGGAGCGAAGCCGAGGAGGGGAGCGAGATCGGTGCCACGCTAGAGAAGGGCGCGCAAAGCAATAAGAATCCCGGCTTGGAACTTGGCTACCAATGTACCCAGCCCGGAGACATCGCGTGCGCATTCCTGTTAAAGCCTTGGCTAAGCAATGGAAAAGTTGTGCTGCAGGGGTGGCGCGCCTGGTCGGTTGCCTTGCCATTGCTCGCGCTCGGCATGGCTATGCTTGGCGTTATCTGGTTGGCGTTGGCACAGGTAGGGCGGGGGGATGTGGGCAGTAACGCAATAATTTCATCTTTGTTTCTTCTTGGCTTTGCCTATTTGTTATGGATATTTTGTATTCGCCCTATGAAGCACCTTGGTGAGGACCGCATCATTTGTGCCGAAGGGGCCGAGTCGTTTAAGGAGCAGCCGGGGCAACTGGAGCTAGTACGATCAAACGGGATTCGTACCATCCATCTGATCCGCTATTCGTCATCCTGTGCGGTATGCGGCGCCTCCGTGACGGTCGAAAAAGGGGAGCCCGACTTTCCTCGCAGATTGGTTGGCCGATGCGCAGAAAGTCCGAGGGAACATGTTTTCAGCTTCGACAGGGTGACACGCAAAGGCAAGGCATTGCGTTAAAAATGTCGACCAGCCCAATTGTCCCGAACTTGAGAAGTCTTGCGCGTATCTTCCTCATGGCCACGTGCGGGTGACGGTTTCTGGATTGGAGCCGATGGCTCTTCTTTCATAACCCTTTTTTGAGAGCCTGTGACCGGCTGTGGTTTGGGCGCAGCTTGGCGATTCGCCCGTGTGGTAATTCCAAGATTGCTGGCTATGGGATGCGGTTTTCACCGTGCTTGCCTCTGTTGAGATGCTTTCGGTACGCGCGCCAACATCAGATAATGCATTGACGCGCCTTGCTCCAGGTCGTTCGCGAGGTACATGATTTTCTGACAGCAGCGCAGCGTGCTCTGTGTGTTGATCCAGCAACTTCCGTTCGATCGCCTGGCGTATCTCCGAAACCTTCCTGGCATGCTGTATTGCCTCAGCCGCAAGTTCATCTTGCGTTTTCAACTCAACGTAATACGATCGCAACGTCTCAACGGTCAACTCCAATCCTGCCCCAGCCAATATCTGAGCGATCTTCTCGAACGCCATCCCGCGCTCGCGTGCGGCAATCAACGTGCTCATCAATTGTTTGAGCTCCTGTTTCTTCACATAACGATCGTCTGGCTGTTCGCTAAAGATCGCCGCCAGCAGCCTCTGCCGAGCCTTCTCGATGTCCTCTTTTCGGAGCCGCTTTGGCGTGGCCATCTCAATCCTCTCGCTAACGCGCAGTACAATTGTTCTATTGTCATATAAAAACACCACAATAGCATACTGAAAAAGCACCATGAAACCATCCCCGGTCAATCACACGAAAGCTGACACCTATGACACCACCAATTCTTCTACTTCGGCTTCAGCGCCAGCGTCCACTGGAGAATCCACTGAACGCCAAGACAGTCCAAGGACAGGATATGAAATGTATATACGCGACAAGTCGCGCACATACACCGGGGAAAAGCTCTCGGTTGCCTTCGGCCCCCTGCGCGCTTTTCCCCTTTTCCCCTGCTCAGGGCTTCGCCCCGAGACCCGTAATTAAAGTGAGTTAAAAATGTCAAAATCGAGAGTGCTGATAAAGTCCGCGCAGATGAATCTACGAATGGCGCCGGCAGACAAGCTGGCGATAGAAGAAAAGGCGCGGGAAAGGAATTTGACCGTCGTCGAGTTTCTCACTCGTGCCGGCTTGGGGCGAGCGACCCGTCAACGCGCCGACGTCGACGCGATCAATGAATTGCGGTTCTGCGGAGACGAGTTGAAGGGGATACACCACACCCTGAAACGCATAGCAGACGGCGACAACCTCATCACGCCGGTGACCATGGACGAGCAGATGCGCGCGATTACTTCCGCAATACAACGCATCTGGAATAACGGGGGAAATAAAGAATAATTGTCATAATTGCACCAAACCGCCGCGACGGAAAATCGTCGTTCAAGGACCTGGCCAAGTACATGACCGAAGGCATCGAGCAGTCTGGCGTGGCGCCGACCAAGACCAGTTGGGATAACCTGACGCAGTACATCACTGCGGAAAGCGTGCTGAACGCACTTGGCGAGAATGTCGAAAAGACGATCAACGTTGAGATTGGAAACGTTTCTTCACTGGCCACCGCGGCAACGGAAATGTGTGCAGTTGCGAACAAGGCAACACATGTCAAGAATCCGGCCTGTCACCATATCCTTTCGTGGCCGGAGCATGAAAGGCTGGCTACTCAAGACATCTTCAGCGCGGCCCGGGATACATTGCAGGCGCTAGGGATGGCAGATCACCGGTACATCATTGCGATCCACGCCAATACCGACAACCTGCACGCCCACATTGAAGTCAATCGGGTGCACTCAAAGACAGTCAAACCACCACACCTTGCTCGGGACTAGGCGCGCGTTGCGTTCAGTTCAGTTTTACGGTCTCTCGACTGGACCTTTCGCTCCTCCAACAGTCGATACTTCAATTGATGCAACAGAGCCGTACAGCGCCAATGCGACTGTTTATATCAATCTATACCGATGTATACGATAAAGTGGTATAAATAGGTATAAATTGATATAAATTGATATAAATGAGATGCACATGGACAAAATCAAAAATCCTTTTTCACCCGGTGCGGGATCTCCTCCGCCTGAACTTGCTGGACGGGATGGCGTTCTGGAACAAGCCCGCGTGCTGTTAGGACGGGTCCTGGCGAAACGCCCCGAGAAAAGCCTGTTGCTGACCGGACTGCGCGGGGTGGGCAAGACCGTTCTGCTCAATGAAATTGAGCGCATGGCACAAGACACAGGCTATCGCACCATTCTGGTGGAGGCACATGAGGGGAAGTCCTTGCCCGTATTGCTGGCGCCACTCTTGCGTCGTCTGTTGCTCGATCTGGACCGCATTGCCGGGGCCGGTGACAAAGTGCGGCGTGGCCTGGCGGTACTCAAAGGCTTTGTGGGCGCGATTAAAATCAAGGTTGGCGATGTTGACATCGGGTTGGATATTGAGCCTGAGCAGGGTGCAGCCGACAGTGGAGATCTGGAGGTCGATTTACCCGGCCTATTCATGGCGGTAGGGGAGGCGGCCCAAGAGCGTCGTGCGGCGGTCGCCATCCTGATCGATGAAATTCAGTATTTCAGTTCGTCGGAGTTGAGTGCGCTGATCATGGCCATGCACAAAATGCAGCAGCGTCAGCTTCCTTTGGTGCTGATTGCCGCCGGCTTGCCCATTTTGCCCGGGTTGGTAGGCGAGTCGAAATCCTACGCCGAGCGACTGTTCAGCTTCCCGGATATTGGTCCGCTGCCGGAACCGGATGCAATCAAGGCGCTGCAGGACCCGGCGAGAGAGGCCGGAGAGGCGTTTGAGCCGGCCGCGTTAGACGAAATTTTCCGACTGACCAGGGGTTATCCCTATTTTCTGCAGGAGTGGGGTTACCAGGCATGGAATCACGCTGTCGCCTCGCCGATCAGTCTGGCAGTAATTCATGAGACCAGTGATTTGGTTTCCCGGCGCTTAGATGAAAATTTCTTTCGTGTCCGGTTTGACCGGCTGAAACCTCGGGAAAAGAAATATTTACGCGCCATGGCCGAACTGGGGCCGGGTCCCCACCGTACCGGTGATGTGGCTGACAAATTGGGGGTAAATATCAGTACGTTGGGGCCCGTGCGCGCGAGCTTGATCAAGAAAGGGATGGTGTATAGCCCATCGCATGGAGACATGGCTTTTACCGTGCCATTGTTTGATGAATTCATGCGCCGAGCCATTCCCCATTTCGAAGCGTGATTGCCATGTCTCGACTGCATCAGTGCCGTGTGGGGTAGTGCGCACGCAGCTGCAATTCACGCCACGTTGACTAGACACATCAAACCGGTCGGAAAATGGATTTTAATTGCACAAAGCATCCTTTGTGCCACGACCGTGGAACAGCTGTAATACATGGTTTGGCTAGTTGCGCAAACCGGGGGCATTGGCAAATAGAATGGCAACAGGTATGCGCAAGCTCACCCAGCTAGCTTTGCGCTTGCCAATCGATTCAAGCTGACGCCTTGCTCTGCCGCCTTCATCGTTTCAAGTTTCTCGATTAACTCTCCTGCAAGGCTATCCCCATCCTTGTACGCAAAACCACCATCTCAGTGGCGCGCCAAGGAATTCCCCGTTTCTGAGGGAGTAAGCGCTACTTGTTGTAGCGTGTGTATTGCCGTTGCTATATCGTCGGCCGAGTTGATGACAATGCGCTGATAGGCAGGTTCAGCGCGACTTTGGAAGTCGCAAGGCATCGACAACAAGCGACAGCGCTGATGAGGAGCGACGACTTGCATAGTAGAGGTGATATCCGGGAAAGGTGATCTCCCAGTCATCGAGAGTCGTCACGAGCAGCCCTGCAGCGAGATGCTCACGGACCATGTCGTCCGGCAGCCAGGCCAGCCCATTCCCGGCCGCTGCGGCATCGGCCATCAAGTCGCTCCTGTTAAACACGAGGCGGCCCTCGACGTGGGCGGTAGTGATTTGCTCGCCATGCTTGAATTCCCAGGCCAACGAACCGCCGTATGTCGGCAGGCGCAAACCAATACAGTCGTGCTCGCTCAGCTCCTGCGGCGTCTGCGGCGGCGGATTGCGTTTGAAATAAGCCGGACTTCCCACGACCACCATGCGCATGTCCGGCGCAATGCGCAACGCAATCATGTTTTTGGCAACGTCGCCGCCAAGGCGGATGCCGATGTCGAAGCGCTCCGCCACGATGTCGACAAATCGGTTGTCGCTGCTTATCTCGATCTTGATTTCGGGATAGTTTGGTAGCCACGGCAAAAGTCTGGGCCAAACGATTGACCGCACCGCGTGTTCGGTCGCTGTGATCCGAACAGTGCCAACGGGCCTGCCGCGCATGTTGCCGAGGACTGCCAGCTCGGCTTCGATCTCGGCCAGCCGAGGCTCGACAGTTCGGAACAACTGCTCGCCCGCTTCCGTGGGTGCAACGCTTCGCGTCGTGCGGTTGAGCAACTTCAGATCAAGCCTGCGCTCCAGCGATCGGACTGTTTGGCTGAGAGCGGACTGTGTAACGCCGATCTGAGCGGCTGCGCGGGTAAAGCTCCTCGCCCGCACCACGGCAGCAAAGGCTGCAAGGTCGTCGAAAACTGCCATTGATTAGATCTCCTAATAATTGAATGTCGTTTTAACAGGCTAGTCATTGAATGTCAACTGACCTAACCTAGATGGATCGACACAAGACAGGAGAAACATCATGAAAACACGTCAACTGGGCCGCAACGGCCTTACCGTTTCTGAACTCGGCCTTGGCTGCATGGGCCTGAGCTTCGGGCTCGGCCCCGCCTCCGACAAGGCAGAAGGCATCGCCATGATCCGCGGTGCTTTCGAGCGCGGCGTGACCTTTTTTGACACGGCCGAAGGATATGGCCCGTTTACCAATGAACTCCTCGTCGGTGAGGCAATCGAGCCGATCCGCGAGCAGATCGTCATAGCGACCAAGTTCGGGTTCAAGCTCGACGCGAACGGCGCGATGGTCGGCCTCGACAGTCGCCCTGAACATATTCGTGAAGTCGTTGAAGCTTCATTGAAGCGCCTGCGCACCGACCGTATTGACCTGCTGTACCAGCACCGCGTCGATCCAGCCGTGCCAATTGAGGACGTAGCCGGTGCGGTCAAGCAACTGATCGCCGAGGGCAAGGTCAAATATTTTGGTCTTTCTGAAGCAAGCGCTAAGACTGTGCGACGTGCGCACGCGGTCCAAGCCGTTGCGGCGATTCAGAACCACTACTCACTTTGGATGCGCGAACCCGAGATTGAACTGTTAACACTCTGCGAAGAACTCGGCATCGGCTTTGTCTCGTGGGGGCCGCTCGGCCAGGGCTTCCTGACCGGTCAGATCACACCGGATACTAAATTCGACGACGCGACGGACTTGCGCGCTACCTTCCCGCGCTTTACGCCGGAGGCGCTTAAGGCAAATTTTGCTGTGGTTGATTTTCTCCGGACGATGGCGGCCAGCAAGGGCGCGTCGCCCGCACAGATCGCGCTCGCCTGGCTGCTTGCTCAAAAGCCGTGGGTCGTGCCGATCCCTGGCGCAACAAAGCTTGCGCATCTCGACGACAACCTGGCCGCATCCGATCTGATCCTCACGCCTGAAGACTTGCGACACATCGATGAGGCATTCGCAGCCATCGACGTGAAAGGCGCTCCGCTATCGGAAGGCCTCACCTCAATTGCTGACCGATAGGAGGTAGAAATGACCCGCGTTCTTATCCTCGGTGCAAACGGTCAGGTCGCTCGCCACACGACCGCGTGCTTTATTGAAAACACAGATGCAGATCTGACGCTGTATCTGCGCCATGCGAGCCGACTGAAGAATCCAGACCCACAGCGGGCAACAATCCTCGAAGGTGATGTCCTCGACCGCGCAGCCTTGATCGATGCGATGAAGGATCAGGAAGTTGTGTTCGCCAGCCTTGCCGGCGATATGGCCACGCAGGCCCGGAACATTGGGACGTCAATGAAAGAAGTCGGCCTGAAACGGCTGATCTTCATCAGCTCGATGGGCATCTATGGCGAAGTGCCGGGGGAGAAGTACCGCAGCGTACTGGACCCATACCGTGACGCCGCCGCCGTCATTGAGGCTTCAAGCCTGGACTACACGGTTCTGCGTCCCGGCTGGTTTACGCATAACCCGAAAGTCGACTACCAAATCACGCAGAAGGGAGAACCGTTTCACGGACACGACGTGTCGTTGAACAGCCTGTCCGATCTGATCGTCAAGCTGGCTCTCGATCCAACGCTGCACGTCCGCTGCAGCCTCGGTGTAAGTCTGTGAACGCAATCTAAACGCGTCATCAAAGGAACAAAAAATGCAAAAACGAAAACTTGGTAAAAGTGGTTTAGAAGTCTCCGCCCTCGGGCTCGGCTGTATGGGCCTGAGCTACGGCTACGGACCTGCAACCGACGCCGCTGATGCCATCACGCTGATTCGTGCAGGCGTCGAGCGCGGCATCACCTTCTTCGACACAGCTGAAGCCTATGGCCCGTTCATCAACGAGAGCGTAGTTGGCGAAGCGCTTGAGCCGATGCGTGATCAGGTCGTGATCGCAACCAAGTTCGGCTTTCGGGACGGAGACACGACCAAAGGGCTCGACAGCCGGCCGGAACGCATTCGGCAGGTTGCCGAAGAGGCGCTGAAGCGCTTGCGTACAGACCGCATCGATCTGTTCTACCAGCACCGCGTCGACCCGGCTGTCCCGATCGAAGATGTGGCCGGCGCAGTCAAAGAGCTGATCCGCGAAGGCAAGGTGAAGCATTTTGGCATGTCGGAAGCTGGCGTTGAGAGCATTCGTCGTGCTCACGCGATCCAGCCCGTCACCGCTCTGCAGAGCGAATATTCGCTGTGGTGGCGTGAGCCCGAAAAGGAGATCCTTCCGGTCCTTGAGGAACTCGGTATCGGCTTCGTGCCGTTCAGTCCTCTTGGCAAGGGATTCCTGACCGGCGCTATTGATGCCGAGACATCGTTCGGCGCAAAAGATTTCCGCAACACCGTACCGCGCTTTGCACCGGAGGCGCGCCAGGCGAACCGGGCGCTCGTGGACGTGCTGGCAGGCATCGCCACCCGCAAGCAGGTCACGCCTGCCCAGCTCGCGCTCGCGTGGCTGCTTGCGCAGAAACCGTGGATCGTTCCGATTCCCGGCACGACCAAGCTGCATCGTCTTGAAGAAAACGCTGGCGCTGCGACGGTCGTGCTGTCACCCGACGACCTGATCGAAATTGAAGTGGCAGTTTCCCGCGTCCCGGTTCAGGGCGCGCGCTATTCGGCAGACCGGCAAAAGCTCGTCGGTAAGTGAAAACGCCGCGCTAAAGAACATCACCCCAACCAAGAAGGAATAGACCATGACTAACGTTGTTGTTGTTATCGGAGCCGGTTCAATCGGCCAGGCTATCGCACGCCGCGTCAGTGCCGGCAAGCATGTGCTGCTTGCAGACCTGAAGCAAGAGAACGCGGACGCTGCCGCGAAGGTTCTTGCTGACGCCGGCTTCGACGTGACGACGGCTGTCGTGGATGTGTCGTCACGCGCATCGGTTCATGCCCTTGTTCAGATCGCTACAGGACTCGGAAGCGTGACCGGCTTGATCCATGCCGCTGGCGTTTCGCCGTCGCAGGCCTCTGCGGCCACAATCCTCAAGGTCGACCTGTACGGCACCGCCCTTGTGCTGGAAGAGTTCGGCAATGTCATCGCGGAGGGTGGCGCGGGCGTGGTCATCGCATTGCAATCGGGGCACCGCTTGCCTGGCCTGAGCGCTGAGCAGAACGCAGCTCTCGCAACCACGCCAGTTGAAGAATTGCTGGCGCTCTCCATGCTGCAGCCTGACCAGGTTAAAGAGTCGCTGCATGCTTATCAGCTCTCGAAGCGCGGAAATTCTCTGCGGGTCATGGCCGAAGCGGTGCGATGGGGCAAACGCGGCGCGCGCATCAACACGATCAGCCCGGGCATCATTTTCACGCCCCTTGCCAGGGACGAACTGAGCGGTCCGCGCGGTGACGGCTACCGCCGCATGATCGATCTGTCGCCCGCCAAACGCGGCGGCACCCCGGACGAGGTCGGGGCTGTCGGCGCACTGCTAATGGGGCCGGATGGTGGGTTCATCACCGGCAGCGACTTCCTTATGGACGGCGGTGTGACGGCATCTTATTGGTACGGAGAACTCGCTCCGAAGTGACCGGCAGGTATGTCGGCGTTACGCGTCTTACCCCAAAAACTGGAACCCGCAATCAACCTCAAAGGAGACTTCTCATGCAACTCAAACGTCCAGGCTCACAGCCATCAGCCAAAGGCCCCGAGGAATATTTCACCGGGAACGTACGCGTCGACATGCTCAACGTCGCGCCCGCGCCCTCACGCGTCTCATGCGCGAGCGTCACATTCGAACCTGGTGCCCGCTCTGCGTGGCACACGCATCCACTTGGACAGACGCTGATCGTCACCGCAGGGTGCGGATGGACTCAGTGTGAAGGTGAACCGATCGTTGAGATCAGAGCCGGCGACGTAATCTGGTGCCCTCCCGGTCATAAGCACTGGCACGGTGCCACGCCCACGACTGCGATGACTCATATCGCAGTCCAGGAGGCGATTGATGGAAAGAACGTGAACTGGATGGAGAAGGTCACCGATGCGGAATACTTTGCAGGCTCGTCCGCACCAGAAAAGAACACCAAGTAATTCTCGCCATCTCGCCGCAGAGGGAGAGCAGCATCGAACAAATCAGCCACCCGGGCGAGAAGACCATGAATCGCGTCACTGCCTGGATGACGGCAGAACCAACCTCACCGCGGTAACTTTGAAAGGAACTACCATGCAAAACGTCACCTTGAACAATGGTCTTCAGATGCCGATCGTCGGCTACGGCGTCTTTCAGATCCCCGATCACGCGGAATGCGCACGCTGTGTCGTAGATGCCATCGGGGCCGGCTATCGACTTATCGATACAGCAGCCTCCTATATGAACGAAGAGGCCGTCGGCAAGGGACTGAAAAATTCCGGCGTGCCGCGCGATAAGCTGTTTGTTACATCCAAGCTTTGGGTGCAGGATACTGGATACGAGCGCACCTTAATGGCCATTGACAAGTCGCTTCGCCGGCTGCAGCTTGACTTTCTGGACCTTTACCTCATCCATCAGCCGTATGGCGACGTTCATGGCTCATGGCGCGCGATGGAAGAAGCCTACAAGGCCGGCAAGCTGCGCGCCATTGGGGTCAGCAATTTTCAGCCTGATCGCCTGATGGACATCATCGCCTTTAATGACGTGGTCCCTGCCATCAATCAGATCGAGATCAACCCCTTCCATCAGCAGGAAGAGAGCGTGAGCTTCATGCGCGATAACGGCGTGCAGGCAGAAGCCTGGGCACCGTTCGCCGAGGGGCGCAACAACTTGTTTCAGAACGAGGAGCTGGTCGCCGTGGGCGAAAAGTATGGTAAATCAGTTGGTCAGGTCGTTCTTCGTTGGCTCGTTCAGCGCGGCGTCGTATCCCTTGCCAAATCCGTCCGGAAGGAGCGAATGGAAGAGAACCTCGACGTTTTTGATTTTGCGCTGGATGACGCCGACATGGCGCGGATTGCGATGCTGGACAAAGCGGAAAGTAGCTTCTTCTCGCACCGCGATCCGGCAATCGTCAAGTGGATGAGCGAGCGAAGGCTCGATGTTTAAAGCATACAGAACAGAACACAAACACGAGGAGCCAGTCATGGCCCCAGTAATGCATACAGAGTTGGGACGCCGAAGCTTCCTCGGCTTGGTTGGAGGCTTGGCTGCCACACCGTTGCTCGGTATGTCCGCTACGCCGGAGTCAGCGCAGACGCTGGGTCTGGCAACCCCAGTTTCGGCACTTGGGACGGAGCGGCGCAAGCTCGGATCACTCGAAGTATCCAGTCTTGGGCTCGGCGTCCAGAACATGAGCCGCACCTACCAGACTACGGTACCGAGCCGGACCGAGATGATCAGGATCATTCGAACAGCGTTCGACAACGGCGTTACGTTCTTCGATGCAGCCGAAGCCTATGGGCCGCATGAGGTGGAGCGCATCCTCGGCGAAGGCGTGGGGCCAATCCGCGACAAGGTCGTGATTACCTCAAAATTCGGGTGGGACATCGATCTTAAGACCGGCGAGCGCCGCCCGGGGCTGAATAGCCGTCCGGAACATATCAAGTTGGCGGTGGATGGAATGTTGAAGCGCTTGCGCACCGATCGGATCGACCTGCTTTACCAGCACCGCGTCGACCCAAACGTCCCGATCGAGGATGTTGCCGGCGCGGTCAAAGATCTCATGGCTCAGGGTAAGGTCCTGCACTGGGGCCTCTGTGAGATGGGCCCCAAGACGCTGCGCCGCGCGCATGTCGAGCAGCGCCTCACAGCCGTTCAGAATGAATACTCTCTGCTGTGGCGAGGTCCGGAGAAATGGGTGCTATCTCTTTGCGATGAGCTCGGCATAGGTTTCGTGCCCTGGAGTCCCTTGGGGGTAGGTTTCCTCGCGGGTGCTATCGACGTCAAGACGCGGTTTGCCGAGGGCGACATTCGCAAGATTGAAACAAGGTTTTCGCCTGAGAACCTGCCGAGAAATTTGGCACTCGTGAAACTCTTGAAGAGTTGGGCCGACCGAAAGAGTTCGACCCTGGCCCAAGTCGCGTTGGCTTGGCTGATGGCCCAGAAGCCGTGGATCGTACCAATCCCGGGTACGACGCAAGTGCAACATTTGCTCGACAACATCGGCGCTATTGCAGTCCGGTTTTCACCGTTAGAACTGGCCGAACTGAACTCCGCTGCGATGGCGATTCACATTGAAGGTGCCCGGCTTCCTGATAGCGTACTGGCTTTCTCAGATATTGAGGCGCCGCCGAGACGCTGACGCCGTGGCATCGCTGTGCCCCCACAGCCCGGAGGGCATCGGTGCGGATCGCGGACGGCCGAGCTTTCCGGGGGTGTAGTCGTCCCCTATCGCGGCAATTTTTTCACTTGCTTCGCCCGCTGTTAGAGTGTCGTGGGCAGGATGGAGAGGGCCTCACCAGTAAGGCAAACCGGTCAAGGAGGACTGCAGCCATGGAAATTTTTGAATGGATCATCGCTTTGTTGCTGGGTGCGGCACTGCTCGCGGTCCTGGCACAAAAATTAGGCGCTCCCTATCCGACTTTTTTGGCGCTCGGGGGCGTTTTGCTGGCATTCATTCCTGGAAGTCCGAACTGGACGCTGGACCCGCATCTTGCCCTGACGCTGTTCGTCGCGCCGGTGCTTCTTGATGCTGCCTATGACACTTCACTGCGTGACCTTCGTGCGAACTGGCGGCCCGTGGCCGGCCTGGTCATTGCGGCAGTCGGAACCACAGTGATTGCGGTTGCAATTGCGGCCAAGTGGCTCATACCCGGGATGCCGTGGCCGATCGCTATTGCCCTCGGCGCCATCGTTGCGCCGCCAGACGCGGCAGCGGCAACGGCGGTGATGCGTCAGGTCAAGCTGCCGCACCGGCTTCTGAAGATCCTCGAAGGCGAAAGCCTGCTCAATGATGCGAGCGCGCTTCTCGTGTATCGCCTTGCGATCATGAGCGCGATAACAGGAACATTCGGGGTAAGCATCTTTGCGCCCGTGTTCCTGTTGACTGTCTTTGGCAGTCTTGCCACAGGCATCGCCTGCGCTTTTGCCATCCGCCCTTTGCTCAGTTTCGTGCGGGACGTGCCGATCTCTGTGATTTTGCAATTCGCATGCACCTTCGGCGTCTGGATCGCGGCGGAAGCAATTGGCCTTTCCGGCATCCTGACCCTGGTTGCCTTTGCGATGACGATGGCACGACACATCGGGCCGAATCTCCCGGCACGCATGCGAATCCCAGTCTTTGCGATATGGGAGACGGTCGTCTTCGTCTTGAACGCTTTTGCCTTTGTGCTGATCGGCTTGCAGCTGCGGCCCATCTGGGAGCGGCTGGAGGGAGGCGGCGCGCGCATAGATGCGCTGTTGACAGCCGGGGTTGTTCTGATCGTCACGATTTCGGCGCGGTTTGCTTGGGTCATGACTTACACCGCTCTCAAAAGACGGTTATACGACCGCGCCAGTACCAACGAAAGTGTCAAGCCAACTTTTGGAAGCGGCGTCGTCGTATCGTGGGCTGGCATGCGCGGCATTGTCACACTCGCCGCAGCCTTTGCGATTCCGGAGACATTGCCGAACGGCATGCCTTTCCCGTACCGCGATCTGATCCTGATGTGCGCATTTGCAGTTGTGCTTGGCACCTTGGTGCTGCAGGGTCTTACCATCAAGCTACTGATTCGACGACTCGGCCTCACCGATGACAACCCCGTAACGCGCGAAGTCCGCTTTGGCCGGGCGCGTGCCTACCAAGCGGTGCTTGATTCCCTGAAGGACAACGATTCTCTTCCTGCAAAACTGCTGCGCAAGGAATACGCCGCATTGCTCGATCTTAACACTGGGAACACGTTAGATGCACCGGTTGATGACGTTCCGGGCGGCCCGCTGAGGCGCGGTGCTATTATGCTTGCGCGCCAGGAGGCGACCGAGCTGCGCCGCACCGATATTATAGGCGACGACGCTTACCGCATCTTGATCAGGGAGCTTGACTGGGCCGAACTGAGCGCGGGCGGCGACCGCGAAATTTGAAGTTGGAGCGTTCTAGCTGGTGCCGCCCCTTTTAGGCTCAACCGGCTGGCTGAAAAGCTTGCTGGCCGGCGCTAACGCGATTGCGAATAGACAGCAGCCAGAGCACGCAAAAAAATACACAGTCTCCATGGGATGCGGATTTTCTATACTTCATGGTGCGCGAGCCTTTTCCCAGCAAGACATCCGCTGCGTCGCTGGTGTCCGGTAAGATCGCCCAGCATTCTCAGCTGCGGATGACGTCGCTGATGCCAGAGAACGGCGTGATTTTCAGCGATGGGATCGAAAATGCTTACCTCGAGTTCAATTCTGGAATCGTGGCAGAACTCGGCATTGCTGAGAAAAAGGGGCATTTGGTAGTTTGATACTTGTCTTGTCATCCCGCCGACTTACTCTAGCAAAGCCGCGCTCGCAAAGGGCTCGACAGACTATGTTGTCCGTTTTGACTAAAAATTTAAAAATCGAAGGTGCCCCGACAGACTTTGCCGTCAATCTCCTGATTTTTCTTCACCATAAAAATCAGATACTTACGAAATCCGTTTCCGACAGACTTTATTGTTCGCTTTCAATACCTGGCTAAAGGAGCATTTCGGTATTAAAACAGCTCCGTTGAGCCACGAGCAACACAGTCGGTCGTGCTCGCAGTGCACGCCAGGCAGTAAGTTTTTGATTTGCCAGGGCAGTTGCTTCCTCAATGGTTGACGCAACGCCGTACCACGTTGGCCTGTCCCAGGCGCCGCCATCCAGGCAAAGCACACGCATGGTCCCATCTTCTTGTAATTGTGCGAAAGGATGATCCCACCAAATAGCAATCTCTTCGTCGCTGCGGTTTTCGTTCGGCGTGGAAAAGAAATCAATCGACAGTGCGGGATTGACTGGGAGTGTTGTATTCATCGTTGTTCTTCCTAGATATTCGCGCTTATCCAACATCCTCTGGCTGCGGTCATTCGTTGCCAAAGTTACGATCCACGACTTTCATGAATTCGCTCAACGCTGAAGCTGTATGTAAAACCGGTAACCCGCTCGTCAAAATTTATTCAACCCCATATTTTATACGGGTACGGAATGGCATAATACACAGTGCCGTTTTCACGGCGATAAATGAGCGAGAGCGTAATGCCTGTATCAAAGAAAAGAAAGCCAGCGGCGGCCAGAGTCACAAGACCGGCGGCCAAAACCGCGAAGCTGACACTGGTAAAAAATAGCCCTACGACACATAAGACTGAACTGTCTTTTTTCGCCAAGCTTGCCAAAAAGCTAAATATTTTCAGCAAGTAAGCGCGCGCCGAGAATCAGCGGCGTATCAGTTACCAGTTTAGCTATTCTGGACTGTTCTTCAGTTTGAAGAGCAGCAGCGCACTGATGCAGAACTACGTCGTATTTGTTGTTTCGCCGAACCTTGGTGGATCATTTCCTGGCTTAAAGCGCTTCGAACGCGACGGCAGTTTGATTCGCGCCGTGGAGCTTGAGTGCTGCGATCAGCTGTTCCACGGTGTACGGCGGATCACTAGGTCGAACAGCATGACGGACAAGCGCACCGGGATCAGCACGCACGTATCCAACACAGCATAAACGCCGCCGACGCTGGGTTGACTGAGAGCCCACTCATTTGCGGGTAGCGTTCTTCGCTACTGGGGCGCGGAACGGTCCGCTATCTGGACGTTTGGTCGCTACGACGTAATCACACTCCGATACCGCGTACATGTCCCCCAGCTTTACCTGCCGCACGGTAGTCGGTTCACCCAATCCCCCAATGTGATCGAAATGCCTTTGTGGTAGCCTCGGGATCGTGAGCATCAAGTAGTCTTAAACCCTAATAAAAAGTAGGGTTAATCACCACATATTGACATATTCAAGTCGCAGTCCCCATAGTGTGCAAGCTAAAAACCCTAACTGTTAGGGTTCGTAACTAATGGCGGCAACATGAAAAAAATTGACGCTCTTAAAGCATTGCAAGATTTGGATCGGCGCGGAATCTATGTGCTGACCAAGGGTGACCTTGCAAAGCTCTTCCCCGAAGAGCAAGAAAAGGCGTTCGAGAAATCTCTCCAACGCCTAGTGACAGATGGCATTTTGGAACGGGTCACCAAGGGTGTGTATCTCAATCCGATGGCCATGTCGAAAAAAAGTAACATCGTGGAAGACATTGCAGTGGTGCTGCGCCGCGCGTGTTTCTCCTACGTCAGCATGGAATCCATTTTGTCTGAATACGGTGTTATTTCTCAGGTGCCGATCCGACGCGTCACGATCATGACCACGGGCGCCAAGGGTGTCTATGACACGCCCTACGGCACGATCGAATTCACGCACACCAAACGCCGGCCGGCAGAAATTATCAGGCGGACATTGCCGGTGAAAAATCGTCCGTTGCGGATCGCTTCCAAGGAAGCAGCTGTGCAGGATTTGGTTCGCGCAGGACGCAATATTGACATGATGATTACAGCGGAGACCTCATAATGGACCGGCAAGATTTTAACGAGCTAGTCGCCCTTGCCATGGCACAGCCGGGCCGGGCTGCAATGAAGCCCGTAGTGGAAAAGGAGATTCTCCATTACGACATTTTTCATGCACTGGATAAAGCAGGTCTGCTCAAAGACCTCGTCTTTCAGGGCGGCACTTCGCTGCGGCTGTGCCGCGGTTCCAGCCGGTTTAGCGAAGATCTCGGTTTTGCCGGCGGGAAGGACTTTACGTCCTCAAAAATGCAGCCGATCAAGGCATGCCTTGAGACGTACATTGGCGCACGTTACGGGTTGCATGTGGAGGTCAAAGATCCCAAAGAAATGGCACTCGCGCCAGAGTACGAAGGCGTCAAGGTGGATAAATGGCAGATCAGCGTTGAGACGGCGCCACAGCAGCCGAATTTGCCACGGCAAAAAATCAAAATTGAAATCGCTAATATTCCGGCCTACACACGTGAGTTGGTGCCCCTTCGAGCAAATTACGATTTTCTGCTGGGGTATGGCTCCGTGCTGGTGAATACGGAGTCCTTAGACGAAGTCATGGCGGACAAGATGCTTGCGTTTCCCGCCTCGACAAAATACATTCGACATCGAGATATTTGGGATCTGGCCTGGCTCGTCCAGCAAGGCGCCAAGTTAAATCCGGCCCTGGTCGAGCTGAAAATTGCAGACTACAAAATTGAGGATTATCCAGGCCTTCTTCAAAGCGCCATTGCCCGTCTACCTGAGATCGTGTCCAGCAAACCTTTCAAGGACCAAATGCTGCGCTTTATCGATTCCGATACGATCGCCAAGACACTTGACAATCCTCAATTCCTCACTTACCTGGTCAAGACCGTGAGTGGACTCTTTTCTACCATGGCGAATCATTTGACCGACCAGCCTACTGAAGGTGAAGAAACCACATTCAAAATGTAGCGCTAAAAAACGTAAGAATTTCCTCTGGTATCGCGTTTATTTACCATTACTGAGATCAAGCGATGACGCTAAAAGTATTTCTCGACACGGAATTTACCGATTTCATGGACCCGCATCTGATCAGTATCGGGATGGTGGCGGACTCGGGCGAAGAGTTCTATGCTGAGGTACCGTACCCAGATAAAGGGTGCAGCGCATTTGTGCGCGAAGCGGTTATCCCGCTACTTGGCCGGGTGCCGAATGCAGCATGTGCTTTCGACGACCTAGGCGCCCAGATAACAACGTGGTTAGAACTCATCAAACGTCGTGATGAAGAAGTGGAAATTTGCGTTGATTTTCAGACCGATTGGGATTTATTTTCCGACGCTCTTGATGGCCGAATCCCACCATGGTGTCGGCGCCGCATGGTGTCTCGCAATATCAATGAACTCCTTCGCTATGAATTCCATCAGAAGCATAAATTGCCAGAGCATCATGCGCTTTACGATGCACAAGCGAATCGATATGCGTTTCGGGAACGGCCAAGCGTCTCAATATAGATGTCATGTGAATTCTCAAGCCGAACATTTTTACGCTGGCGATGCGAGCGTGAACTGCTGGTCCAAAAATAGCTTCACAATACATGATTGGGCGCGATCATGAATGCAGCCATCACCATCCCTGCCACTTTCCCGTTGCGTTATCTGGGGGGAATGGCGGCATTGAACCTGCCCTCGCCCACGGGAGCTGGGGACCGGCAGTTGGAGCAGAGCGGCGCAGGCATTCCGTCAAAAAAGAGGGTCGGACAGTATCCTTGTTCCAGGTATCTGTAAAACTACAAGAAAATGAAGCGTTTCATTAGCGGCGAGGAAGTGGCGCCGCGCGATCGAGTAGGGGACGGAGTTACCCCCGTCGCCCTCTCACACCACCGTACGTGCGGTTCCGCATACGGCGGTTCATTAAACACTCTGGAAGCGCCGCTGGATATCCAACAGCGAAACCAACCCTAATACATCAAAGAAGCGTTTAGGATACGCCACGTTCATATGGCTCGCTCCGGCGTTCCACCAAGGGCCACGTCCGTTGCTTGCCGACTTCCATGCGCGCGTCTTATCCAGTCCTTGTGCTTGCAGCCTCTTGTTACGGGTGGCCGGTCGCTTCCAGTGCCGCCATAGCAGGCAGCGCAGTTTGCGCCGAATCCATCCGTCCAATTCCTCCAACACACCTTTTACCTCTGTCAGGCGGAAGTACGATGTCCATCCACGCAACACCGGGTTGAGCGCTGCGATCGTTTCGCCGAGATTGCGCGAGGCGTTCCCGACCACGATTTCACGCACCCTGTCTTTCAATCGCTTCAGACTGCTATCGGCGATTTTAAGACGGACTTGCTTATGCCAAGTGACGCTGTAACCCAGAAACTTCCGCTGCCAAGGTCGTGCGACGGCGCTCTTGTCCCGGTTGACCTGAAGTTTTAATTTCTTCTCTAGATAGCCGGTAATCGCAGCCATCGCATGCCGTCCTGCCGCTTCGCTTTTGACGTAAATGTTGCAGTCATCGGCGTAACGGCAGAACCGGTGTTCCCGCCGCTCCAGTTCGCGGTCCAAGTCCGTCAGCAGGATGTTCGACAACAACGGTGACAGCGGGCCGCCCTGCGGCGTACCCTCCGTCCTCGCGCTGACGATCCCTGCCGACATCATGCCCGCTTCCAGATAACGACGGATCAGTTTCAATACCCGCTCATCCTCGACCCGGCGCGCTACCCGCGACATCAGAATGTCGTGGTTCACCCGGTCGAAGAATTTCTCCAAGTCGAGGTCGACCACCCAGCGGCGGCCTTCCTTGATATAACCTTGCGCTCGTTGCACCGCTTGCCATGCATTGCGGCCCGGTCGGAACCCATAGCTATGTTCGGAGAATTCAGGTTCGAACTCTGGTTGCAGAACTTGCAACAGCGCTTGCTGGATCAGGCGATCCAACACCGTCGGGATGCCCAGTGTGCGTACCCCGCCGTTGGGCTTGGGTATCTCCACTTTGCGGATCGCCGCCGGCATATAGTTGCCTGCCAGTAGCGCTGCCTTGACGCTTGGCCAGTGCTGTTGCAGCCATGCCTTGAATTCGAACACAGTGAGTCCATCGACTCCCGCTGCGCCCTTGTTCTGCATGACCCGCTCATACGCTCGCCACAGGTTGTGACGTTCGACCACGGCGTCCATCTGCCGCAGTCCTTCCGCTTTCGTTTGCCCATCCGCCGCCGTGCCAACCTCGGCACCCGGCCCGGCCATCGACGAAATCCGTTCGTCTCTCTCCGTGTCGGGCGCAGTGGCCTGCCTTGTTGCGTCATCGATTTGCATCGAGGTCGGATGTCCTAATCGCGTTGTTCAATGTTCAGGCCTTCAGTCATGGCTCTCTCCGGCTCGCCGCCTCGTCCTCGACCTACTATGCCCTCTGCTGACTTCTGCATGCGCATCCCGACACCTCTCGATGTCGGTAGCACTAGGCACGCATGCAAATCTCCCCGGGTATTGCGCACCTACCTTCACGCTTATGCCTGTCGGATCTACGTCATAGCCTTCCGGACAAGTATTGGGCTTTGATGATATTTGACATCTCACCCGGCTACGCCGCCTCATATCCGCTTCCTGTTCGTCAGGCCAGCGCTTTGCCTTCGGCTTCCTCCAGATTCGCAGTCGCCCGCGACACCCTTGCCGTCAGCTAACTCTTCCCCTTGTCGGGCGAGTAGAGGACTTCCACCTCCAAGTAAGCACGCCCTGCCGGGCGCACAAATAAAAAGCCCGCTGTCGATCACGACGCGGGCTTCTCTGTCTCCTCACCTTCAGGCAATGGATTTATTGTGTGCGAGATAGTGCGGTAAATACGCCAAGAAGTCATTGTGCGGCGCACTATCTGTTGTTTTAATGAAAAAAAAGCCCGCGGCACCTTGCGGCGGCGGGCTCAATCCAAACCTTGGGAGATTCGAAGAGACATGATTATTGTACCGCAGTACACAAGTCTTTGCCGGCGCCTTACTTTGTGTTAATAAATTTCTATTCAAACAGGGCTCCATTGCCTGCGCCATGTCAGGTCGCCGGATCTTCCCACTGGCACCTGCATCCGCAATCCAAAAAGCAACGTTGTATCCCGCCTGCTCAAATTCGCGCTTTGAATTCCCGGTCGTTTGCTCTTTCGTGCTGACGCGCCCGTAAGCGAAGAAGGCCATTCTTCTGATGACGTATCGGAAATCGATCGGTTGAGAACAAGGCAAACTTATGCACAGTTTCTGTGGACAGGCTTGTGGATAACTCACCGCAATGCCATCCTTGGCCACCACCGGTGCGGGTCTCTGGACCTGCCTTCTATCTAGGCGTGCTTGGACAGGTACCCGTAAAGGCTCACCATCACTGCTCCTCCTGAAGGAAACATGCGCCTCTTCACGCGCTTTTCAGGCCGCAACGTGGCAATGAGCATGGGTCGCGGCCGGTCGCGCTGCGCGCCGTCGAGCTGCACGGCAAAACGCTGGAAACGCAGCTGGCTGACATGGACCGCCAGAGTAACGAGCTCAAGGAACAACTTGCCGGGCGATCAAGACTGCCGGCGGATTGGCAAAACAGGTTCGCAGTCTCGAACTGGCGTTGGCTGCAACCCAAGCCAAGCTCGACGCGCAGCAGGGAATCGCATCAGAACTGCGCGCCTACCTGGAAAGGCAGGCGCGGCCGTCGCCGACAGCGGCTCCCGGATCCACATCAGGATTCAAGGTCAACCGTAGGTTTTTGCGCGACAATAACGGTGGCTTCTCGATGGATAATAAACGGACTTTGCCAGGAAAATTGCGATGAGATTGTTGATACTATCGGACCTGCACATCGAGCTTTGGCGTGATGATGGTCCACAGGTGAACCTGGAATTAGCGGCGCCAGATGTCATCATTTTGGCTGGCGACATCCACACCAAGTCGCATGCGGTGCAATGGGCGGAAAACAAATTTCCGCATCTCCCTGTCCTCTACGTGATGGGTAACCATGAGGCCTATGGTGCGAATCTTGATGACGTCGAGAAGCATCTGTCACTGGATGCCCAGAATAGCGCCAATGTCACTTTCCTCAATAAGCGCGAAAAGGTCATTGCAGGGGTGCGCTTCCTCGGTTGTACATTGTGGACCGATTTCAACTTGTTTTCCGATGAGCCGGCAGACAAGCATATTGCCATGAGCGAAGCCGGCACAGTCATGAATGACTATAAACGCATCCGTTTGGCCAGCAAAGGATACCGGAAGTTGCGACCTGGCGACACTGCACTCTTTCATGCAGAGCAGAGAGCCTGGCTGAATGCCAAACTGCGCGAGCCATTCGATGGCAAGACCGTTGTGATCAGCCACATGGCGCCATCAGTGAAGAGCGTTCCGGTTGAATTTGCGACGGACCCGGTATCTGCGGCCTATGCGTCCAATTTGGAGTCGCTCGTCGAATTAGCGGACCTGTGGGTACATGGGCACATGCATGATTCAAGCGACTATCGGATAGGTAGATGCAGGGTCGTATGTAATCCCCGAGGCTACATCAGCCGGTCTGGCGGAGCTGAGAATGCTGAATTTAATCCCAATTTCGTAGTAGATATATAGCGGATTGCTGTTTGGCAAGCTGGGGGTTGGGAACCTGGGACACAAAATCGCGGACAGCCGACGGCCCTCAATACGCTCAGATTTTTCCCTTAAGCTGACCCATGCGTCCGAAAAGCAGAGCGCACCAATTTGCACGAAACAGACGATTACGCCCAACATGCAAAATCAGGAACGGCCGCCAGCGGCGGGGAAGCGTGTCAATTTACGAAAAGTGCGATTACCCCAAGGTAACGGGTTGGCAATTTCTTCGGTGACACGTTCGTGATGGCAATGCAGTGCACGCCAAAGCGGTGAAAGATAACGTCACTTGAACAGGCGGGCATCAAACGAAAACCCCCGCACGATCTCGACCGTCACATGACGATAAGCGGGATGCGCCGGGTTGATCACAGCATTCAGGGACTCAGGAATAATGGCCGACGGCACCAGCATGACCAGTTGCTTAGCTGTTTAGTCCCGTGCGATCATATTCCTCGTCGTAGCTGGCCTCTGTTTCGAGCGAAGGCGGTTCTCGGCGAGTTGATTGCGGGCCGTCCACGGCAGCAGTTGAAACAATCATTTAAGCAGTCGAGAGCATGAGTACACGAATTCATCCACAGGCCCGCACCACCCCAAAGATCCGCCAGGAGATCAAGAACTCCGGCCTCTCGGATCGCGAGGCTGCCAAGGTCTTCAACATTACCCGGGCGACAGCGGCCAAATGGCTCAAGCGCGATGATGTGCAAGATCGTTCGCACCGCGCTCACACCTTGCATACAACTCTGACTGCCACGCAGGAGGCTGTCGTTTTATCTCTGCGCCAGACACTCTACCTGCCACTCGACGACCTGCTTTACATTACCCGGCAATACATCAATCCGGCAGTATCCCGTTCCGGTCTGGCACGTCTTCTGAAACGAGAAGGCATGGCACGGCTGGAAGACGTAATACCGAAGGCCGAAGGGGAAACCATCGCTCCCAAGAAGACCTTCAAAGACTATGAGCCGGGCTTTGTTCACATCGATATCAAATACCTGCCGCAGATGTCGGACGAGACGTCACGGCGTTATCTGTTCGTCGCCATCGACCGCGCCACGCGCTGGGTATTCCTGCACATTTATGGCGATATGACCAACGCCAGCAGCGTCGATTTTCTGCGCCGTCTAAAGCTGGCTTCGCCAATCAAGATCGTCAAGATTCTGACCGATAACGGCTCGCAATTTACCGACCGCTTCGCAACCAAAGACAAGAAGCCGAGCGGCAAGCATGCCTTTGATGTGGCATGCGCCGCCATCTCGATCGAGCATCGTCTGGCACCCCCGCGGCACCCGCAAACGAATGGCATGGTCGAGCGTTTCAATGGCCGAATCAGCGAAATACTGCAACAGACCCGCTTCGATAATGCAACGGACCTGGAAACGACTTTGCTGAACTATTTGAAGCTGTACAACCACCATATTCCGCAACGCGCGATCAACGGTCGAACACCAATTCAGGCGCTCAAGGAGTGGCAACGGAAGAAGCCAGAATTATTTGTTAAACGCGTCTATGATCAAACGGGACTGGACACTTAGCCGACTCAAGCCATCGCCGGCCAAATTCCTGTGCGCTGGCAGAAGCAGGCAAATCGGACCAGTCGTGCGGAAGATCTGCCAGCGGCGGCTGGATGAACAAGGCCGCGTCGTCCGGTACTTCCACGGAAACCAGCATTAGGGGAGGGTGCGCCGACCCGGCCAGGTGTACAAATTTCTCCAGCGCGCAAATCTCGATGGTGGTGCCGGCATACATGACCGGATACGCCATCGGATTCCACCGCCCACCTTTCAGCCGTGCGCCGTCGCAGAGAGTATCGAGGGCCCATTTTTTGTCGTGATCCGCCAGAGCTTCAAGCGACGCCGCCTGTGGCGATCGCGTTGAGCACCTGGCGCACGGACACTGCACCCGGTTCGGTATCCATCAGGTCGAGCGGTGCCGTATTACCGAGTGCGCGGTTAGGCTGGCGCATCCAGTCGATCGCTGACACTTCGCTTTCAAAGACCGCGATCGCCATACGTGTGACCGCGCCCATCCTGAACACGCGTTCGGTGGCAGCAGAGTCGATATTTGCCTGTTTTTTTTCGAGTCGGCTGGCAGTGGAGGCGGGGACATGGGCAATGTGCTGTATGCGCGCATCCGGTACGCCAAAAAAGCTGCTGGCCGCCTTCAATATCCGCGCTGAATAGCCATCCCGAATCGACTTGACGGCCGCGAAGCCAGCCAGCGGCTCCCCCAACACCATTTGAGAGAACAGGTTCGCATCACCGCGTTTCTTCGCCAGGGCGGTCTTAGCAACATCCTTCTTTACGGCCGGCATCATCTTTCTCCATTTGATATTTTATAATACACCAAATGGGGTAAATTGCGACGATGCATGCTGCATTTGCTCCTGACATCGGCTGCCAATTACTCCTTGAACTCATCTTGTTTGCGCTGCGGCACTATCCCTTTTTCAAGGGTCTTGTTCGCTGACGAAGACCAGCCGAAACTTGGCGAGATGCGTATTCATAAAATTGGTTCATAATATGCAATCACTTAAATGCAAAGAAAAACGTGCCAGTTCGCCCTTTTCGATTCCCGTGGGACGATGAATTTCCAAACGTGTTGATTCATTCGCCCGAATTAGTTGTAAAGAAACATCCTTCCTATTTGGAGGCAAAAGCAGGCGACGTAAACGCTGCATTTCCTTTAGTGACGACAACGCTGAATGACGACATCATTCTGGAATTGGTAGAGCTTGGGGACGGTAAGGAGCCGATTTTGGTGAGCGTTCATGCTGAAGAAGCAGTTGGCGTAAATGCAATACCAGAGGTAATGGCAGACACACTTTCCGTTATCCTAGATTGGGAGATAGAACAGTTTGTGGTTCAGGCAAATGTCGTTAACCATACAGGGGCCGGCGGTTTTGCCAGAATGGCCAGACAAGCCGTCTTTGAAGGCGATATCATTCGTGGACGGAATTATGTAATCGTCGATGACTTCATTGGACAAGGCGGAACAATTGCTAATCTGAGGGGTCACATTAAAGAACAAGGCGGGGTTGTCATAGGTGCAACCGTTTTGACCGGCAAAGATTATTCTGCCATACTGACATTAGAGAATGACCGACTGAACGAGTTAAGAGCTAAACATGGACAAATCGAAGATTGGTGGAAAGAGCGCTTTGGGTTCGGTTTCGACTGCCTTACCGCATCGGAAGCTCGATACCTTATCAATACTCCAGAAAGCGAAACAATCCGCACTCGAATCAAGGAAGCGGATGTTGTGCATTGACCTATCTACAAGTCAATTTGTGGTGCAGGTGAAAAGCACAAAGTTGTCGAGAGGGGTCGCCAGGATGCTTACTCAAGCAGAAATCGAGGAGCTGCGGCAAACGAAACACTCGATTGCCGAGCGCGCCATGAACGCTTTTAAGCGAGCTGCTTAACGAGAAAAGATAAAATTGATTTTCAGAAAACGCTGCCTTGCGCAGCGTTTTTTTATTTGTGCGCCCGGCAGGGCGTGCTTACTTGGAGGTGGAAGTCCTCTACTCGCCCGACAAGGGGAAGAGTTAGCTGACGGCAAGGGTGTCGCGGGCGACTGCGAATCTGGAGGAAGCCGAAGGCAAAGCGCTGGCCTGACGAACAGGAAGCGGATATGAGGCGGCGTAGCCGGGTGAGATGTCAAATATCATCAAAGCCCAATACTTGTCCGGAAGGCTATGACGTAGATCCGACAGGCATAAGCGTGAAGGTAGGTGCGCAATACCCAATGGAATGGACGCTCCCACCCGTAACGGCATCAAATGTGCCAAAGTGGAAATGTCGAATAACCACTTGAACCGAGGGGAGCGTCATCATGCAGATTACGACAATTGGCATCGATCTGGCAAAGAATGTGTTTCAGGTCCACGGCGTCGATGCGCAAGGTAAGGTTGTGCTCAAGAAGCAGCTTAAACGTGATCAGATGGCAAGCTTTTTTGTGAAGCTGCCGCCGTGCCTGATTGGTGTGGAAGCTTGCGGCAGCGCGCATTACTGGGCACGCAAGCTGCAGGCACTTGGCCATACGATTAAGCTCATGGCGCCGCAATTCGTCAAGCCCTACGTCAAGACGAACAAGCATGATGCGGCTGATGCCGAGGCGATATGCGAGGCGGTGTGCCGGCCGAACATGCGGTTTGTGCCGATCAAGAATGTTGAACAACAGGCTGTGCTGGCATTGCATCGTGTACGGCAGGGGCTGGTGAAAGCGAGGACTGCGCAAGCCAATCAGATCCGCGGCCTGTTGAGTGAATTCGGCTTGATCGTGCCGCAAGGGATAGCGTTCATCCATCAGCGCGTGCCGATGATGCTCGATGACGCGAAAGACGAGTTGCCGGGCGTATTCCGGGAATTGGTACTGCGCTTGCTGGATCATCTCAAGGATCTGGACCGACAGGTGAAAGAGATGGAAGTGCAGATCCAAACTTGGCACCGTTCCAATGCACTGTCTCGTAAGCTGGAGAAGATCCCAGGCATTGGCCCAATCACGGCCAGTGCGCTAGTGGCGTCGATTGGAGATGCGAAGAACTTTGCGAACGGCCGACAACTGGGAGCGTGGCTTGGGCTTGTGCCCAAACAGCACTCAACAGGTGGGAAGACGAATTTGCAGGGAATTAGCAAGCGAGGCGACACGTATTTGCGCACATTGCTTATACACGGCGCCAGAGCAGTAATTCGGTATGCCGAGGGGAAGCCTAACGAGCAGGGATGGCTTCATAGACTGCTGGCCCGGCGTAATAAGAATGTCGCGGCGGTCGCGCTAGCCAACAAGAATGCCAGAACTGTGTGGGCGTTGCTTGCGCACGATAGGGAGTTCCGCCCCGGTTACGCGGCCGCGTAATCGGAGCGGCTCAAGGAAATAAGGCAGGCAGTAACGGCAGCACCAGGCAGTTGATTCTACCGATTGCACAGGCAATCAAGAATGATGGCAAACAGGTTAGACCGTGGTTGGTAAAGTCCTAGTCTCCCCAGGCACCATGAGTGCGATTACCCGATTGAGACACCAACCAGCACATTCCATCAGGGACAGTGGCAGAAGCCACAGCTAAAGTCCGAATGTACGGGTGCAATCTTTACTTCGCGTCATCATGAATTGAGGGCTTGGCAAACCGGGAGCGTCCATGTACGGGGAGATCTGCATGCGTGCCTAGTGCTACCGACATCGAGAGGTGTCGGGATGCGCATGCAGAAGTCAGCAGAGGGCATAGTAGGTCGAGGACGAGGCGGCGAGCCGGAGAGAGCCATGACTGAAGGCCTGAACATTGAACAACGCGATTAGGACATCCGACCTCGATGCAAATCGATGACGCAACAAGGCAGGCCACTGCGCCCGACACGGAGAGAGACGAACGGATTTCGTCGATGGCCGGGCCGGGTGCCGAGGTTGGCACGGCGGCGGATGGGCAAACGAAAGCGGAAGGACTGCGGCAGATGGACGCCGTGGTCGAACGTCACAACCTGTGGCGAGCGTATGAGCGGGTCATGCAGAACAAGGGCGCAGCGGGAGTCGATGGACTCACTGTGTTCGAATTCAAGGCATGGCTGCAACAGCACTGGCCAAGCGTCAAGGCAGCGCTACTGGCAGGCAACTATATGCCGGCGGCGATCCGCAAAGTGGAGATACCCAAGCCCAACGGCGGGGTACGCACACTGGGCATCCCGACGGTGTTGGATCGCCTGATCCAGCAAGCGCTGTTGCAAGTTCTGCAACCAGAGTTCGAACCTGAATTCTCCGAACATAGCTATGGGTTCCGACCGGGCCGCAATGCATGGCAAGCGGTGCAACGAGCGCAAGGTTATATCAAGGAAGGCCGCCGCTGGGTGGTCGACCTCGACTTGGAGAAATTCTTCGGTGCGCCAGGGTAAGCCCGGCGCTTTCAGCGGGTGAGATTCCCGCCCCGGAAAGGGAAAGAGCCGCCCCACCGGGAATCGAGTCTTGGGCTCATGAAGGTAACGACATGGGTTAAGCGTAGACAGAGCGATGTCCAGGCCGTAACGCAAGTGAAGCGATGGAGCCTCGTTATACATCCGGAGGCCGACAGGGTCGAAAACCTGGAAGGCTACAGTAGACGACCGCAATGGGCGATGGTCGTCGGAGACTCCGGCGGGGTCTGAGAGCACGGCATGGACAGAAAAGGAAGCGTCATGGAACCTGGGAGATCCACCGCCACCTTGGACTGGCTGTAACGGACCGAGTATGCCAACCGAAAGGACCATCCTGAGGGCGGCAAACATGACGGTGGAAGTCGGACCTGCTGATAGTACTCGGAGCGCGGGAAAGCCGCGTACATGGGGAAGCGGCGGGGCAGGTTGAGTTGCTGGTTCGGGGAAACATTCCCTGCACGCAGAGGTAGGAGAAGAATGTCCACACAACTGAATCAGATCGCGGAGAAAGCAAAGTCAAACCCGAAGCTTCGCTTCACATCGTTGGCGCATCTGCTGACGCCAGAATTTCTAACGGAAACCTGGATGCAGATGAACCGGCGGGGTGCGAGCGGTGTCGATGGTGAGACGACAAGGCAGTTTGAACAACAGCTCGCAATGCGAGTTCAAGTCCTATGTGAACGTTTAAAGCGTGGGGCATATCGCGCCCCGCCGGTGCGCCGGGTGGAGATTCCGAAAGGCCCCGGGAAGGCCGGTACGAGACCGTTGGGTATTCCGACGGTCGAAGATCGGCTGGTGCAAAGAGCGGTTGCACGGATACTTGAATCAGTATTCGAGGCCGATTTCCTGGAATGCTCGTATGGGTTCCGGCCTGGACGTAGCCCTCACGACGCCCTGCGGGCGTTGCGTATGGCCATCGTCACGAAGAAGGTAGGTCACTTGTTCGAGGCCGATATCCGGGGATATTTCAACCACATCCAGCATGAATGGCTGCAGAAAATGGTGGCCCACCGAATTGGTGACCCTGTCATCTTGCGCTTGATCGGCAAATGGCTGAACGCGGGTTTCATGGCGGGCGGGGTTGTGACGCGAACCGAAGAAGGATCGCCTCAAGGCGGGCCAATCAGCCCAATTTTGGCGAACATCTACCTTCACTACGTGCTGGACCTCTGGTTTGAAAAGAAGGTCAAGCCGATGTGCTATGGGGAGGTGTATCTGACGCGGTTTGCCGATGACTTCGTGGTGAACTTCCAATACCAGGGCGATGCGAAAGAATTCGAAAGGAAACTTGCGGATCGATTCGGGAAATTTGGATTGGCATTGGCGGAAGAAAAGACACGGCTGATACGGTTCGGACGCTTCGTCAGGACTGACCTGGCAAAGACCGGCGACAAGCCGGACACGTTTGACTTTCTGGGTTTCAAGCATGTATGCGGAGTCGATCGGGGCGGAAAATTTGCCTTGGTGCGGATTCCCTGCATCAAAAGCTGTCGAAAGTTCTTGGCCAAGACCAAGGAATGGCTCAAAGGGCATATGCATTGGAAGAGGCGCGACCAACAGCAGCAATTGAGACGGATGCTGCAAGGCTTCTACCAGTACTTCGGGCTGCACCATTGCAAAGCAAAACTGGACGGCATTCGTCTGGAGGTGCAACTGCAATGGATACGCACTCTGCGACGGCGCAGCCAGCGGCACCGGCTGTACTGGAGCTACCTGAACAGTCGTTCCTGGTTCGAATTGCCTTATGCGGTATCGACACGTCATGCAACGGTATGACGCGCACTTTGCGAGTGCAACCTGGGGAGCCCGTTGCGGGAAATCCGCACGGCGGGTTCTGCGAGGGGGGACGGATGCAAGAGGCGTAGCCTCAAGGTCCGTCTCTACCCACCACCGGGTGAACCACGACATTCTGATGTCGCGGGTAGCGCGCCGGGTCGAGGATGAGCGGGTATTGAAACTGATCCGTCGTTATCTGGAAGCGGGCATGATGTCGGCAGGGATCGTCAGCGCGAGGACGGAGGGTACGCCGCAGGGCGGCCCGCTGTCACCGTTGTTGTCGAACATCCTGCTGACGGACTTGGACCGCGAACTGGAGCGGCGGGAACACCGGTTCTGCCGTTACGCCGATGACTGCAACATTTACGTCAAAAGCGAAGCGGCAGGACGGCATGCGATGGCTGCGATTACCGGCTATCTGGAGAAGAAATTAAAACTTCAGGTCAACCGGGACAAGAGCGCCGTCGCACGACCTTGGCAGCGGAAGTTTCTGGGTTACAGCGTCACTTGGCATAAGCAAGTCCGTCTTAAAATCGCCGATAGCAGTCTGAAGCGATTGAAAGACAGGGTGCGTGAAATCGTGGTCGGGAACGCCTCGCGCAATCTCGGCGAAACGATCGCAGCGCTCAACCCGGTGTTGCGTGGATGGACATCGTACTTCCGCCTGACAGAGGTAAAAGGTGTGTTGGAGGAATTGGACGGATGGATTCGGCGCAAACTGCGCTGCCTGCTATGGCGGCACTGGAAGCGACCGGCCACCCGTAACAAGAGGCTGCAAGCACAAGGACTGGATAAGACGCGCGCATGGAAGTCGGCAAGCAACGGACGTGGCCCTTGGTGGAACGCCGGAGCGAGCCATATGAACGTGGCGTATCCTAAACGCTTCTTTGATGTATTAGGGTTGGTTTCGCTGTTGGATATCCAGCGGCGCTTCCAGAGTGTTTAATGAACCGCCGTATGCGGAACCGCACGTACGGTGGTGTGAGAGGGCGACGGGGGTAACTCCGTCCCCTACTCGATCGATGGCCCAACAACTGTGAATGGTCAGAATGCATTACCGTCTCGGCGGGACTGGCATCAATCGAGTTCAGACCTACATTCAGCGGCTTTTTTGACTGGGAATAACAGATGGCCGACAAATCGACAGCTGCCGCACCGACGTTATCTTCCAGGCGATGCAGCTTGGTGGATGCCAGGAATCGGCGCGATTCACGGCTTCTGCGCCGGCAGCCAAGCGATCATGATCTGCGCCCGTGGCGTCCTTGCCGTGGGCGATCCGGCTGAGCACCTCGATGATGCCCGCATTGGCCTTGCGGTTTTCCTCGGAGAAGCGCGGCACGATGTTGCGGAAGTCGGTCTTGTCGAACGAGGTGTTCGTGTCGATTGCGCCGGTCAGGAACGCTCCACCAAGGAGCCGTGGTTGCATCCGACCCACTTCGGGACATCCTGACAACGGCAATTGCTTTGCGGAAGCGGCAATTCTGACGACATATGCACCGTCCTCCACTTTCAGTCGGAGATCGCGCATACCCTAAGCCAAGAGCTGTTGCGGACGACCGAGGTTTGGGTTCATCGCTGCTATTGGAACTATGTAGAGCTATCCGACGCGATGCGCGATGATAAAGAACTCGCCGCCGGTCGCGCGCAGGTGGAGGCTGCTGCGCTTGCGTTCCACGATATCGTAAACGCCATGCCCGACTTTGTAATTTACAAAACGTTAGTCGGATACGATTCGGTGTTTTCGCCTGCCTGGCACGACAAAGAGTCCTGCTATAAGAAACCGACAGAGTATCGGGCCGAGCAGGTCGAAGCGCTACTTAGCTCGGTCGACGAGGCTAACGCGGATGCGTGGTTCGACAGGATTAGCCGGAATGCGCGGACCGAGTCCGACGACTTCGCCACCTTTCCCGGGTTCGGAAATTTCCTCGAAGGACTGGCGGTGGCTAAACCGGCAATCGCTTTAAACGACATCGAGCGGATCGAAGGGCCGCTCGCACACTTCTTGTCTCGCATGTTGGCCGGGCTGATGCGAAGCACCGAACGTGCGATAGCGTTTGCACGGATTGACGGCATGGCTGCATGCAGGTGTGCATATCGGCCAGATGCATGGTATCTGCGTTTCGCAGAGCCGTTCGATGAAGCTCTGCTTCGACGTACTCTCGGCAGTGCGGTCCAGCCGCGGCGGCAACCGTATTCACACTGACGTTAATCTATTTTTGGCTTCTGGCGCGAACCCATCAGCTCATCATGGCGCTCATGATCGGTCTTGTGCAGATAGCGGGCCGTCGTGGCGATATTCGCATGACCGGCCGTATCCTGCAGCGTTTTCAATTGCACGCCGTGATTGGCGTGATGGGTCAACATGGAGTGGCGCAGCCAGTGCGCCGACGCCGCGCGCAGGCTGGCTGCCGTATCGTTGTCGCCACGCACGGCCGCGCTGTCGGCCGCGGCCGCGAACAGCGCCTTCAGCGCCTGCGCCGCCGTCTCATCGGTTACGCCTACGAGATCTTTTCGCCGCGTCGACAGCACTAGCGGCGTTGCATCGGCCCGGTGCGTCTGCGGTGTGAGGCCAAACGCTTCCCGATAGCGCCGGAAGACGTCCAGCATCTCCGGCGACACCGGCAGCCGGCGCGGTTTGTTGCCCTTGCCGAGCACGTCGAGCCACCAGCGGCCATCGCCCTCATTGTAGATGGAGCCCATGGTCGCCCCAACGATCTCGGACAGACGGGCACCGGTCGCTGCGTACGCGACCAGCAGGAAGCGGTCGCGCGCCTGCCGTTTCCGGTCCAGCGGCGGCTCGCACGCGGCAAGCGTCGCCAGCGCCAGGTTGATCGCGTCCTGGGTCAGGTAGCGCGTGATGCGCGCCCCCGCCTGCGCTTTCACATTTTTCACGAGGGCGCCCGGATCGCGCCGCAAATAACCGGTCTTTTCGGCGTAGGCGAGCAAGCCTTTGACAGCCACCAGCGCCTGCCGACGCGAGCCATCGGACAGCGGGCCGCTGAAAGGGCGGTAACGTTCGTCGGTGCGCGGCCATTTTGTCGTCGACACCCAGTCCGCCGGCGGATTTTTCAGAAACTCTTTATAAGCATTCAAGTCGGCCACGCGTAAGGCGCGCAATGGCTTCCCGGCTTCCTCGCGGCACCAGGTCAGAAAGCGGAACAGCTCCTTTTGCGCATTCGCCCGTGAGCTCGGCGTCAATTCGGCCCGCCCCAGGTATTCGCGGGCGATTTCCGCGTCCGAGCGGGCGCTGGTAATGGCGTCCGGCGCGATCCCGAAATGTTCCACGGCAGCGGCGCAGTGTTGATCCGCGCGCGCCAACTCCAGTGCCGGCGCGGGTGTCAGGTCGATCAGGTCGAATTTGATCATATTGTTCCACGCCGAATGAATTGGTCAGATCGCCATTCTATCACTGCCCTCTTACTAATCGACAATATAAGCAGTAATCTCGAATGAGTGCCCTATAAAGTAAAAATACTGACGACAATCATAAAATTAGATATGATATTTAAAATTCAAACAATGCATAGCGGAGGGTTCATGGCAGTCGGCAAAGTCGTAGATCGCAAGCACCTCGTGTGGGCCGCCTGCGATGAACTGGCCAAAAAGGGCATCAAGCCGTCGGTGTCGGCCATCAAGCGCGCGGGACTGCCGCTACGTGGTTCCGACCCGGATGTGCAGCGCGATGTGAATGACTGGTTTGAAGGCGTGCTTCGAGCCCATACCAACAAGCATGAGGTGGCCGGAATTCCCCAGACCTTGACCACGCTGCTGGCGGGTGTAGTCGAGGCCATCAGAGAGGAAGCCCGGCGAGAATTAGAGTTGGATCGCCAAGCGATGGATGAGAAAATCGCCGTTGCCGTCGACATGTCGGTGCACGCGGATGTTAGAACTGCCGAAGCGTTAGCCCGGGCGCGTGATTTGGTCGGCGAGTTGGCCGTGGCCAACGAAAGTATTGCTGGCCGAGATGAAACCGTTCGGCGCCTGGAGGAAGCGCTGACGGCAATGCGTACCACCGCTGCCGCGATCGAGGAGCGTCACGCTGGCCAGCTTCAGACACGCGACGAACGCATCGCTGCCCTCACCGCCGACTTCGCCCGCAAGGAAGCCGACTACGCGGCGCGCATCGCCGAGCTCGATGGCGTCCGCAAGCACGCGCTGCGCCAGATCGACGAGTCGCGCACCGAGTCGCGCCACTGGAAAGCGGAATTCGATCGCGTCGACGCTGAAAACAAATCCAGTGTCGTCACCTATCGGCAGCGTGCATCGGCGCTCGATGCCGAACTGGCAGGCGTGCGGGGGCGGCTTGGCGCTGTCGAGGAGTCGCTGGCGGCGTCACGGCAGCGTTGTGCTCTTCTCGAAGGCGAAGTGGCGACTACGCATGGCCGCGACCCGGCCGCAGTACCGAGACGCCTTGGGGCCGGCAAGTTACGTGGAGGGACCACGATGAAACGCAGGAAGTGATAAACCAAAAAATGCTACTCTCGCGTCGCACGGACTGATTGGCGTCATAATTCGTACTGTGTAATTCATTACTCTGGAAGCGTCATGAGACTAACAAGCGCGGAAACGACCGTCATTAAAACGATACTCTCCCACATCGATCCATCGGGGGAAATCTATCTGTTCGGCTCGCGCGCGGATGACAACCGCAAAGGGGGTGACATTGACATTTTTTTCCAGGCCTCGAAGTACATCGACTTCAAGGAAAAATTGCTGCTACAGCACAGATTAACGGCAGGATGCGACACCAAGGTCGATCTGGTCATCAAGAACCCTGGCGATAGTGAGCAGAATATCCATACAATTGCAAAGATGGGAGTAAAACTTTGATGGACAAGACAAGCATAGGCCACAGAAAATTTCTGATCGAAAATGTTGCAGCGTGCGGCGAAAGAATTAAAAGTCTTTCTTATTCCATTGAAAAAAACAGCGCGCTGTTTCCTTTGAGTTTGGGCTCGCTGGATGCACTCAATGAAGACCAAAAGGAATCGATCGATGCGTTGATTCTGCGTTATTCCCAATGTGTTGCCATGATCCAGGATCAGATTTTCCGTGGTATTCTTCTGGCTGCACAGGAAGATGTCAGTGATAAATCGAATCGCGACAAATCACTGCTAATGGAAAAACTCGGCGCCATTAAATCCGCAGACGAATTCGGCGTTGCCGCGGTTCTTAGAAACAAATTTGCGCATTTTTATCCGGAACAAAGCCAGGACCAGCTGGAAAAACTTAATCTCGTTATTATTGAGTCGCGTTTTGCTGTCGACACGTTTGCCATGATTATTTCCTACGCAGAAGAAAAAGGATTGCTCATCGTTGATTAAAACGATGTGCGACGCTTAGGTTCGGCCGTCTGAGAGCAGTTATTCCTGGTTTGCGAAGATGGATTGCAGGTTGGCGCGATTAATTGCAGGTTCATTTACAGCTAATGTCGGTTTGCGGGGTGGATACTTGCAGTTAATTCTGGCTCAAAATAGCGTTGATTGCTGGTCGGGCCGGTTTTGATTTCAGGTCGTTACAGCTAGCGCCCTCGTGACGCAAATCGTGAAAGCGCAACCCCACCATAAATTTTGGATCCGGTTTTACCCCTTTTCCTCGACTATCAGTGAACATTGCGGGTCAAGACTTCAATATCCTGGCTCATACCTTGATTAAATCGTTTGATCGCATGCGTTGCGTTATCTTCTTTTGATCCATGACCATGTGTAGCTGCCTGGGCAGAGAGCGTTTTACTCGCCACGCCGAATGCTGCAACCGCTTCATCCCAAGAGAGTCCCGACGCCATCGCTAATTTGATAGCGTCAGCAGCCAGCGTGCCAATCAACTCTTTTAATTTTTGTGACATGCTCATTTTCCTCTTGTCAATTCACGAGCCGCATGCCAGCAGTTTTGGCTGCGTTTCCATCAAATGTAACGGTATATTCGCAACCTACCTTGTTCGCGGATCGCTCGATGAGGCAATCCGAAAAATCAGCTTTTGACCCTGCAAAAATATTCAGCGCCTTGATCGCTGTTTCAGCGTTTTCCACCACCAACTCTTGGGTTCGAAGCAGCATTTCAAGAATTTCGACGATCTCAGGCTTGGTCGCCTCGTAGCAGCCCTGCATTACCCACACCAATTCAACCAGCGACACGAGTGTAATGAATCCCGGTTCTTCGTTGGACAGAGCATTGATTACGGCCGTAGCGCGTGGTGACTGCTTCGGGTCGTCCTGAGCGATGTATCGCACCAGGACATTGGTATCAAGACCTATCATCGCGCCTTGGCTCCATGCGAGGCAATTGCTTGGTTCATACTCTCGATCGACACAGGCACAACAGGTTTGCGCAGCATGCCCTTCAGGGCTAGCACGGGGCTAGTGGCCGGGACGATTGCGTACTTGCCCTTTTCGGTTTCAACAAACTCGATCCGGCTGCCGGCGTCGAGCCCAAGTGCCGTCAACCGAAGCAAATCTGCAAACAAGTCGAAATTCGTAAGTCACTGAATTTACAGTGATGGCTCTTTTTTTGTGGGACTGTTAAAAATGTGGTGGGTAATTGCCTATAATCATGATGAGCAGAGTGTTCGGGTGTTGGAAATGAGGGGTGAGTAAGCAACTCGGGGGAGAGCAACATTAAGATCGTCGTTCGGGCTGAACTGGTGACGGATTGGGGCGATACCACAACAATCGAAGTGGCGCGATTTGACCGCCCTGTCCACTTACTCGACCCAGAGTCGATTGGATTATCGCTTGCCGATGGAAAGCAACTGCTCTCCGGGTTGCAACAAGTAGTAATCCCGGCGCAAGCGGACGAGTACTGCGAAACCCGACGCGTGTGCAGTAATTGCCGACGACAGACGCAACTGAAGGACTATAGACGACTCAAGATTGATACCGTATTCGGTACAGTCAGCGTTCGTAGTCCGAGACTAATGTCGTGTCCATGCGAACCACCCTTCTATTTGGAGGTCCTGTTTAGCCCGTTATCGAAAATCCTACCGGAACGTGCAGCACCGGACCTGCTCCTGCTGCAGTCAAGGCTGGCCGCGAAGATGTCATACCGGCAGGTAGTCGTGATGATGAAAGAATTCTTGCCTGGGACTGAAAAGCTAAATCATGTGACAGTACGGAATAGGACATTACGGGTAGGGGCAAGGATAGACGCTATTGAATTGGCACCCGGCGAAGCACTATCACCGGACACGGAGTGGTCAATCGCGGTCGACGGCGGATTCGTGCGAGGACAAGAGGAGGTACGGCCGGCCTCGTTCGAGATACTGACGGGACGTCTTGCTGCTTCAGGGGTGAAGCCTCGCGTTTTCGCTTGCGTGCGTAGCGAAGTTCCGTCGATTGCAGACAGATTTGCCGCATTGCTTCAGACATGTGCAGGAACCACGTCTCCAAAGGTTTGTGTGATGACGGATGGCGGCAATGGCGTCCAGAGCATACATCGTCAGTTGCCGTTCCCCGTAACGCCCATCCTGGACTGGTTCCATATCTCTATGCGTATCCGATATCTGGAGCAAATCTCGAAAGGTATGCAGGCACGGTCCGAGACAGAAACGCATACAAAGAATCTCCTGCATCGACAGATGACAAAGCTGCGATGGTGCTTTTGGCATGCCAGCTTCGAGAAAGCTGAGGATAAAATCCGACAGGCGCTTGTGCTGTGCCGAATCATCGTCGCAGAAACGCCTGCCTTTGAAGAGAGCATGCGTCATCTGGACTATCGATTGCGAGATCTTTGGGCATACATAAAGGGCAACAAGACTTCACTTGTCGCCTATGCAAAGCGACAGAAAGCAAACAAGCCGATTTCAACAGCGATGGCAGAATCTGCGGTCAACCAAATCATCAATGCCCGAATGTGCAAGCGCCAACACATGAGGTGGACAACCCGCGGGGCGCATTTGCTTGCACAAGTACGGTGTGCCGTGATCAATGACGATCTTCCGGCGAAGCTTGCCGCTTATTACAAGAAAATGAGCGAATTGCCGGAGCACATAAGCCGATTCCTTGAACTTTTACGTCAGGGTGCTGAGCAAGAACCCCAGCCTTTTTAACAGTCCCGACAAAAACACGCGAGTCCTACAGGCTCAAGGAGAAAGGTGTTCGTATGAACGTGCGCGATTCCGGCGACCAGAGGTTAGGTACAAGAGGCGCTTCGAAGCGCCAACTTCAGCCGCTGGCGCGAAAAGTAGCGGCATCGTTGCCAGGTGTGAGCCACGGCCGCCCATTCGTGGAAAAGCTGGACGTATACAAGGTCGGCGACAAAATTTTCATGATCGTGACCGACGATCCCGACGAAAGAATTATCACACTAAAAGCCGACCCGCATCATGCGAGTGCGCTGCGGGATCACTTCCAAACGGTGACTTTTGGACGTTACCTGGACAAGGGGCACTGGATCTCCGTCGGCGCGGGCCACGGCATCACCCCGCAGTTGATCACTGAACTGGTCAATACATCCTATCAGTTGGTCGTCGAAAGCATGCCTGTGCATGACAGGCCGAAGAAGAGTAGGACGTAAGCAAAGAGCCAAGAGGTGATCCAAGCTGTCGAGGTGCGTGGCGACCGGGTGCTCAAGCTGAAAAACATCGGCGTATCGATCTCGGTGAGCACTCGATTCCAGACGCTCACCGCCATTAGGCTGGGCGACATCACGTTGGGTAAAACCACCCCGTCGCCTTTCGGTGGAGAGGCCCACTGGCGCTCTCACCCAGATTGCTGAGACGTCAAATAACTCGATCCAGCGTTACTTGCTGGGTGTCGATGGATCATCGAAGGCACAGCCTCCAGGCCAAGGGCCGGACAAACCACCTCAAGAAAATGGACCCAAGCAATGACCCAGCAATCCCGGAAGGCCCAAGAACTTGCAGATCATTACGTAGATCAGCTCTCCTCCTGGGCGAAGATCACTACGCGGCCGTTGTTCGGTGCCGTCGGACTCTATCGGCACGATCATGTCTTTGCCATGGTTTGGCATGGGGGACTCTACTTCAAGGTTGATGACGACTCGCGCAAAAATTACGAGGCCGCAGGTTCCCATGCCCTGGGCTACGTGAGCAAAGGCGAAGAACATGCGCTGAAATCTTACTGGGAGGTGCCCGCCGACGTGGCCGAGGATCATGAGCAACTGCAGCAGTGGGCTGAGCGCGCCGACCGCGCGGCGGCCAAGAGCGCGAAGGGTTGATTCACGGCGATGGCGCTCCTGGACGCTGCTAGGGCCGATTCGCTCGAACAATTTGCGCCAGCCACGCGTTCTTGGTTCAGCGAGACGTTCCCATCGTCCACTTCCGTGCAGGCAGCAGCCTGGGCGGCTAGCGGACAACCACTTCCTGTCGATAGCATTATTGCGCTACTTGCAGCTGAGGGGCGTTAAGAGCGGGAACCTTGGAAAACGCCTCAGCGATGAAATCCATGAATACAACTGCCCGAGTTGGAAGCAGGCGGTTTGCAACATAAATGATTTGAACCGGCACCGGAGGTGCAGTGTGTTGCATCAGCAGTAATTGCAAATTGCCGTTCCTGAGACCTTCCTCAAATAGCCATTCCGGCCCATGGCCGATTCCCAGTCCTGCATTGACCGATTCGCGCACGGCCTCAGGCGAGTTAACCCGGAACCGGCCAGATACCGGAACTTCGGCACCCCGGAAGCGCCATGTCGCACCTGACGACAGCAAGGTGTAGATGACGCAATCGTGGCTGCGTAGATCCTCGGGTATGACGGGGACGCCGCGCTGAGCGAGATACCCCTTGCTGGCGACGAACACGCGCTCGAACAAGCCGATGCGCCGCGCGCGTAGCGCGCTGTCGTCCAGATGGCCGATCCGAATCGCCAGCTCAGCACCCTCATCGACCAGATTCACATAGCGATCATTGATCTGGAGATCGAGCGACAATGCTGGATAGCGTGCCAGGAACGCCGGGACATGCGGCAATACGAATGCGTGGGCCAGAGCGGTCGGGCAGGCAACGCGCAGCAATCCGGAGGGATCGACGCTCTGCCTGAAAGACGATTCTGACTCCGCCACCGCGTCCAGGATGCGCCGGACTTCCGCATAGTAGCGTTCGCCCTCGGGTGTCAGCGCGAGCTTGCGCGTTGACCGGTGCAGCAATCGCGTTTGTAAATGCTCCTCCAATGCCGCGACATAGCGGCTGATATTCGGCTGTCCCAAGCCCAGGTCACGGCCGGCGGCGGAAAAGCTGCCTGTTTCCACCGCACGCGCGAAGCATGTCATCACAAGAAATCGGTCCAAAGTTAAATCCTCCATTCATACGCTACGAGCATGAAACATATACAAAGATATGATCTTATAGAATTTCAAGCATGAGCGCATAGTTCTCCCCACGGCAGGTCAGCCAACGTTGGTTGACCATGAATAATCGACAGGAGAATTTTTATGTCCCGCTTGCAAGGCAAACGTACTCTCATCACCGGCGGCACCAGTGGCATTGGCCTCGAAACAGCCAAGCAGTTCCTCGCCGAAGGCGCACGCGTCATCGTCACCGGCGTCAATCCGGATTCCATTGCGAAGGCCAAGGCGGAACTTGGCACCGAGGTTCTGGTGCTGCGCGCCGATTCAGCCAACGTGGTCGCTCAGAAGGAGTTGGCGCAAGCCGTCCTGTCTCACTATGGTCAGCTCGATATCGCCTTTCTCAACGCCGGCGTATCCGTTTGGGCGCCGATCGAAGAGTGGACGGAAGAAATGTTCGATCGCTCGTTCGACATCAACGTCAAGGGGCCCTACTTCCTGATCCAGGCGCTGTTGCCTGTCTTCGCGAACCCCGCATCGGTGGTGCTCAATACGTCGATCAACGCGCACGTCGGCGCGGCGCATTCGTCGGTATATGCCGCGACCAAGGCTGCATTTCTGAACATGTCGAAGACGCTTTCGAGCGAACTGCTCGGACGCGGCATTCGCGTCAACGCCGTCAGTCCTGGCCCGGTTGAAACGCCGCTGTACGACAAGCTCGGCATTCCCGATGCCTACCGCGACCAGGTCAACAAGGACATTGCCGCAACCATTCCGTTCGGCCGCTTCGGCACGCCGGAGGAAGTGGCCAAGGCGGTGCTGTACCTCGCTTCCGACGAGTCCCGATGGACTGTCGGCTCCGAAATCATCGTTGACGGCGGCCGCACGCTCAACGGCTGATTGCAGACGACACCTGAAGGAGCGCTCTCATGACGACTCTTTCTACCAGTCTTTGAGCTCTCCTTTGTTCGTTTTTTTTACTTCTGCGCGCGTTTCATCGGTACATGCAGCCGAGCAGGGTCTGGACAATGTATTACCTTGTGGGGGTTGTACGCCCAAATCCACGAAAATTTCAGAGTTCCCATTTTTCTCAGCGTCCCAGCATCTTTTGACCGTCTTGGCGCAGCGCGCCGTCAGGGCCAAGATGCCGGTAAAGGGTCTGACGCGTGACCCCCAACTCCTTGCATAGTTCGCTCACGACCGTTTCCTTTTTACCCATGGCGGCCATGGCCAGGCGCAATTTCGCCGGCGTCATCTTGTACTGGCCACCTCCATTGCGTCCACGCGCGCGGGCTGACGCCAAGCCCACCTTGGTACGTTCTGAAATCAGCGCCCGCTCAAATTCAGTCAAGGCCGCAAAGATGCCGAACACCAGTTGACCTTCAGGCGTCCTAGTATTGATGGAGGCGCCATGACCCGTCAACACTTGGAAACCAACACCTTTGGTTGTCAACTCGTGCACCGTGTTGATGAGGTGACGCAAATTGCGGCCGAGACGATCAAGTTTCCACACCAGCAGCGTGTCGCCTGCCCGCAGCGCTTTCAGGCAGCTGATCAGTCCAGGCCGTGCATCCAGGCTTCCCGATGCCAAATCTTCATACATGTGCTCAGCCTCAATGCCGGCGGCCAGCAATGCATCTCTTTGCATGTCCAAAACCTGGGAGCCATCCGCCTTGGAAACGCGCATGTAGCCGATCAGCATCGTGTCACCTGAACGAACGTTTGCGTGACATGCGCCAGATGGGTCGATTGAATACAAAAATATGTCACTTTGCTAGTCACTTAGTCAGTGTATCGTGAACCATTGAAGATTTTGACTATATTACATTCCCATGCATACCAACCATATCCTCTTGAAGGTCCCACATGCGCGGTGACCACAATGCGCGACTGACAATCCTTTCAGAGGCCGAAAAAAACGCCCTCTACGGCATTCCAAATTTGGCTATTAATGCCCAACCCCTCGAAAAGGTAAAATTGGCTATTCAAGCTCGTCCTCGGCGCATTTGCGATGAACGGGACTTATGCAGGTTCAGACGTCCTCACTTGGATCAGCGAGGTGCAGTCTGAATTGCCAGCCCTCAAAGGTCATTAACATCTCACCGAACTCTTCCCAAGATATTTCTCGGCCGTCGACCACTACCAGCGGCATGCGGACGTCGGCGTCCAAATCAGATTCGATGCGCCCGCGCACCGTTTGGTCGATAATTTGCAGCCCGAGTTGGCCGCCCTCTACATGTTTGACGGCAAGCGCACGGCGCATTTTTTGGATGAGACGCCCCAGCAGGGAAAATAAGTCTTCTTCAGGGTCGGCTACCTGTTGAAACAGGTAGCCGCCAGGGCTTCCATTCTGAAGCTCAAAAGCCTCTATCGACACAATGTGCCCCATCAGACGCGTACGAAAATGAAACTCGTGCTTCTGGCCGGTACAGTCGTCGATACCAATCGGTTCGAGCCGGATGTTCTCAAAATCATCCAGACCGCAGCGTTTGGCGACCTCTGCGTTGTAGCATCGTGTGCAAAGCTGTCGATAACCGCTATCCGTTGAACCATAGTGGATGATGTCGTAGCTGGGTGAAATTTCGTTGCACCCAGCGCAATGGATTTGCTGCATGTTGATCTTCCGCTTCAATGTAAAGATGGTGTGGTGCCGTCCGCGACGCAACATTTTTTGAATTTCTTTCCACTGCCGCAGGGACACGGATCATTGCGTCCAATCTTCGGACCACCACGAATTATGGTTACGGCCTCTTTCTGCGCATCGAAATCAAATGCGCCTCTGAACTGCCCAAGCGGCTGATTACCGCGATTGTATTTCCAATATTCATGAATTTTCATGAGCGATGATTCGATTTCGTTCATCCACTTGTCGGCATCGTTAGCGCTTTCGGTAATCGCGATGCCATCATCGGTTCCCAAGCGCAGGAATGGCGTCAACCATGCAGGCTGCCCAACGGCTAACAGGCTCCAATCTTGTTCGTTGAACTGGAAACCGAGAAGGAAGCCTTCGCACCATTCTGCCGCACCCCAGCAAACATCTCGCCAGAATATTGGTTCAAATGACGCAGGATCAGTATTGAAAGTATCCATCACCGAATTATAGTGACGCATGATTAGCGACATGATCCGGTTTGCCTGCTCCTCGTCTTTGAATGCCGGTTCGGCTTCGCCTTCCTCCATGTCCCAGATCCAAAACAACCACTCCGATGGCAACGCAATCTGTGGACCAATGGCAATGGCGGTCAAAAAGCCATCCAGCGTGGAGACATCCATCGACGTTTTCTCGATATCCTCGTCGCCAAGGAAGTCGTCAAGTTCCTCCAATTCGGCGTTCGACAACGGATGATCCAGTGCCATCGCCGCTATACCATCGGATGGCGAACCAATCAACGAATCGATTCCTTCCTCATCGATCGTGTTGAATGCTTTATTCAGCGCATCTCGGTCGCTTCCAAACGAAGCGTCCCAGACGGTGGAGTTGCCGTATTCATCGACCACTTCCAGAAGCCAGCCGCCTTCGCCGTTTTCGTATATTTCGACTTGTACGGTCTTTCCGTCGCGTGTCACTGACTGACTAAGTGGTGAATCGGTTGGGACTTGGTCGAGATTAATCATTTCTTGGAAATGCTGCCCATGTCCAGGTGCCTCTCTCTTCGGTGTCAAACGGATATACTTCTTCAATCGTTTCGTTATCAGGTTGGGTCATTTTTTTTCTTAAGCAATTTGGCACACGGCATCACAAATTCGGTCGTCATTGCGTTGTGCCGCCCCACAACCAGGTCGCGCTCAAATGCGGAATTCAAGTTTCATAATCCGACGGACTATCCGTTTTCAAAATCCTCATCTGGGTCAGGCATTAATGTAGCGATTTGATCCATGGTTTTACGCACGGCTTCAAGGTTGCGAGGCCACTCCCAGATCGCCATGGAAATCTCTTCGGCGTACTCCCAGATTGGATATTCCGGCGGTGGTCCATCAGGGCTGGCATCATTGATCATGTCATGCGCCATGCTGTGCAGCTTCAGCAGTTCATCCCGTAAGTCATCGATCCGGCACCGTATATCATCGATCTTGTCGATGGCATCCAAAATATTTCTGCTATCGAACTCCTCACGCAGTCGCTACAACGCGGCTGAATCAACTGGACCATAACGGGTAACAGTGGCCATGCAGCACTGCTCCCGTTAAGCGGCAATCATTGTGGCGCGCGTAGAGTCACCGCGCCCGGCCAAAAGCCCAGCCACCGAAATATCTTCGTCAAGTTCGTCCCAATGAATGCCGTTGATCGACAGTTCACATTTTTGGCGTTGCTCCGGCTTAGCATGCAGGAGTCGCGGAAACCAAGCCAACGGAATGCCGAGTGCACGGCCATCCGACAACTCGACCCACATGCTGTTTTCGTCAAACCGCACTGATTTAGCAGAAGTGTTCATTCCATGCCCTTTCAATAACCGCTGTGTTTTGCTCAACCGCTTCTGCCAGTTCGCGCAAGGTTCTCGCATCAAAACCATCACTGTTGCCCAAATGAACCATCGGATGCAACCAGAATTTCGCTTCGCCATCATTACCGCGAACATGCACGTGTACCGGTTCTCGTGGACTGCCTTCATTTGAGTAGAAGAAGAACCGATAACCCTTATAACGAAATATGACTGGCATTGCGTTCCTTGTTAGGCGTGTGTCATTTCTCGTTGCTGCGCGAGATACGTAAAAAATATTCGTCGTCCGACGCCGACAACCTTACAGACTTCGTCAGCCGTTTTCCCGGAATTTTCATAGAGCACTTTGGCATTTTCCAATTTCACGACGTCGGTTCGTGGCCGGCCTCCCGTTTTACCGCGCACTTTTGCTGAGGCTCGGCCCGCAGAGGCGCGTTCAGCGCGCAACTCACGTTCCATCTGGTGGATAGCGCCCATCATCGAAAGGAAACATCGACCGGTGGCAGTGCTGGTATCAATATTTTCACGCAATGAAACCAAATTGATCTGCTTCTGCTCCAGTAATTGCGCCGTTTCCAGCAGGTTGATCAAGGAGCGCGTCATACGGCTCAGTTCCGTCACGACCAGCGCGTCGCCAGGACGGACATATTCCATCAGTTGATCCCAGCCGGGGCGATCCATTCTGGAACCAGTCATCTTGTCGGAGAATATTTTCTTGCAACCCGCCTTTTGCAAGGCATCCAACTGCGAATCCAAATTTTGGCCGACGCTACTGACACGCGCATAGCCAATTCGATGCGGTGCCTGGTTCGAGAGAACGGATTTGTGAGCTTCCATAGTGCAAAAAGGTAGCACATATCGGCAGAAATTGCATTTTGTTTTCCGCAACGGTTTTCGCACTGGAAACCAGCCTGCCGGTACAATACAAAGCCCTTAAAACGTGCCGTGCAAAAAGTATACTTTTTGCGGTTCTGATAATCATATAGCCGACCTCCCTCCTAGCTGAGAAAGCAGCCGGAGTAGAGTCAAGGTTCGCAAAGACTTTGACACAAAGGAGGCCGACATGAACAAGTTTAGCGGAATTGATCTTCATTCGAACAACAGCGTGGTGGTCATTAGTGATGAGGCGGATCGGATCCTGTACCAGCGGCGCCTGCCAAACGATTTGAAACAGATTCAGGCAGCGCTGGCGCCCTTTCGTGAAGAGCTGGTCGGCGTGGTCATCGAATCGACGTTCAATTGGTATTGGCTTGTGGATGGGCTGACGGAAGATGGTTACCAGGTGCATCTGGCGAACCCCGCGGCGATCAAGCAGTACGAGGGATTGAAATACAGCGGGGACTTTGCGGATGCGGCGCATCTCGGGCAACTCCTGCGCCTGGGTTTATTGCCGGAAGGCTATATCTATCCACCGGAACAACGTCAGGTACGCGACCTGTCGCGCAAGCGGATGCAACTGGTGCGCTGTTGTACGGCCCAGATACTGGCGATCGAGAACATATTGGCACGGCAGACAGGCGGACGGATGACGAGCAAGATGATCAAGCGTCTGGGCGACGAACAAGTTGACGGACTTGGTTTTGCGCCGGATGTGACGCTCGCGATGAAGGCCAATCTGGCAGTGATGCAGACGCTCCAAAGCGAGATCGGGATACTGGAGCAGCGGCTCGCGGAACGGGTGACATTGCGTCCGGACTACGGGTTATTGCAGTCGGTGCCGGGCATTGGCCCGATATTGGCGACAACGATCATGCTGGAAACGGGAACCATCACACGCTTTGCCGAAGTGGGCAATTTCAGTTCGTACTGCCGCTGCGTGAACAGCCGGCGGGAAAGCAACAGCAAGACGAAGGGACAAGGCAACACGAAGAATGGCAACAAGTATCTTGCCTGGGCGTTTGTCGAGGCAGCCAATTTTGCCATTCGCTCATGTCCCGAGGCGAAGCGCTTTTACGAACGCAAGAAACGCAGGAGGAACGGGATAGTCGCGATCAAGGCGCTGGCGCACAAACTGGCACGTGCTTGCTACCACATGTTGCGAGAGCAGAAGCCGTTTGATGTAACGCGCTGCTTCGCGTAAAGGTTTGGCGCAAAGGGGACGAGCCAGTAATGCGACTGGTGAAAATTCATGGTTCTGATTGGACGTTCCCTTTGCGCCACCGACTGTTTGCCAATGACTGGGTCGCCCAGGCGATGAGCCACTCATGACTGGCGTTGCGACAGCGACAGCCACGGCTCTGTGAAAGCAATCCATTGGACATCGTCTGGCACCAACGTTTCTCTGGGGCGGCAACAGCCGCCAGGGCAACCGTGAGCAATAGCGCGGCGTGCTTGATCTCGATGGGTGTCTGGTGCGATTCAGTTTGCAACCAGTTGAGAGAAAACGGATGCGATTTCGATTGGAAAGCAGTAAGGCAAAGAACAGAAAGGATTTCGCTTGATTGCAGTGGTGATGAAAAATCCATCGCCACGGCAATCAAGCGATGGATGAATTCGTACCTTGACGGCGGCCGGCTAATGGGTGTCGCATTAGCCAAAGCTGCATGCCGATCAGGTAGACTACTGCGTCCTTGGCTAATAGACTAATTGATATGCTCAATTTCAAAGGGGTGCGTTTTCCGATCGACGTGATTTTGGTCTGCATCCGCTGGTATGCAGCCTACCCGTTAAGTTACCGTCACCTTGAGGAAATGATGGAAGAGCGCGGCGTGTCGGTCGACCATTCATCGATCAACCGGTGGGCGATCCGTTTCCTGCCGCTGATTGAAAAGTTGGCGCGCAAACACAAGCGCAAGGTCGGCACCAGCTGGCGCATGGACGAAACGTACATCAAAGTTAAGGGTGTCTGGAAGTATCTCTACCGTGCAGTCGACAAAGAGGGAAAAACCATCGATTTTCTTCTCAGGGCACACCGTGACATGGCTGCGGCCAGGCGGTTCTTCGACAAGGCCATCCATGAAAACGGCGCTCCGGACAAAGTCACGATGGACAAGAGCGGCGCCAACAAAGCTGCCATCGACGAGATCAACCGCTACCGGGATGTCCAGATCACCGTACGCCAGGTCAAATACCTCAACAACATCGTCGAACAGGACCACCGTGCGATCAAGCGCGTGACCAGGCCGATGCTCAACTTCAAGTCCTTCCGGTCTGCAAGTAATGTACTGGCCGGTATCGAATTCATGCACATGATCCGCAAGGGTCAGTTCGCGGTCGATGGCGCCACTGCCATGTCGTTCGCCGACCAGTTTTATGCGCTGGCGGGACAAATCCGTCCACTGTAATCGGGGGCCATGTCCTGCACAGGAAAATCCCTCTCGCGCTCAACAATGCGACACCCATTAGCCGGCCGCCGTCAAGGTACGAATTCATCCATCGCTTGATTGCCGTGGCGATGGATTTTTCATCACCACTGCAATCAAGCGAAATCCTTTCTGTTCTTTGCCTTACTGCTTTCCAATCGAAATCGCATCCGTTTTCTCTCAACTGGTTGCAAACTGAATCGCACCAGACACCCATCGAGATCAAGCACGCCGCGCTATTGCTCACGGTTGCCCTGGCGGCTGTTGCCGCCCCAGAGAAACGTTGGTGCCAGACGATGTCCAATGGATTGCTTTCACAGAGCCGTGGCTGTCGCTGTCGCAACGCCAGTCATGAGTGGCTCATCGCCTGGGCGACCCAGTCATTGGCAAACAGTCGGTGGCGCAAAGGGAACGTCCAATCAGAACCATGAATTTTCACCAGTCGCATTACTGGCTCGTCCCCTTTGCGCCAAACCTTTACGCGAAGCAGCGCGTTACATCAAACGGCTTCTGCTCTCGCAACATGTGGTAGCAAGCACGTGCCAGTTTGTGCGCCAGCGCCTTGATCGCGACTATCCCGTTCCTCCTGCGTTTCTTGCGTTCGTAAAAGCGCTTCGCCTCGGGACATGAGCGAATGGCAAAATTGGCTGCCTCGACAAACGCCCAGGCAAGATACTTGTTGCCATTCTTCGTGTTGCCTTGTCCCTTCGTCTTGCTGTTGCTTTCCCGCCGGCTGTTCACGCAGCGGCAGTACGAACTGAAATTGCCCACTTCGGCAAAGCGTGTGATGGTTCCCGTTTCCAGCATGATCGTTGTCGCCAATATCGGGCCAATGCCCGGCACCGACTGCAATAACCCGTAGTCCGGACGCAATGTCACCCGTTCCGCGAGCCGCTGCTCCAGTATCCCGATCTCGCTTTGGAGCGTCTGCATCACTGCCAGATTGGCCTTCATCGCGAGCGTCACATCCGGCGCAAAACCAAGTCCGTCAACTTGTTCGTCGCCCAGACGCTTGATCATCTTGCTCGTCATCCGTCCGCCTGTCTGCCGTGCCAATATGTTCTCGATCGCCAGTATCTGGGCCGTACAACAGCGCACCAGTTGCATCCGCTTGCGCGACAGGTCGCGTACCTGACGTTGTTCCGGTGGATAGATATAGCCTTCCGGCAATAAACCCAGGCGCAGGAGTTGCCCGAGATGCGCCGCATCCGCAAAGTCCCCGCTGTATTTCAATCCCTCGTACTGCTTGATCGCCGCGGGGTTCGCCAGATGCACCTGGTAACCATCTTCCGTCAGCCCATCCACAAGCCAATACCAATTGAACGTCGATTCGATGACCACGCCGACCAGCTCTTCACGAAAGGGCGCCAGCGCTGCCTGAATCTGTTTCAAATCGTTTGGCAGGCGCCGCTGGTACAGGATCCGATCCGCCTCATCACTAATGACCACCACGCTGTTGTTCGAATGAAGATCAATTCCGCTAAACTTGTTCATGTCGGCCTCCTTTGTGTCAAAGTCTTTGCGAACCTTGACTCTACTCCGGCTGCTTTCTCAGCTAGGAGGGAGGTCGGCTATATGATTATCAGAACCCTCGACAGCGAGACCGAGGCCTTCCTCGGCTTTCTCGGCGAGAGCGTGGCCAACGCCCGCATCCTGCTGCTGGTCAATTACCGGCCCGAGTACCGGCACGACTGGCGCCACAAGGGTTACTACACCCAACTGCGGCTGGATTCGCTGGGCGAAGCCGAAGCCCGGGAACTGTTGCGAGCGCTGCTGGGCGATGCCGCCGGGCTCACCCCGCTTGCGCACCTGATTCTGGCGCAGACCGAAGGCAATCCGTTCTTCATCGAAGAAGTCGTGCAGACGCTGATCGAGGAGCAGGTGCTGCGCGGCGAACGCGGGCATTACCGTATCGAGCAGAGCCCGACCGCCCTGCACATCCCGACCACCGTGCAGGGGGTGCTCGCCGCCCGCATCGACCGGCTGGGGGCGGCCGAGAAGGCGCTGCTGCAGACCCTGTCGGTAATCGGCAAGGCATTTCCCTGGAGCTTGCTCGTGCGCGTCGCCCTGCAGCCCGAAGACACACTGAAGAGCCTGCTGACGCGGCTGCAGGCCGGGGAGTTCATCTACGAGCAACCGGCGTTTCCGGAGGTGGAGTACAGCTTCAAGCATGCGCTGACCCAGGAGGTGGCCTACGGCGCGCTGCTGAGCGAGCGGCGCTGTGCGCTGCATGAACGCACGGCGCAGGCGATCGAGGCCATGTTCAGCACCCAGCTCGATGAGCACTGCAGTGAGTTGGCGCATCATTTCAGCCGCAGCGGCAACGCGCCGAAGGCGGTGGAATACCTCCACTGCGCCGGGCGCCAGGCGGTGCAGCGCTCCGCCGATGCCGAAGCGGTCACCCATCTCACTGCGGCCCTGGCCTTGCTCAAGACACTGCCTGACACTCCCGAGCGCGCACGGCAGGAACTCGCGATCGAGATCACGCTCGGTCCGGTCTGGAGGGCCACCAAGGGGCACGCGTCCCCGGAAGTGGAGGCGACCTATACCCGGGCGTTGACGCTGGGCCGACAGCTCGGGGAAACGATTGAGCTGTTCCCCGCCCTGCTGGGCCTGCGCACGTTTTATCAGGTCCGTGGGGAACTGCCGACCGCACGCAAGCTGGGGGAGCAACTCCTTGCCGTCGCTCAAGAGGCGCGAGACCCTGCGCTGCTCGTGCAAGCCCATCGGGCGTTGGGGGCCATCTTGTTCAGTCTCGGCGAGCTGGAGCCTGCCCGCACACAACTGGAGCAGGCGTTGACCCTGTATGACCCTCAGCAGCACTCGCCTGCCTTACCCTATGGACTGGAGCCGGGCGTGCTGGGGCTAGCCTTCGTAGCCTGGGACCTGTGGTTGCTCGGCTATCCGGATCAGGCCCTCGCACGCAGCCAGGCGGCGCTCGCTCTGGCGCAGACCCTATCCCAGCCTCCTGCCTCGGCCGATGCCTTGATCTTTGCCGCCGAGCTTCATCTGCACCGCCGCGAAGCGCAGCCGACGCGCGAGCTGGTGGATGCACTCCTCGCCCTCGCGACCGAGCACGGCTTCCCGTTCTGGCTGGCTTACGGAACCATCCTCTCCGGTTGGGTGCTGGCCGAGCAGGGACACGCAGCAGAAGGCATCGAAAAGATGCAACAGGGCCTGGTCGCCTACCGTGCCACCGGGGCGGAACTTTGGCGGCCGCATTTCCTGGCGCTACTGGCCGAAGCCTACGGAAGAGCGGGACAAGCCGAGGCAGGGCTGAAGGCCTTGGCCGAGGCGCTGGTCGTGGTGGATCGAGCGGAAGATCGTGTGTACGAGGCGGAGCTGTATCGGCTCAAGGGGGAGCTGACGCTGCTGCAGCCGAGCCGCGAGGGGGAGGCTGGCGGCCGGGACGAAGCCGAAGCCTGCTTCCTGAAGGCGATCGCGATCGCCCGCCGGCAAGGCGCCCGATCGCTGGAACTGCGCGCGGTGATGGGCCTGAGCCGGCTGTGGCGACAGCAGGGCAAGCCGGGAGACGCCCGCCAGATGTTGGCCGAGACCTACGGCTGGTTCACCGAAGGTTTCGACACCGCGGACCTGCAGGAGGCCGGGGCGCTGCTCGCCGAACTGCAATGACGCGTGCGTCATTGCAGCGTATCGGACAACGCTTTCGGGTCATCACCGGTGCAGCTTGACAGGTGGCCCATTCGCAATCGCCACCTCGACGGGTACCGTCAACTTGCTGATGGAAAAAGTTCAAGACGATTTCATTGGACGAGTTTTCACCAAATCGGTCCCAATTTTATGCAATGCCAGAATTTTTGGCTCTGGTGCAAATAGCAGCATTTTGGCGAACCAATTTCATCATGCCGTAAAACTTTAGACGAAGAGCACTGCATTCCAGATGGCAGACGTGGTTTGGCCTTGAATGCGCAAACGCCCAAGCGCGAACTGCCCCTTGCGGATCCGGTGTAGCAGTTCGATGCCAGAGATCGTGACGGCTGCCCGATCAAAATCCTTAAAGCCGAGCATCGGCCCGATGCGAGATTTCACGCCACGATGATCTTGCTCAATCATGTTGTTGAAGTACTTTGACGATCGAAGTTTTGTGTTGTTCCATGCCTTGTTCTCTGCTGGCATTTCACGCACCGCTCGGTGGAGAGCGGAACAATCCGGGGGCTGGGGGACTGTTAAAAATGTGGTGGGTAATTGCCTATAATCATGATGAGCAGAGTGTTCGGGTGTTGGAAATGAGGGGTGAGTAAGCAACTCGGGGGAGAGCAGCATGAAGATCGTCGTTCGGGCTGAGCTGGTGATGGATTGGGGCGATACCACAACAATCGAAGTGGCGCGATTTGACCGCCCTGTCCACTTACTCGACCCAGAGTCGATTGGATTATCGCTTGCCGATGGAAAGCAACTGCTCTCCGGGTTGCAACAAGTAGTAATCCCGGCGCAAGCGGACGAGTACTGCGAAACCCGACGCGTGTGCAGTAATTGCCGACGACAGACGCAACTGAAGGACTATAGACGACTCAAGATTGATACCGTATTCGGTACAGTCAGCGTTCGTAGTCCGAGACTAATGTCGTGTCCATGCGAACCACCCTTCTATTTGGAGGTCCTGTTTAGCCCGTTATCGAAAATCCTACCGGAACGTGCAGCACCGGACCTGCTCCTGCTGCAGTCAAGGCTGGCCGCGAAGATGTCATACCGGCAGGTAGTCGTGATGATGAAAGAATTCTTGCCTGGGACTGAAAAGCTAAATCATGTGACAGTACGGAATAGGACATTACGGGTAGGGGCAAGGATAGACGCTATTGAATTGGCACCCGGCGAAGCACTATCACCGGACACGGAGTGGTCAATCGCGGTCGACGGCGGATTCGTGCGAGGACAAGAGGAGGTACGGCCGGCCTCGTTCGAGATACTGACGGGACGTCTTGCTGCTTCAGGGGTGAAGCCTCGCGTTTTCGCTTGCGTGCGTAGCGAAGTTCCGTCGATTGCAGACAGATTTGCCGCATTGCTTCAGACATGTGCAGGAACCACGTCTCCAAAGGTTTGTGTGATTACGGATGGTGGCAATGGCGTCCAGAGCATACATCGTCAGTTGCCGTTCCCCGTAACGCCCATCCTGGACTGGTTCCATCTCTCTATGCGCATCCGATACCTGGAACAAATCTCGAAAGGCATGCAGGCACTGTCCGAGACAGAAACGCATACAAAGAATCTCCTGCATCGACAGATGACAAAGCTGCGATGGTGCTTTTGGCATGCCAGCTTCGAGAAAGCTGAGGATAAAATCCGGCAGGCGCTTGTGTTGTGCCGAATCATCGTCGCAGAAACGCCTGCCTTTGAAGAGAGCATGCGTCATCTGGACTATCGATTGCGAGATCTTTGGGCATACATCGAAGGCAACAAGACTTCACTTGTCGCCTATGCAAAGCGACAGAAAGCAAACAAGCCGATTTCAACAGCGATGGCAGAATCTGCGGTCAACCAGATCATCAATGTCAGAATGTGCAAGCGCCAACACATGCGGTGGACAACCCGCGGAGCACATTGGCTTGTACAAGTACGGTGTGCCGTGATCAATGACGATCTTCCGGCGAAGCTTGCCGCTTATTACAAGAAAATGAGCGAATTGCCGGAGCACATAAGCCGATTCCTTGAACTTTTACGTCAGGGTGCTGAGCAAGAACCCCAGCCTTTTTAACAGTCCCACCGCATGGTCTGGATTGAACAACGAAAATCGAATGCCTCTTATACCACCATCGTGCAGCCGTTGCAGTTCTGAATCGATAACGTCCGGACCGACTACAGCAATCCCACGCGTATTTTCAGCACCCAACTGAGCTATCGCGTCTAATGTGACACGGTTATCCGTTCCGTAATTGGCCGGCTGTACGACCACTGTACGACTAGTGCCTATGCGCCGCTGGAATTTGCGATAGTCCTCGACCGTTGCCTGTATGGGTAACGAAGCCTTTGAGTCAAGGATGGGGAACTTGTTGCTGTAAATATGGATATGGGAATCACACGCCAGTGGAGGGGCTGCCCGTACTGGACTTGCGCTGCCAGAAGAATTGGGAACGCTGCCTTCTGCAGAAGCATCGGCTGCCGCAAAAGAGCCCGTAGCTCCCAACCCTATTGCCGCCAGGCCTTTCAGCAGTGCACGCCGGCCGTCGCTTGGTTCGATCGTCATTTTATCTTCCGTCATAATTAGGGCAACGCACCCGCAGCTCGGGCATCCACCTAGCGGGTCACTTGGCAACGACATTAGCATTCCGGCAGGGAGTGAGCATTATTCTCCAAGCGCGGCATAGGTCGTTACGACCACTCGAATGTCGATGCATTTGTCAAGTGGCCCACTAGTGCAAAAAGAGATATCTTTCGGTCATGCCTTTGCTGAACTACTTAGCAGCAAATACACGCCTTGCGAAAGTAGCAATCGCGTCAGCCATGGCTTGCGGCTGCTCGGGTGCCAGCGCATGACCGGCATTCGGGATCACGACTATAGTCACCCGATCGCCCAGCATGGACTTAAGTACCTTGGAAAAGCGGCGCGGTGCTACTGCGTCATGTTCAGCCTGAAGATCGAGGATGGGCGCTGTTCCTGCAGCGAAATACTCATCGACCGGCGTCGTATTCCGGGCATGTGATTCGGCTTCGTGCGTTTCTGCATGCCAGCCATCAAGCCAGACGCGAGGATCATTACCAGGCGCAAAAAACGCCTCACGCAGGTATTCGAGACGTTGTGACTCTGGAAACGTCATATCGCCGGCACCGTCGATAGCCTTGCGCATTGCGGGACCAATCGGCTTTTCGGTCGATCCCGGCGGCACCTTGCCTGCGGAAGCAGCCGCAACGACGACACCTCGCACCAGGTCTGGGCGGTCCGCTGCGAGCATGCGCGCAGCGAAGTTGCCCCATGCATGTCCGACGACTACAACCGGCCCTTTGTTCTCGTGCTCGACTACTGCGGCAACATCGGCGGCAAAATCATGAACGCTCAGGTTTTCCATGGGGCCCTTGCTACGCCCGATGCCGCGCGGCTCGGGGCGCAGCACGCGAAATCCCTCGGCCGCAAGGCGCGCTGCCACCATGTCGTAGTCACGACCTGACCGCCCTAGGGACGGTAGCATAACGATGACCGGGCCCTGTCCTTGGCGCACGACTTCGATCTGGACATTGCCGCGCGTGACCATTTCGAAATCAACTGGTGCTTTATCGTTAGCGGCAAAGGCAGGTATGGACAATGCAGCTGCAAGCAGAACGGCGCAGCCGTGTTTAAGAAATTTCATTCGGTTCTCCTTTGATTTGATTGTTTAATGCGGTGTCAAAACATGTTGGGCGGCCGTGAAAAACGCCTTGTTGCCCGATCAATCTGCTATTTGATTTGGTAGATGCGGCGAGCAAAAGCGGCAACTGCCTCGCTCATCGCAGCTGGTTGTTCAGGCGCCATCGCGTGCCCCGCATTAGGAATCACAGCGACCGTGACGCGCTCTCCTAACATCGCCTTGAACACATTGGGCACCACGACGGCATCGTGCTGCGCCTGCAGGTCGAGGATGGGCACCGATCCGGCATTGAAGTAAGTGTCGACCGGAGTGACGTTGCGCGCATGGGCCTGCGAGTCATGGGCTTCTGGAAACCATCCGGTCAGCCATGGCTTCGGGTCGTGTCCTGGGGCAAAGAATGCTTGCTGAAGGTATTTGAGCCGTTGCGACTCGGGCAGCGCCGGATTCCCCGACCCATCGATCGCCTCACGCAGCCTGCCGTAAGGCTTTTCGGTCGAGCCCGGCGGCAGCTTGCCAGCTGATGCGGCAGCCATGACCAGACCACGCACAAGATCCGGACGATCCACTGCCAGCATGCGCGCCGGCTGGCTACCCCAGGCATGGCCTACGATTACAACAGGACCCGTTTTTTCATGATCGAGCACGGATGCCACGTCTGCCGCGAACGCATGCATGTCCAGGTTTTGCATCGGCCCTTTGCTGCGTCCTATTCCGCGCGGCTCGGGCCTCAGTACCCGGAAGCCGTCAGCTGCCAATCGTGCCGCAACTTCATCGTAGTCTTCAGCAGCGCGGCCAAGCGACGGCAAAATAACAATGACCGGTCCTTTCCCCTGACTTATCGTTTCTATCTGCACCTCGCCACGTGTAACAAGCTTGCGCTCGACACCCGCACCTGAATTTGAACCTGAACGAGTAGCACAGGCAGCGGTTGCCACGGCGAGCAGAGCAACAATAGCAAACAGTTTTAATTTCATGACGTCTCCTCTTTCTGGTTATAAATGATCTTCATAAAATGTAAGCAAAAGCTATCCACGCGGCCCCCGTTATGGGGGGCTGTGAATTGATGAGGGAGCACTGTCTTGTAAGTTACCTAGGCTTGACCGGATCAAGTCCGCTCTTTACGAACTTTGCTGCAGCAGCAGGGGTTTTCAGATAGGCGATCAGGGCCTCGGCGGCCTTTCGCTCCCTGGCGTTTTTCGCAATGGCTACGGAAATGACACTTACTTTCTGCACTGCTGCCGGAAGCGGACCGACATATTGGATTCCAGGAATGGCGCGAAGCTCACTAATTTGCTGAAGCCCTAACTGCGCATCGCCGCGCTCAATAGCGGTTCCCACTAATTCCCGTCCCTTGATCTGAATACTTTTGGCTTTCATCTGCTCGGCGATACCCAGCTTTGTGAACAGGGCACCGGTAATGTAAGTGCCGCTTGCTCCTTCAGAAAAGGCTACCGACTTAGCTGCCAGTAACGCCTCGCGCAGACTATCTACTGTGCTGACATTTGGCTTGGGAAAACCTGCCATCACAGCAACTCCGATCCCCGATTCAGCTAGGTCGACGCGGGTATCGGCGACGAAATTCCCTTGCTTTATCTGATCATCGAGCGCCGCCCCGATCATGAAACAGACATCCATCGCTTCGCCGTTCTTGATACGCATGGGCAACGCGTCGGGCGAGGCACCATAGGAAGGGCCCCATGAAATAACGAGCCGATTGCCAGTTTCTCGCTCAAAGCCTGGTCCCAGTTCCCTGAACGCTGCAGATAGCGCGCCCGTCGCTAGTACGTGAATATCTGCGGCCTGCGCTGCATTTGACAGAAGAACAGCACTGGACAACGCTAGCAGCGCCGCACGGCGACAACGGTTTTTTGAAATGGCCATCGAATAATCCTCCGAGTTGTGTATTTATCTGAAGCGGCGAAATCAAACCGCGCCGCGTGTATTCACATAAAGCGAATAAAGGGATGAGGTGGCGGCCATGAAAAGACGATTACGGTGGCGTCCGCCGAAACATAAATTTGCGCACCGCTCCGGCAGCATGATGTGACCAATCGCGCCGCCATCCGGCGCAAAGATACGCACACCGTCCAGTTCCGCGTTTCCGCTACCCCATCCGCACCAGAGGTTGCCATCAACATCCACCCGAAATCCGTCTGGTACCCCGTCCGCCGCGTCGACTAGCACCTTGCCATCTTCAAGCCGGCTGCCGTCGATAACGTTAAAAGCCAGGATGGTGCGTGGGCGGGCGCGGGACGCGACAACATACAACGTGCGCTCGTCAGGAGAAAACGCAAGACCGTTGGGCCCGGACACATCATCGGCGACGCAATTCAGGCGGCCGTCGACGGGGTCTATGCGATAAATGCTTGCAGGCAGCTGCGCGTCCGCGACTTGCCCCATATAGTCACTAACCAGCCCGAACGGGGGATCGGTGAACCAGACAGCGTCATCGGACGCAACTATTACATCGTTAGGGGAGTTCAGAGGCTTACCCTGGTAGCTATCGGCCATTACGGTAATGCTGCCGTCGTACTCGGTCCGGGTAACGCGACGGCCACCGTGCTCGCAAGCGATCAGCCGACCCTGCCGGTCACGGGTAAGTCCGTTTGCCTTACCTGACGGAGCGCGATAAGGTGCGACGCCGCCGGTTTCTTCATCCCAACGCAGAATGCGGTCGTTGGGCAAGTCGGTCCATAGGAGCGCGCGGGCGTCACCCAGCCAGACCGGGCCTTCCGCCCATCGACACCCCGTCCATAAACGTTCGACGGTTGCATGCGAAAGACGATAGTGTTCAAAGCGTGGATCAAGAATACGGATCGCAGGGTCCGGCGTACGCAAGCTGGGTTGCCATGCATCGATCGTCATGAATCATGCCTCCTTAATGATAGTCTTCAGGACGAGCGTCAGCACCGTCGCGAGCACGAGCATGCTGCCCATACCGATCAGACCGGCTTGAAACGAACCTGTGAGGTCCTTAAGCCATCCCACCATATAGGGGCCGAACAAACCGCCCAGACTCCCTACCGCATTGATGAAGGCGAGGCCGCCAGCGGCCGCTTCTCGGCTGAGAAAGGTGGCAGGTATGCTGTAGAAGCAGGTCCGTACCGACGACAGTCCGATCAACGCCACTGTCAGCCCCAGCATGGCGGGTACCAAGGCGTCCGACGCAACTGAGCCGAAGAAGCCGGCAGCCGCCAAGCCGCATGTCAACGCCAGATGCTTGACATAGCGTTGCGAGCGCGCCAATACGCGGGCCCAGACCAGCATCGCAATGCTGCCTATGATGTAAGGCAGCGCAGTCACGAATCCGACCTGTGTGTTGGAAAGGTGATGTGTCTTCAGGATTGTTGGCAGCCACACCCCTATGCCGAGAATGCCGATGATGTAGCTAAACAGAATTGCGGCGAGCAACCAGACGCGCACATCCTTAAGGGACTGGCCAAAGCTGTGCTGCGACCTACCCTGCCGCTCCCGATCAAGGGCGTTCTGGAGGGCGATCCGTTCCTCCTGCGTGAGCCATGCTGCCTTGTCCGGTGTATCCGTCAGGACTTTGAGGCACAGTACGCCCAGAACGCAGGCCGGCAGCCCCTGGAGAATAAACAGCCATTGCCAGCCGTGAAGGCCCAGCCACCCGTCAATTTGCAGCATCGACACCGATAGCGGTCCGCTGAATACCGATGAAAGAGGGATGGCTGCCAGAAACCAGCCCATCATGCGGGTCCGGTAATGCGCCGGAAACCAGAGCGTCAGGTAGAAAATTACCCCAGGGAAGAAACCGGCCTCGCCGATCCCGGCCAGGAACCGGATCAACGAATAGCTGGTAGGCCCGACCGCCAAACTCGTTGCTGCGGCAAACAGACCCCAGCTGATCATGATCCTTGCCAGCCACTTGCGCGCGCCATACCGGTAAAGGGCGAGGTTGCTCGGCACCTCAAACAGGCAGTAGCCGACATAGAAAATCCCTGCCGCGAAGCCGAATTGCGATGCGCTCAGGCCGAGATCGCGGTTCATGGTCAGTGCCGCAAAGCCGACGTTGGTACGGTCCAGGTAATTGACAAAGTACGCCAGTGCCAGCAGCGGTACTAGGCGCCACGCCGCCTTACGGCAGGCAGATTGTTCTGCGTCGCATGGGACCGCCTGGTCTATCGTTGTCGCGTGCATGGAAAGCTCACAGTCAAAAGTAAAGACGCAGCGGGTTATGCACGAGCACTGCTTCGGCGGTTGCGGCGTCACCGCAAACCCCGCAAATAAATTCGAGCAGGCGGGCGTCGTCTGGAGTGTCGCCCTGGATGTTAGGATGCGGCCAGTCGGTGCCCCAGATGGCACGCTCGGGTGCCGCTTCCAGCAGGCGTTTCGCCACCGGCACCGCTGCGCTCCATGGCGCGGCTGCGCCCTGCATCATGCGATCAACACCCGACAGCTTGATCCAGCGCTTGTCATGCCCAAGGTGCCGTTCAAGTTCCGTCAGGCAAGGTTCATTTAGTTCACGCGTGGCATCCTGTCGCGCCATATGGTCTATCACTAGCGGGATATCAAGATCATGCCACGCGTCCAGAACTGGCAGCAGTTGCTCTAAATGACCGTGCAGCAGGACATGCCATCCAAAAGTTCGCACGCGATCGGCAAGCAGGCGCAACTGATCCAAATCTCGCATGCCGGGCAGGTGTCCCATGAAGTTAAAGCGGATGCCACGCACGCCACCGTCATGCAATGCCTGCAACGCTGCGTCATCTGTGGTGCCATCGACGAGCGCCACGCCGCGGTAGCGTCCCGCGGTCATCGCAAGCGCAGCCAGCAGCGCACGATGGTCCGACTTATAACAGGCCGCCTGGACCAATACACCGTGTGCGATGTCGAGCAGCTGGTGCCGCTCCAACAAGCTCGCCATGGGAGCGGCGGTTGGCCGGTAGGCTGCGTCGGCTGGAAGTGGGAATGTTTCCCATGGGCCGTAAATATGGGTATGGCAGTCCCACAGAGCGCCGGTGATCGCGGAGCGCATGGTCAGTCGCACCGTGCGGTCATGCCGCCGTCTACGATGATCTCAGTGCCGGTGATGAACTGCGCCTCGTCCGACGCCAGGAACAAGGCCGCGTTGGCGGTGTCTCGTCCATCGCCCATAAAGCCGAGGGGAATGCGTGCGACCCGGCTTTCAAGCAGTTTGTCGACATCGCCCCCGGAGCGCTGACCGGCTAACCGTGCCTCGACCATGGGCGTGTGCAGTTGCCCCGGCACGACCGTATTCACGCGTATGCCTTTTTTTGCATATTCGACAGCTACCACCTTGGAGAGCTGGATCACGCCAGCCTTGCAGGCCGCATAAGCAACCTGGGCAGAGCCGGTCCAGCGAATGCCGGAGGTCGATGCCGTGTTAACAATTGCACCGCTTCCCTGGCTTTCCATCACCGGCAAGACATGCTTGCAAGTGAGGTAAACACTCTTGAGATTAAAAGCAACCTGGGCATCCCACTTATCCTCTGACAGCGCCACGGGGCCGCCAGCGGCTGAACCACCAACGTTATTCACCAGGATGTCGACGCGACCGTATTCAGCCTTGCATGCAGCCACCATTGCTTCGACTGCTGCACTATCGGTGACATCACAGGTATAAGCCGTTACTTTGCCGCCAGCTTCGGTCACGCGCCGCACGGTCTCGTCCATTGCCTCCATGTTCTTGTCCACAGCGAATATAGTGGCTCCAGCCTGTGCAAACAGAACGGCGACAGCGCGACCGTTGCCCCAGCCCGGGCCTATGCAGCCGGCGCCGGTGACGATTGCGATCTTGCCTTGCAGGCGCCCATGCGTTGCGGCGGAAGGATTACTGTTGAATGAAGTTTCCAAAATACGGTCCTCAGTTAAATTTGGTGGGAAGTTCCGGTGCGACGCCTTCCGGCGGTGGCACCTCAAATACTTTGATGGTCATCGAGATCAAGGTGTAATAGCCGGCAATGCCGACCAGATCCACTAGTCCCCCTTCGCCTATCTCTTGGGCCAGGTCGGCATAGAGCGCGTCGTCGATCGTGCGACGCTCGTGCAGCTGCCTCATGAAAGCGTAGATCAGTGCTTCATCGCGATTGACAAAGGCCGGTTCTTGTCCATCGCGGATGGCGTTGATGACGTCCATCGACAGGCCTGCTTCCAGGGCGAAAGGCTTGTGTGCAGCCCATTCATATTCGGCCAGCCAGAAGCGTCCCATCAACAGGATGGCCAGCTCGGACAATCTTGGCGGGATACTGCTGTCATACCGGCAGTAGCGTCCCAGGGCTTGAGCGCGGTCGGCTAACTGCGGGCGATGCAGCCAAACCGCAAGCGGTCCCCGGACGCCTTTGCGCGGACCGCTTGCAATAGCGTCGTAGACGGCGCGCTGCTCGGCATCGAGGCGGTCAGGGTCAATCGGCGATATGCGCGGCATACTATTTCCTTTCTTAACAGGTTCAGTTCGATTGCGCTGTGGTCGTCTGCGCCGAGGGTTGTTCAAGTTTTAGGCAAGAGCTGCGGGTCTGGCCGCCGGTTTCCCGGGTAAAGGCTTCGGCGTCGAAGGCACCTTCCCAGCGAGCGATCGCAAACACCGCCATGGTGTTACCCACCACGTTGACCAAGGCGGTAGCGGTCGCCATTACGCGGTCAATGCCAAACAGAAGGCCTAGACCACCCAAGGGCAGCGTGTGCACCGACTGCAAAGTGGCCGCGAGCTTGACAAAGGCGCCGCCTGCCACCGTTGTGCCGCCCTTGGAGGTCAGGCTGAGAATGGCGAGCAATCCGAGCTGTTGCCATAAGGAGAACGGTGTATCCGTAGCTTGGGCAATAAAGCCGATCGCAATAGCCATGTAGATCGAGGTGCCGTCCAGGTTAAAGCTGTAGCCAGCCGGAAGTACGAAGCCGACAACGACTTCGTCGCAGCCAGCCCGCTGCAATTTTTCTATTAGCCGTGGGAAGGCCACTTCGCTTGACGCGGTCCCGAAAATCAGCAGTATCTCGTCGCGGATCAGCTTCAGGATGCTAAAGAATGGCAGGCCGATAGCCCAGCTGATGGAGCTAAGGACGCCGAACACAAAAATCAGTGATGCTGCGTAGTACAGCACTATGACCTTTAACAGGTACACCAGCGTCATGCCGCCGTAGCTGCCGATTGCCGCTGCCATGGCACCGAACGCGCCGATTGGTGCCAGTTTCATGATGAATGCCAGCATGCGGAACAGCACGGTCTGCGCCTCATCGATACCGCGCAGAATGACGGAATCAGCACCGACCGACATGTTGAGCGCGAGCCCCGCCAGGATAGAAATAATGAGTACCTGTACGATGTCGCCCTTGGCGAAAGCATCTACGAGCGTATGGGGTATCAGGCTGAGAAGGTAATTAACTGCCGAGATTCCTCCGGCGCTCGAAGTAGCTTTAAGCGCTTCTGCACTTTCAACCATGTTCGTAGCGTGAAGACCTGCCCCTGGTTGGAACACATTAACCATCACGAAGCCCAGCACCATGCCCAGCGTGCTGATGACTTCAAAATACACCAGTGACTTCACCCCCATGCGACCTAGCTTGCGCAGGTCCTTTACATGAGCTAGTCCTTGTACCAGCGTACAGAAGATGATCGGTGCCAGCATCATCTTCAATAGCGCAATGAAGCCCATCCCAAGCGGCTTCATCGCAATTGCCCATTGAGGCGCCACTAGACCAAGTACTACGGCGCATGCCAGCCCGATCAATACCTGAATATGCAATTTTTTTAGCTGTTTCATTACGTCTCCTACGCCCGTCGAGCGGATCTAATACTGTTATGGGATTTTGTACGCCGCAAGGCTCTGGCTCGAAAAGGAGCGGCCTCGTCGAGGTTTTCGGGTTTTCCTATCCGGATTTACTTGCAAGGCGGAAAGAAGGATGGATGGCCGCTGGAGTCTGGCAAATTCTGAACCTTTAGCAAACGTAAACGCGGGTGAGCGGCCGCAGAGAAACAAAGCTAACCTAAGCATCCAACTGGCACGGCCATTGCGCGCGTGGCAAATGCCAATGCGGACGCATTGGTGCGGCGCACCTGAATGCATGGCGCCATAGGGCACTGGGCGAGAGGATAGGTGGAAGCGATTCACTGATGTCTCCTGCATATTCATTCAATTGATTTTCTTATTTGTTCAAAGCATAGGTGACGGCAAAACTTTTGACAAAGACCGTCTAAATATATAATCTTATGCTTTTACGGCATAGCTCATCACTAACATGGACATACGCGAACTGCGAAGTTTCATCCATGTGGCACGCGCCGGAAGTTTTAGCCGGGCCGCTTCCGAACTCTATATTGCGCAGCCGGCACTCAGCAGACAAATTGCCAAGTTGGAGGCAGAGATTGGCGTGCCACTGCTTGTCCGATATGGGCGAGGTGTGCGACTGACGGCAGCGGGGTCACGGCTGCTGGAACGAGCCGAAATGATTACTCACATGGTCAGTGAAACAGGCGAGCAGGTGCGTGCCAGCGCTGACGAGGAAAGGGGCCATCTCGCGGTCGGGTTGCCGCCAACAATTGGAATGCTGATAGGCGCGGAGCTAATCCGAGATTTTAGAGCCCAGTGGCCGCGAGTCTCATTGCACCTGCGCGAAGGACTCAGCAGCTCCCTGCAGGAATGGGTGTTGGATAGGCGGGTCGACCTGGCTGTGGTGTACAACCAGCCTCTTCTTGATTCGTTTGATGTCCAGCCTTTGTTCAGCGAACCCATGATTCTCGTAGGGCCGCCGGGCATAGAGTCGACAAAGCGCGAGTTCCAGATCCGGGACCTGGCGGACATACCTTTAATTCTGCCCGGACTGCCGCATAGCAACCGACGCCTGGTCGAGCAGGCGGCCATCCAACATGGGGTCAGACTTAGAATCGAGCTTGAAGTGGATAGTGTTGCAATCACCAAGCAACTCGTGAAATCGGGGGCAGGTTATTCGATCCTTACTTATATTGCGATTCAAGAAGAAATTGCGCGTGGTGAGCTTATTGCGCACAGTATTGAGCGTCCGGCAATTCGCTCAACTGTTGCGATCACGACATTACGAGAGAGTCGGCCATCGCGACTAGTCAATGCATGGTCGACGATGCTGCGGGAAAAGCTGGTCCAGTTTACGACTAGCGAGGCCTGGCAAACAAATGTTGTGTGGTTTGACGAAGCTCATGTTCTTAGTTGAGTTCGGACTTGAAACCGCCCAGTTATTGGCCGATACACGAGCGTCGGGCGGAAACGGTATCTCAGATGCTGCTTTGATCCGTAATTCGTCATTTTATGGGTACATCACCGCCGACCGGCAAATTCCATCAGGGGCAGAGGTTACAACCTCACCGAAAGTCCGGATGTATAGCTGCAATCCTCACCTAGATCACGCTGTTACGAACTGAGAACCTTGCAAACTGGGGCGTTCATGTATGTGTCCTGATTTTGTGGGGTATGGGGTCATTGCGCTCAGCAGTTTATTTGCGCAACAAAGCCCCTTAATGTCTACCTGAGGAATTTAGATGGTCCACGGCGGTCTGTTCAAACCGTTTCTGGATATCTTGATTAAGCGCCAACTCTTCAACCACAATGTAACCTTGATTCAGTTCGAAATTCAGCGTACTCCGGTCGCATGCTCCCTCCCACAATGATACGACTACGGTCGCAACCGCATTACTGACCACGCTGGTAAGCGCACGCGCTTCTGACATGAAGCGGTCGATGCCGACGATCAATGCGACGCCGGCAACTGGAATCTCCGGCATCACAGTCAACGTGGCCACTAACGCGACAAATCCGCTTCCGGTCACCCCGGCAGCACCTTTGGAAGTCAGCAGCATCACGGCGAGCATCGCGAGAATCCGGCCAATCGATAAGTGGATATTGCACGCCTGCGCAATGAAGACCGTAGCAAGCGTCAGATAGATCGCACTGCCGTCAAGGTTGAACGAATACCCCATCGGCAGAACCAGACCCGAGACGCCTTTTTTACAACCTAGCTGTTCCAGCTTCATCAGCATGCGCGGCAACACAGGCTCGGTAGACGAGGTACCAAGCACCACCATCAATTCTTCCTTAAAATAGCGGAGCATATTCCACAGACTGAATCCGTGTAGCCGCGCCAAAGTGCCAAGAACGACAAACACGAAGAACATGCACGCGGCATAAAAAGTGCCTATCAGCATACCAAGGGAACTGATGGATTGGACCCCATATTTCCCTATGGTAAAAGCCATGGCGCCGAATGCACCCAACGGCGCCAGCCTCATCAGAAAGCCGAACGCGGTAAATAGAACGTGCGAAAAGGACTCGATCCCCTCCAGCATAAGTTTTCCGCTCGGCCCAGTGCGTGAAATCCCGAATCCGATCAGGATTGCCAGCAGCAGTACAGGCAAGACTTCGCCTTCGGCAAATGCGCCGAAAAATGAATGAGGGATGATATGCATGACGAATTCGACGAATCCTTTCGGCGCACCGGTCTTGACGAAATTTGCCGCTACCGATGGGTCAAGAAGCGCTGGATTTACATTCATGCCGACTCCGGGTTGAAGCAGGTAGACAGCCGCCAGACCAGTTCCCAGTGCGATGAAAGTCAAGATGTAAAACAGCCCCATGGCTTTGACCAGCGTTTTACCGACTGTTTTCAAATCGCTTATTTTTGCAATGCCGAGGACGATGGTGCAAAATACGATCGGTGCAATCATCATTTTGACGAACTTGACAAACGCATCGCCGAGCGGCTTCAGCGAGGCTCCGAACTCGGGCCAGAAATGGCCGACTGCGATACCTGCGGTAACCGCAATCAATACTTGAAAATACAACGATTTGTAGTACGGGGTCTTCGGTTTCATTCTTGTCTCCTGGGACAAATTTTCGGATCTGAAGCCCGATCATGGTTAACGCTGTGTATCCTTGGTCCTATTGGCTACACCTAGAGTGTCCTGCCAGCGTGTTGATTTGCATATTGAAGATATTGATTTTATTGATGTGCATGGACTCAAAAAGACCGCATCGCTGGGAAGGCGGCCTAAAGACAATCATTGAAAAGCTACTCAAAACGTGTGGCGAATTCCGATATCAAGTTCCTTGTCGCCGGTACCAAACTTCGTTGTCGTAAAATGCGTGTTGCTAAGTTTGGTATAGGCTGTGTAAACACTGGTCCGCGCAGACAAGGCATAGTTATAGGCGGCCGCGACCTGGTGCACATCAAAAGTATTGGCGGCGGATCTGTCGTCCTTGCGGATGTACGTCGCCATAACGGTGTGAGCGCCAAATGGGACACTGACACCTAATAGCAGATCCCTGCTGTCGATCTTGCCGAGACCTTTGTTAATTCCATAGCCAAGGCTCGCGGCGAGCATACCGAAATCATATCTACCGACCACCAGCGTGTTCTTGGCACTATCTGTCGCAGTGGCATTATTCGTCTGGTTGTAAGCGACTTTAATGGTTGCCGGACCTTTAGCGTAACCAGCCGCGAAGCCGATCTGGCGTGACTTCTCGCTATCGCCGGCGACTTCACCAAATCCATAGGCGGCTTGGGCGTTAAACCCGTTTAAGTCCGGAGATGCATACATGACAGTATTGTTCATTCGCGTGCCGGCTTTTTCACCCGACATCAGCTGGCCCGATGCGCCGCCGTAATTGTTACCGAATGGATCTGCAATCAGCAAAGTAGAATAGATTGGCGTGTATTGACGGCCCATGGTTATCGTGCCCATCGGGCCTTTCAAACCGACGAAAGATTGGCGATTGAAAAGCACATTTCCGGTGTTGTCCAATGCGCCGGTATCGGCCAAAAAGCCCATCTCCAGCGTGAAAATCGCAGACAAGCCACTGCCAAGATCTTCGCTGCCGCGAAAACCAAGCCGACTGCTGGTCGACACGCCGCTTTCGAGTTTAATGGCCGATCCTTTTGGACCACCGCTTTCAGATACAAGTCCCGTGTCGACAATCCCGTACATCGTGACCGATGTTTGCGCGGATGCGGCAGCGGAAAAAACGCCTAATACAAATATTATTTTTTTCATTTGTGTCCCTTTAATTGGTTGTAAATTGCGATTACTACTATCTGAAGCGAAAGCCGTCGTCCAGAAAACTGTTGGACGAATGAATCCCTGTTCATCAAGAACGAAGACTTGGAGCCTTATGTTTGCTTTCAGTGCGGAGACGAGCACGTCGATACATTGACGCGGACCGCTTTTTCAAACGATCCGAAGCAGTCGGAATTTACCTGTAGACCTTTTGCTGTTCATCCCTCTTGCGCAGTACACGATCGACCATTTCCCCTGACAGACCGAGGTAGTTCGCCGGATCGCACAATTTGCTTAGTGCAGCCCGGTCCATATGCTTGGCTATCTCCGTATTTTCTACGAGCAAATCAAGCAGCACGCGGTCTTCTTTGATGGCTACACGGCAGATGTCATAGACCAGGTCATGCGCATATTCGCGACCCAGGTGCGGCCCTAGACCCATCATCACCGCCTCCGACACCACCAAGCCATTGGTCATGTCCAGGTTGGCGCGCATGCGCTTTTCGTCGACTTCGAGCCCTTCCAGCACAAATCGGGATTGCGCCAATGCGCCAGCTGTCAGGCAGAACGCTTCCGGCAGTACGATCCATTCGATTTCCCAAGGGCCGGTCGACCTTTCATGATCGGCGACATTGGCGTCCAGCAGCGCTGCTACGTGCTGACGAACGACACTGGTGCAGGCGTGGATGTAGCAAGATGAGATAGGGTTGCGTTTCTGCGGCATGGTGCTGCTGGATCCACGGCCGTGTGCAAAAGGTTCGTACACTTCACCGACTTCAGTTTGCATCATGAGCTTTACATCGGTTGAGAACTTGCCTAGTGTGCTCGTGACAAGACCAAGGAAGCATCCGACTTCTGCAATGTTGTCCCGAATCGTGTGCCAGGCGATATCGGGCTGTCCGAGTCCGAGTTCCTGCATAAGTCCTGCTTGCGTTTCGAGGCCGCCGACTTCGATAGACGCCAGTGTTCCTGATGCGCCGGCGAATTCACCAACCAGAATGCGAGGACGCAGCTCTGACAGACGTTGACGATGGCGTTCTATTGCGCTCAGCAGCCCGGCAATCTTGTAACCAAAGGTAATCGGTACGGCCTGCTGCAGATTGCTGCGCCCGATCATCGGCGTATCGCGATGACGTTTGGCTAAATCTGCCATCGCTGCCGAAATGGCGGTTAATTCGCTATCGACGATCTCCAGTGCTTCACGGATTTGCAGCACGGTGGCCGTATCGGTGATGTCCTGGGTCGTGGCGCCCCAGTGACAGAATTCACCCAGCTTGTCGCGGCATAATGCGTTGATCTGGGACACCACGCCAAGTATCGGATAGCCGATACGTTGCGTTTGTTCGGCCAGCTTGGACATATCGATTTTATCGAGCACGCAGTTACGTACGATTTCTTCAGCCGCGTCTGCCGGAATAATACCAAGTCGTCCCTGTACCCGCGCCAACGCCGCTTCGATCTCCAGGTATTTTTGCGTGCGGTTCTCGTCAGACCATACTTTGCGCATGGCTTCTGTACTAAAAATATTGCCGAATATAAGTGAATCGATGATCGTTGCAGCCATGATTGTTATCTCCAAATGTTGAAATGCGTTTAATTTAAATTTCAGTTGCCGGAACCGAGTCGACAGCACGTGCGAGAATCGCTCTTGCTCTCAGAATAACGGGACGATCGACCATTTTTCCGTCGACCTGAACCGCTCCCTGACTCGTTTCCGCTGCCGCGATGACACGTCGTGCCCAATCGAGCTCGCCGGTTGTCGGCGCTAACGCGCGATGAATGGATGCCACTTGCTTGGGATGAATACACAGCTTCGCGCCGAAACCACAGGCCCGCGCGAACGCCAAGTCTGCCAGTAAGGTCTCTTCATTGCCCAGGTCAGCAGTGACGCCGGCAATTGGGGACGCCAACCCGGCGACTTTGGAAGCAAGTGCCATTCGGCAGGCGGGGTAAATCAGCCCGCGTTCATCGCCCGACAAATCAAGATTGACTGCGTAGTCCAGGGTGCCAAACGCCAGCCGCTGTACGCCGCTAGCTCCGGCGATGGCATCCACGTTCAACACACCACACGCCGTTTCGATGAGAGGAATAAGGAAACCCGCTTCCGGCATGACTGCCTTGACGCGCGCAATCTGGCTGACGAGTTCAACCTTCGGCAGCATCACGCGGAGAATTCCTGCCGCGTGAATGAAATCCAGATCCCCTTCGAACCACTCAGTGGATTCGTCATTGATGCGAACAACAATACGGTCGGCGAAACTCTTTCGTGCGCTGCACCAATTGCCAAGCTCGGCACGAGCGGCAAGCTTGTCTTGTGGCGCTACCGCATCCTCCAGATCAACGATTACGGCATCAGCACCGGCACCTAGTGCCTTGTCGAATCGGTCAGGTCGATTGCCGGGAACAAACAGGTAAGTGAGCGGCAGTCTTGTGGCGTCAGATAGGTGAGTTCGAAGTGTGCTCATATCACGTTCGCCGCGCGCAGGTCCGCGATCTGCCCTGTCGAATATCCGAGTTCGCTCAATATTTGTTCAGTGTGCTGGCCCAGAGCGGGAACGGCGTCCATCCGCGGCGCTCCTTCCTCCCATGAGCCCGGCGGCAACAGCGCGGGAATTTTTCCTGCCGGGGAATCGATTTCCCGCCAGCGGTTCCGCGCACGCAATTGGGGATGTTCCCAGACGTCGTGCATGTTGTTCACATTGGCATTGGCGATTTGCGCATCATCCAGCCGAGCGACAACTTCTTCGGACGAAAGTGTTGCGAATGCCGCGACGATCATGCTACGTAATTCTTCCCGAGCCGCACTGCGTTTGGAATTACTGGTAAAGCGCGGATCAGTCGCAAGTTCCGGGGAGAGAAGTACCTTATTGCAAAACAGTACCCATTCGCGGTCATTCTGCAGGCCCAGCATGACCGTTTTGCCATCGCCCGCCGGGAACGGCCCATAAGGATAAATCGTCGCATGGCTGGCACCGGTGCGCGGCGGCGGTGCCGCGCCGTCCATTGCGTAATACAGCGGGTAGCTGGTCCATTCAACCAACGATTCGAGCATGGAAATATCCAGATGCTGCCCATGGCCGGTATGGTTTCGTTGCAGAAGGGCTGCAAGGATGTTGCTGTATGCGTACATGCCGGCAGAAATATCGGCGATCGAAGGTCCTGCTTTCGATGCTTCCGCAGCCGTCCCGGTCACCGACAGGAAACCTGATTCGCTCTGGATCAGCAGGTCGTAGGCTTTCTTGTCGCGGTAGGGGCCATCGTTACCATAGCCGGAAATATCGCAGACGATGAGGCCGGGTTTGACCGCGGAGAGCGCCTCATACGACAGGCCAAGGCGCGCCGCTGCACCGGGCGCCAGATTCTGAACCACGACGTCGGCTTCTTCGATGATGAGACGCTTGAGGATGGTTTGCGCTTCCGGATGCTTGACATCGAGCGTCAGGCTTTCCTTGGAGCGGTTGGTCCAGACGAAGTGGGAGGCGAGTCCCCGTACCCTTTCATCGTATCCTCGCGCGAAGTCGCCGACGCCTGGACGCTCGATCTTGATGACACGCGCGCCTAGATCGGCCAGTTGGCGGGTCGCGAACGGCGCGGCGATCGCGTGTTCCAGCGTGATGACGGTAATGCCTTTAAGGGGTCTCATGGATTTTCTCTCATTTGATAACGGCAATGGCATCCATCGTCAGCCAGCCTTCGTGATCCTTGGCCCACAGGCGAAAACCCTTGCCATCAGCCGTCGGTTCGCCGCACACGAAAAAATGATTGATGTCGAACGTCGGGCGCACGGCACGGAACTCGTATCGAACAACTTCGGCATCCGGTAACTCCCATCGCAACAGGTCAAGCAGCAAAGTAGCGATCAGCGGCCCATGTACGACCAGGCCCGGATAACCTTCAACCTCGGTCACATAGCGGCGGTCGTAGTGAATGCGATGCCCGTTGAATGTCAACGCCGAATAGCGAAACAGCAACACGTCATCCGGGACGATCTTGCGTTCCCACTGCGACGTAGCAGGCGCCGCCTTCGGCGGTGGCGCCACCTCGCCCGGCTTTGCGGCTTCGCGATAGACGATGTCGTGGAATTCGGTCAGCGCGATCGCTGCTGCATCGTTGCGACGGATTTCGTGGCGTACCTTGACGAATACCAGCGGGCCGGTGCGGCCGGTTTTTTCCGTAACATCGTCAATCGTGGAGGTACGGATGACCTTGTCGCCAACGCGCAACTGCTGATGGAACGCAAACTGGCTGCCGGCCCACATACGGCGAGGCAAGGGAACCGGTGGTAAAAATCCGCCGCGTTTCGCGTGGCCATCGGCACCAATTTCTGATTGTCTATACAGAGGCAGAAAATACATCCAGTGCCACAAGGCAGGCAATACCGTTCCGGCTTGTGGACGCTCTGCCGGCCGATCAAGAGTTGCCGATAACGCCGCATAGGGCGTAGCGGTAACGACGTCTGAAACAGACTCGCTTTTTCCGATCCACTGATTAAGGTTCATGCTGTTATCCATGTTGTTTATCGAGGCCGCTTTCAGCAAGGGTCCATCCATGCTCTTGCAGCAATTCCTCGCGGGAGTGACTTGTCATGGATAGAGTTTCCCGTTATCGTATCTATTTGTATATTGCAAAATTTCTTACGATTGATGCGCCATGAACATGAATTTTGATTTGGGCGATCTGCGCGCCTTCGTCGCTGTAGCGGAGCTAAGCAGCTTTCGCGCGGCGGCTGATTCGATACATCTGTCGCAGCCGGCTCTCAGCCGACGCGTGGAAAAGCTTGAAATCGCACTGGGAGTAAGGTTGTTTGACCGGACTACACGCAGCGTCAGCCTGACCGCGGTAGGAAAAGATTTTTCCCGCAAGGCGCGCACCGTGCTCGACGACCTTGAAAACTCCCTGCTCAGCATGCATGAAGTGGCCGCATCGCAAGTTGGCGAAGTAGTCATTGCTTGCGTTCCGTCGGCCGTCTACTATTTTTTGCCTAACGTGCTGCGGGCTTACCACGAGCAGTATCCGAAAATTCGCGTGCGCATCATCGACGACAGTGCCAACGCGGTGCTGGAAAGCGTGGCGCGCGGTGAGGCGGATTTCGGCATCAATATCATTGGCACACAGGAACCGGCGATCGATTTTCAGGCAATTTTGAAAGAGTCTTTTGTTGCTGCTTGCCGACGCGATCATCCGCTTGCGAAAAAGCGCAAAGTGACGTGGGCAGAACTGGGGCAATATGACTTTATGACGGTCGACAAGAGCAGCGGCAATCGATTGCTGATGGATCTGGCATTGGCGAATTCCAATGTACGACTGAGTTGGTGTTATGAAGCCAAGCATGTGTCGACCTTGCTGGGCATGGTGGAAGCCGGACTGGGTGTTGCGGTCGTGCCTCGACTATCCATGCCGCAAGGCGAGCATGCCACACTCACATCGGTGCAGTTAGTGGAGCCGACTGTAGATCGGACCGTTGGCCTGATTCAACGACGCGGACGTGAGCTGCCGCCTTCAGCACGCCAGTTGTACCAGATGATCGAAAAAACCTGGCCGCGACGATTGCGACAATAGTTCAGCGACATTTCGCGGCCATCCAGGTTCTCGACCGCGTTGGCGAAGAATTCGGCCCGACCAGAGGCAACGTCACGGCCGCATGGTGCACTCAAACAGTTTGACATTCAAAGTCTCCTCCAGCTTGCCGATGCGGCGCGACAGTGCCGACTGCGAGCTATTCAGCGCCACTGCCAGCGCCCGGCAGGCGCCTTGTTCCGCGACTGTCGCCATGGCTTGCAGGCCGTTTAAATCAAAACGCAGCCGGTTATTTTTTTATTGATGCTTGTGACGCATTAAAAGTAAGAAATTCTGCATTTTACTTTATCAATTACGTTCGTGATAATGACTCGCCAAACTCGGCAGTTGTCAAGTTAAGAAAAGCAGGAGACAAAGATCGTGCGTATCAAACATAAAATGCCCCGGCTGTTCACCCTCGGCGCGCTCAGCCTTGCCTTGTGCTCTGGCGCGACGCAAGCGGATGAAATCAATGTGATGAATTCGGGCGGCTTTACCGCAGCCTACAAAGCATTGAGGCCCAAATTTGAAGCGGCTACCGGCCATACGCTGTCCACCGCCTGGGGGCCGTCGATGGGTAAGGCGCCCGAAGCCATCCCCAACCGCCTGGCGCGGGGCGAGCCGGCCGACGTCGTGATCATGGTCGGTTATGCATTGGGCGACCTGATCAAGCAGGGCAAAGTGACGGCCGACAGCCGCGTCGACCTGGCCGACTCCCGCATCGGCATGGCGGTCAAGGCCGGCAGTGCCAAGCCGGACATTCGCACGGTGGAGGAGTTGAAGTCGGCCATGCTCCACGCGAAATCGATCGCCTACTCCGACAGCGCAAGCGGCGTCTACATCGAGCGCGAACTGTTCAAGAAACTGGGCATTGAAGAACAGGTCAAGCCCAAAGCGTACATGATCCAGAAAACCCCGGTCGCTGCGCTGGTGGCCAGCGGTGAATACGAACTGGGCTTCCAGCAGGTAAGCGAAATTCTGCCGCAGCCGGGCGTCGATTTTGTCGCCAGGATTCCGGAGCAGGTCCAAAGCGTCACCACCTTCTCGGCCGGGATCCCGGTCGGCGCCAAACATCCGGACGCCGCCCGCGCACTGATCCGTTACCTGGCGTCGCCTGAGGCGCGTGCCGATGTAATCAACAGCGGACTCGATCCGAAGCAATAACCCCCTGCGCTATGAGCAATAGTATTCGTAGAAGCCCGGGCCATGTCCTTGCGTACGGCGCAGGGCTCCAATCGTTTGTGAGATCAAAATGACAGCCATCGCAGCAGCAACTCCGTCGAAGTTCGGCACGGTCCTCCGTGTCACCAGCGGCAATTTCATGGAAATGTTTGACTTTTTCCTGTTCGGTTTTTACGCGACATACATTTCCAAAACCTTCTTCCCGTCAGGTGACGAATTCGCGTCCCTGATGCTCACCTTCATGACCTTCGGCGCCGGCTTTTTGATGCGTCCGCTTGGCGCCATCCTGCTCGGTGCCTACGTCGACCGCGTCGGCCGCCGGCAGGGCTTGATCGTGACCCTGGCCCTGATGGCGCTTGGCACCGTTCTGATTGCTTTCGTGCCGGGTTTTGCGACCATCGGTTATCTGGCGCCATTCCTGGTACTGATCGGCCGCTTGCTGCAAGGCTTTTCCGCCGGCGTCGAACTGGGCGGCGTTTCGGTCTATCTGGCTGAGATGGCGACACCCGGCAACAAGGGTTTCTACGTCAGCTGGCAATCGGCCAGCCAGCAGGTGGCCATCATCGTCGCGGCGGCATTGGGTTATGCACTTAACGTATGGCTGACCCCGCTGCAAATCGGTTCCTGGGGCTGGCGTGTTCCGTTCTTCATCGGTTGCATGATCGTGCCTGTACTGTTCATGATCCGCCGCTCCCTGCAGGAAACGGAAGAATTCATGAAGCGCAAGCACCGCCCCAATGCGCGTGCCATTTTCCGCTCGATGCTCGATAACTGGGGCCTGGTGATCACCGGGATGATGCTGGTCGCGATGACGACCGTCTCGTTCTACCTGATCACGATCTACACTCCTACCTTCGGCAAGAACGTACTCAAGCTCAGCACTACCGACAGCCTGATCGTGACCCTGTGCGTGGGCATTTCCAACTTTATCTGGCTGCCGATCATGGGCGCGCTGTCGGACCGGCTCGGTCGCCGCCCTATCCTGATTTTTTTCACCGCGCTAACCATCCTGAGCGCCTATCCGGCCATGACCTGGCTAACCAGTGCCCCCAGCTTCGAGAAGATGCTGGTCGTCGAGCTGTGGTTGTCGTTCCTGTATGCCAGCTACAACGGGGCCATGGTGGTTGCACTCACTGAGGTGATGCCGGTCGAGGTGCGCACTGCCGGTTTTTCCCTGGCTTACAGTCTGGCGACAGCGATATTTGGCGGCTTCACGCCAGCCATTGCCACCGCGTTGATCCAGGCGACAGGTGATAAGGCCGCGCCGGGCTTGTGGATGACTTTTGCCGCTGTTTGTGGCCTGATCGCAACGCTGGTGCTGTACCGCAAACGTAGCATTAAATGCCGGGCAGACGCTGGCGGCAAAAGTTCCCTCCAAACCTTGCCTTGAATGAAGGGCACAGGCTTCTTCAATATATGCAAATACTGCCAGCGTGGCTGTAAACACTAGCACGGCCGCCGGCGTGGGTATAAGCCGCATACATCTTTGCAGCCACTTCTGGATTAAAGTAGCTATCGTTGGCACCATAAAGCCAGATACTAAGCGCCTTGGTCTATCGTGTCCGAATCAAACACGCACCCGCAACTCTTCGGCGGCCACACAGACACGATCCCGAACGAATGCGGCGTCGGACGGCATGCGCTTGCGGACAGTGGCGATGGCGTTGTGTACATCAAGCGTCCACTCTCGTTGCCGTGATGCGCATCTTCATCGACACTGAGTTCACCGATCTCGTTGATATGGACTTGATCTCGATCGGTCTCGTGGCTGATGACGGCTGCTGAGACTGCTGACGTGCGCGAAGTCATCGCTAAGTACCACCCGGTCGCAAACGAGGACGCACAATGCATCACGCTTATGATGGCCTGGGCGACGCTGCAGACACTTAGACATTTTCTCGGTCGCGTTTCTGCTTATCGCTAACGTAGCTGGTCGGTTGCGTGTGTTTGCGCATCCGTTTTGTCGTCGATTCCGGAGCTGTTTCGCCGCCGTCAGTTGGGTCGTTAGCGAAAACAATTCTGCTGCGTCAAAAATAAATCAACACCCCCGTGTTACTGCACATTTTTTTGAGTTGTTACTGCACAGATTTTCTTCGTGCGTTACTGGACATAAAAAAATACGCCTGACCGCCGTTTTTTGCTACGAATTGATCATCCACAACTTGGCGCATGAGCGCGAGATTGTGAGGCCGGTGTGAAAGCCTTGCTACTTCTAACCGAAATACTTGTTTCGCAGATCGGCATCAAATTCTACGAGCCAAGCAGTTTCGTGCCCAGCATCGTAATTTTTAATGTGACCGTAGCGCGCGACGGTGACCGTTCGAACCAACCTACCACGTTCATAGGCTTCGACGCCGAAAACTTCAAATTCTTTTCGGTTGTAATTATGATGCTCGCAGGAGTGCTGAAAACCTTCTTGCTCGTCATACGGAAAACTTTCAAATACTTGCTTTTGGTTCATATATTCGACCAAAACGATGCGACTGTACGTATTGGAGTCGGAAACCAGGGCCGGCGCGTGCATCGAGATCAACCGCTGGTGGTGGACCGATTGCCAGCGTAGAGAATGCCATACGGACCGAATCTGCGGCCGCATTATTGCGCACTGGAAAGGCGACATGACCGAGGGGATCAAGGTGTTATGAGATGACGGGAAAGAGTATCTAACCGACACGATAGATTGTCTCGCGGAGGTGGTCGCAGATGATGCGCCGCCAACCAACTTCGCGCATGAGCGTGAGATTGTGGGGGGGCAACGTGAATAAAAACTTAATGGAAATTTTTTGTTCCCAAAACCATCGGGGATCCAGATACACCAGCCGCAACCATGCGCCTAGCCACGCCATTAATTTGGGCCTCGTGTGCTCGATATGTGTCAAGCAAATCAAGTTTAGGCTCTTGCGATCGGTAGAGGTCTTCAAGTACCTCTCGCGAAACAAGGCACGGATGGTCTACCTGTTCAACTCTCACTGTAAATTTTACGCCTTCGCCTGTTGAGCAAGGGCCTACAAAGGTATTGCCCATCATAATCTCCAAGATATCAAATCAAGAACACTCACAAAGAAAACGTCAAATCCTGTTCTCTCCCCCATAGTACGCTCTCTGCTGGATGGTAGTAAAACGCAGACGTTGCGCATCGCTAAGCCGATTTAAGCAAGCTAGAGCGCTGATCGGAGCCAACTTCGCGCACGTCGAGGAAAGCAAATTTAGAGCGCCAGCACAAGCTGGCAAGAGGTAGTCGATGAAAGTTCGATACAGGAAAGAAATAGCAAATCATCCTGACCCCGAGTCATGCGGAGCGCGTCGTGAGGCGCAATTCGGTCAGACAAACACCGTCCAGTGAATGGGCAGCCAAGGAGATATACTACCAGATGCTCGGTGTGGTGAACTTCGTATTGCCATCAAATGCGGATTAGCGCTTCATCGGTGGCTTTGACTGCTGGCAAGAGAATCGCATTGCCAGATTCATGCGGTTCCACAACGCATCGCTAGGACTTGCTTTTTGATGCATTTCTTCAACACACACAGCGAACGGATTTCGGGCGTCCAGCTTCCAACATCCGATTGAGGACCGCCACGCCGATGGCGGCTTCAGTGCGCTGACCGCTTAGGCAACGCGCCCGCAGTCGCGGACCGATATTGTTGCGATCATTATTAGTTGTCCAGTTTGAGAAATAAGTCGTGATCGGGCGCAAAATTGGCATACAGCGGTAACAAGGCGCCACCTATTGCGCGGGCGTCCGAGCCGATCGTACCGGCTAGTATTGCCGGGCGCGTAACACCTTCCCAATTGTAGTAAGCCAGCGCGGTTTCCACTTCGGCCAGCAGCTTTTCGAGCAATGTGCGATCGCAGGAGCCATCGATAATGACCTGATCCAGATCCAGCAGGCAGGTTGCGCTATTGATCGCCAGTGCGATCGCGCGGGCGGCATCGTCCAGCCAGGCGCTGGTGTGCGTCAGCCACGGTGCTTGCAGTGCGCGCTCGTCAAATGACGCGGCCTCGTCCAGGCCCGCCGCGCTAAACAGTTGCTCCAGCTTGAACAGCGACGCGTCGCTCAACAGTTGCTCGGGCGCGCTGTTACTGCCGTTTTTTGCCAGTCCCAACGGGATCGAGGCAAGTGCGCCGGCATTGCCGTGAATACCGCCGCGCAAGTGACTGTCGATGACCAGTCCGCCGCCGATAAAGGTGTCGACGAACACATACAAGAAACTCTTGATGCTGCGTCCCCTGCCGGCCACCAGTTCAGCAACACAGGCGGCGGCCGTGTCTTTGGCGAACTCCACCGGCAGCTCGGTCATGCCTTGTACGCGCGCGCGGATGTCGATCAGGCTCCATTTGTCGGCCTGTTCGGGGGCGAAGCCAAGCAGGGGGGCACACAGGATTCGGAAAAAATCGGGCGCTAAGCTATTTCATTCGTCTTTGGGGTTTCTAACCCCAAACCGGCGGAATTTGTCCACCCGGAATCAGAGGCATTCGCCATCTGGAAAAGCGTCCCCAGACCAAGCCTTTAAGTGGTCGACGAACCATCTGCCCGCAGGCCCAGGCGGCGCAGATGCCGGATGAAAAGCAGACATCGTCAACATGAAGCCTGTGCGTGGCATGTCATCGACGTCCAGAACTACTAGTGTGCCTGCAGCAATGTCCTGCTCCACCATGTGAAGGGGCATGCTGCCCCACCCAACGCAGTCCTTGAGAAATGCATATTTGGTTGAGAGATCCGCCAGCCGCCAGGTCGATGGGGACAAAACTCCATAGTCCCGGCCAGTCATCAGCTCTGACCGGTCGGTGAGAACGAGCTGCACGTGTTTCGCCAACTCGCGCCTTGGGATCCGGCGGCCAAAACTCGCGAGGGGATGACTCGGTGCCGCCACCATGACCAAGGGAATCTCTCCAAGACGTTCGCTGACCAGCGATGGAAATGCGACTGGTAACGCACCCAAAATGCCCAAGCTGCAACGTCCGTCCAACACGGGCTGGTAACCCGCTCCCAATCCCTCCACAAAAAGCCGCAGCGGGGTCAGGGGAAACCGGCTCACGAACGCCTTCGCTGCTTCCGTGATCGCGGCTGTCGGGAAGAACACGTCGACGACAACCGATAGCTCGGTCTCAAGTCCTGAGGCCATGAGCTTTGCACGTGCTTTCAGCGTGTCCACGCCGGAAACAATGTTGCGGGCGTCGGCGAGTAACAGCACGCCCTCCTGTGTGAGCTTCGGGAAGCGACCCGTGCGGTCGAAGAGCACGACGCCAATCTGAGCTTCCAGGCTATTCACCCAGCCGCTCACGGCCGACTGCACACGGTTGAGCTTCCTGGCCGCGGCCGAGAAGCTGCCCTCATCGACAGCCGCAATGAAAGTTCTGAGTTGATCGAGTGAAACGCCGTCCAGCATAAAGAGTCCTTCCATCCCAAAAACAGATAGGTCACATCGCAATATACCGTCTTTTCAGATTGTAAGGAAGGGGGCAACATGCCAGCACCTACCAACTACTTTCTAACGGATCGGACATGCAACCCCTCCATCTTGACGCCAGCGCCCTCAGCGCAACAAAACGGTAAGCCACCTATCCTCCATCCCGGCATTCACTGTCTGACGACCGATCCCCACCAAGTTACGACCATGGCAACATTCAAAACCAACTCTTCCCGCTACAGCCTCACGGCGATTTTTCTGCATTGGGTACTGGCCCTAGCAATCCTGGGGTTATTTGGCGTCGGCCTGTACATGGCCGACTTGCCTTTCTCCCCTATGCGCCTGAAGCTTTATAACTGGCACAAGTGGGCGGGTGTCATCCTTTTGCTCCTGTCGTTGCTGCGCCTAATGTGGCGTATCACGCACCGTCGCCCAGCATTGCCTGCGCATATAGCCAACGCTATGCCCGCATGGCAGCACTGGTTGCATAACGCCACCCACCACGGGTTGTACGCCCTGTTCTTTGCGGTGCCTCTGATTGGCTGGGCCTACAGCTCGGCGGCGGGGTTTCCCATCGTGGTGTTTGGCGTCTTGCCTTTGCCTGACCTGATGCCAGCAGACAAAGCTTTGTCCCTGCTCATCAAACCTTGGCACGAGATCAGCGCCTTTGCCCTGGTGAGTTTGGCGTTCTTGCATGTCGCTGCAGCTTTCAAACACCAGTGGTTTGACCGCGATGGCCTGATCGGCCGCATGTGGCCCGGCCGTGGCTAAGCCTTCTTTCTTTCCTCTTAATTTTGGAACCGCTATGAATACTTTCCGTTTGCTGATTTCTGTCGCACTGGCCGTCTTCGCCTTGGGCGCTGCGTCGGGTGCCTTCGCCCAGCAAAAGCTGGTAACTGCGCGCAGTGAAATCGTGTTTGTGAGCAAGCAAATGGGCGTGCCGGTAGAAGGCCGCTTCAAAAAGTTTGACGCGCAAATGGCCTTTGACCCCGCCAAGCCCGAGGCCAGCAAGATTGCCTTCACCGTGGACATTGCCAGCGCTACGTTGGGGGTGCCCGAAACCGATGTCGAGTTGCCAAAGGCTACTTGGTTCAACACGGCCAAGTTCCCGCAAGCCACTTTTCAATCCACTGCCATCAAATGCCTGGGCAGCGGCAAGTTTGAAGTACGCGGCAAGCTCAGCATCAAAGGTGCCAGCCGTGATGTTGTCGTGCCGGTGGTATTGGCACAAGCCGGCGCCACCGCCACCGCCACGGGTACGTTTGTGCTGAAACGCCTAGCCTTCAAGATCGGCGAGAACGAGTGGTCTGACACCGCCATGTTAGCTGACGACGTGCAGGTCAAGTTCAAGCTCGTGCTGATCGGCATGAGCAGTTTGTAAATTATTCGGTTTCCCTTCCCACCCAAACCTATCAGGAGTTTTTCTATGCGTACTACCCTCATTGCCGCTGCTTTGGCTGCCACCACTTTTGCAGGCGTTGCCCACGCCGAAGTCGCCACTTATAGCATCGACCCTACTCATACCTTTGTGACGTTCGAGGTCGTTCACTTCGGCACTTCTACCAACCGCGGTCGTTTTGACAAAACAGAAGGCACCGTGCAACTGGACCAAGCTGCCAAGACCGGCAAGGTAGACCTGACCCTGGAAACCGCGTCCATCAATACTGGCACGCCCGCCTTTGACAAACACCTGCAAAGTGGCGACTTCTTTAATTCCGCCAAATTCCCCACCGTGAAATTCGTGGCTGACAAGTTCAGCTTCGGTGGCGACAAGGTCAGCGAAGTGACTGGTCAGCTGACTATGTTGGGCAAGACCAACCCGGTCATGCTCAAAGCCACTAACTTCAACTGCTACGTCAACCCACTGCTTAAGCGTGAAGTGTGCGGCGGCGATTTCGAGACCACCATCCAGCGCACCCAATGGGGCATTGGTTGGGGCTTGAACTATGGCATCTCCGATGCCGTGAAGCTAGTGATCCAGGTCGAAGCGGTCAAGCAGTAAGCCTGACCACTGCCTGAAATACCGCCCCGCATAAAGAACCATATATCCCTAAAACAGATGGTTCACATCTCAATATGCCGTCTTTTCATAAGCTGCTGAAGCGCCCATCATTAAATACACCTCACACCACATTAAAGGTACTGACATGCAACTCCTCCATCTCAATTCCAGCGTCCTCGGCACCGCATCGGTAAGCCGCCAACTGTCTTCCGAAATCGTCGTGCGCCACCAAGTCTTGCACCCCGGCATCCGCGTGTTCTCCCGCGATCTTGCAGCCGATCCGGCCTTGCACCTGTCAGGCGCCCACTTGGCCGCTTTCCAGGGCGCAGTCAGCGAGGACGCAACCATCAACGCGGACATCGTCAAAGGTAACGCCTATATGGATGAGCTCATCGCTGCGGACATTCTGGTCATCGGTACGCCCATGTACAACCTGTCGATCCCAACGCCGCTCAAAGCGTGGATCGACCGCATTGCGGTGGCAGGCAAGACGTTCCGCTATACGGAGAAGGGGCCAGAAGGCTTGCTGACGAACAAGAAGGCCTTCATCGCATCGTCGCGCGGCAGCGTGTATGTGGCGGGAAGCCCGGCGGCAGCGCTGGAGCACCAGGAAAGCTACCTCATCGGCCTGCTGGCCTTCCTGGGCATTTCCGACGTGACGGTCGTGCGCGCAGAAGGCATCGCGTTTGGCCCGGACGCCAAAGAAGCCGCTATAGCACAGGCGCTTGAAGACATCGCGGCCATCACGGCCTGACGACCGCACCCCATCCATACCCATCCACCATTCAAAGGAAATCATCATGACCTATTCCATCATTGGCTCCGGCAACGTCGGTACAGCCCTGGCCCGCCAGTTCGCCCGCAGCGGCATTGCCGTCGTTATCGCGAATACACGGGGACCCGACTCCATCGCAGCGCTGACCGCTGAACTTGGCGATAAAGTCACTGCCATGACGTTGCAAGAAGCACTCAAGGCCGATGTCGTCATCCTGGCTGTGCCGTTCCGTGCGCACCAAGCGGTCGCTGGTGCAGCACCAGACTGGACCGGCAAGATTGTTATCGATGCGATGAACACCTATGGCGTTACGCTCGAGGAGCTCAAAGGCCTAGCCTCCAGCGATGTGGTGGCTTCCGCGTTCCCTGGCGCGAAAGTGGTCAAGACACTCAACCAACTACCCGCGAAGCTGCTGGCGATGAACCCGGCCGAAAACGGTGGACGCCGCGTCATGTTCGTGTCGAGCAACGATGAAGCCGCCTCCGCATCGATCGCCAAATTGGTCGAAGAACTTGGATTCGCGTCCATCGCCCTCGGAAAGATTAATGAAGGCGGCGCCCTGCTGGGAATGGGTGGGCCGTTGATTCTGCAGAACCTCATCAAGCAGAAATAAATCGTTAGCCCTGCGACCGGATGCTTGAGGCCAACGATGGCACCCGGCCACTCGGATCGGCCTGACGCCTCGGAAGGCGCAAACGCTTTCGCATCAGAGCAATTGCTCGCAACCTATTGGGATACAACATGACCTACTCCATTATCGGCTCCGGCAACGTCGGAGCAGCGCTCGCTCGCCAGTTCGCCCGCAGCGGCATCGCTGTCCGCATCGCCAACACGCGGGGCCCCGAGTCCATCGTTGATCTCGCGAAGGAGCTGGGAGAACTGGTTACCGCCACGGCATTGAACGAGGCCCTGGACGCCGACGTGGTGATCTTCGCGGTTCCGTTTGCGGCGCACCGAGCGCTTGCGCAGGCCAGAGCGACCTGGCACGGCAAGATCGTCATTGATGCGATGAACGCACGTGAGGCGACGCCCGAGGAGCTTGGCGGTCTCCAGTCGACCGACGCGGTGGCCCTGTTGCTGCCCGGTGCCAAAGTCGTCAAGACGTTCAACCAGCTTCCTGCGGCGCTCCTGGCCAGCGAGCCGACTCAGGACGGTGGGCGGCGCGTAATGTTCGTGGCGGGTAACGACGAGGGTGCGAATATTGCAATCGCGGCCTTGCTTGAATCGCTCGGCTTCGCACCGATTATCCTCGGGAAAATTGCCGAGGGCGGTAGCCTGCTGCGCTACCGCGGACCCCTGGTTCTGCAGAAGCTCATCAAGCAAAACAGCTGAGCGTCGGGCTACGGCCTACGCATACTGCCAAGACCCGCGCGCACGTCGCTGCGGCTCACTTTCCCCACCTAACCAGAGGAGCAATGATGTCTCCATCCATCATTAAAACCATCATCAAGATTGATCCACTTGGATCTCCCTGGGAGACCATTGATCCTTTTCTCGTCTGCGCGCACCACATTGACGACTACCCCCGGGGAAATGCCGACTTGGGGCCAAATGCATCCATGTCAGGTCATGCGCTGGGGCGTGACATGGAGAGCAAAGACGGCTGGCGCATGTATTTTGGTCGCACCGTACCCGGATTCCCCGCCCATCCGCATCGAGGCTTCGAGACCATCACCATCCTTCGAAAAGGGGTGGTAGACCACTCAGACTCGCTGGGCGCCAGCGCCCGTTTCGGAGAGGGGGATGTGCAGTGGCTTACTGCGGGCCGGGGCATTGTCCACGCCGAAATGTTTCCGTTGCTGGAGCCCGACAGCCCCAATCCCTTTGAGTTGTTTCAGATATGGCTGAACCTGCCTGCGCGCAACAAGATGGTCGAGCCGGATTTTACGATGTTCTGGGCGGAAGACATTCCACGGCACGTGACACGCGGCGGTGACGGGTCCACCGAGGTCTTGTGCATTGTGGGTACGCCGGCCGAAGCTGACGTAAACCTTCCTCCTGCGCCCCCTCCGAATTCGTGGGCCGCTGAACCGACCGCTGACGTAGCCATCTGGACGATCAAGATGGCCCCTGGTGCGCGGTGGACGTTACCGCCTGCCTCTGGGCGCGAGACGCGCAGACAACTGTTCTTCTTCAAGGGGAGCACATTGACCCTCGATGACCAGATCGTCACTCAACAATCAGCGATCGAGGTTCAGTGCACACGGCCCTTCGAGATAGTCAATGGTTCAGAGCCTAGCGAGATTTTGATGCTACAGGGGCGCCCGATTGGAGAGCCCATAGCGCAGGACGGTCCATTTGTCATGAATTCGGCCGACGAAATTCGTCAAGCCTATGCCGATTACCGCCAGACACAGTTTGGAGATTGGGCTTGGCCCAGTAACGCTCCCGTCCACGGACTTGAGAGAAGAAAATTCGCATCGCGTTGAACACAAGTTGCCCACGTCATTGGTCTTAGACAACTCTTCATCGGCAGAGAGCCAAGTATCGCGCTCCCAAGTCGCAGCGAAATCGAATAAAAATAGGTGGCGACTTGGAATCGGAAGCACTCGCGTGGACGAAGTGGGGTAGGCGGTGTATTTGATTGCGCTCCTGATGTGAATGTCATGGACACGAAGTCCGATTTGACGATCCGGAAAACAGCTATCCACGATGGACAGCCGCAGACCACCTTTTGCCTGTCGGAAAACAGGTGTTTTGCAACAGATCGACTGGCGACACCTGGAGCTTACCCGCAAAGGCATGAAAAGTGTACGGAAAACTATGTCGTCATGGTGTAGCATACGACAATCACACTTCATTGGTTTTCCGTACATGCTTGTCGGGTACATGCGGGTTTCGTCCGAGTCGGACCGCCAAAACACCAACTTGCAGCGCGACGCGCTGCAGGCAGTGGGCGTCGATGCCCGGCACCTGTATGAGGATCGTGCGTCCGGTGCCAAGGATGATCGGCCTGGCTTGGCCCAGGCGCTTGAATTCTTGCGACCTGGTGATGTGCTTGTCGTCTGGAAGCTCGATCGCCTCGGCTGTTGGCGCCGATGAATTTTTGACCCACACCGCCGATTTCCACTGACCCATCTCAAAACCTGAGGAATCCTTACCGCATGAAGGTTTGCGAGGCACGGACATGGGGCACTAAATATTGGCAGCCTGGGTCAAAAAGCCATCAGCGGCAACACCGCTGCGCACCTTTTGCAGCACCATATATGGACAGGCTGCTGCTTTAGCCACCTCAGTCACCCACTGTTCGCTTCCCGAGTCCGGACCGAAAATGACCGGCCGATTCACGTTACCGGCAATCCATTTCGCGATTTCCGGCGCTGCATGCACAGCCTTGGTCGCAACAGTGTAGATATCGGATAAAGCATGGTGCCGGTGCAAGTGTGGATCGACGGTAACCAACCAGTCGCAGCAACTGGAAATCAGTCTGGCGAAATGCATTGAGGTTACCCCTTCGCCCTCCTGGAAGCGCGCGTCTTGCCGCATATACGGTAGGTACGGAATGACCAGACCGACACTTCCTGCGCCCAGTTCGCGTGCGATGCAAGCGGCAAAATACAACGCTATGGCCTTCTCATCAGGACGGTCTAGCGCGCATGCAAAAATAACATCACGCCCTTCCACTGGTGACAACAAACGCAGGTAGGATTCACCGTCCGGGAAGCGGCGCATTTGCATGTCGCCGGCATCGCACGGCAGAAACGGCCGCAACTGGGCGACGAATTTCTCATTGCCGGGCAGTGTGAACAGTATCGGGGTCATTACAACTCCTGCAACGAAATCAGATTTTCCTGTGCCTCGGCATAAGCGCGCGCATAAGCCAACTCCCCCGGGGATTCTGCGTGTATTGTGAGATATGGCTGCCCTACCTCTACAGAAACCCCAAGCGGCGTGTGGAACGTGATGCCGGCTGCCGGTGCTTTCGGCGCACCCGCCAGTTTGGCGATACTTGCCAACCGTTGGTTGTCGATTGCGACCACTTCCCCACGATGTAATGCAGTAACCACATGGGTGTACGCCGCCTTTGGCGGCACGCGCAAGCCCCCTTGCGCTTCGCAGATCGCCTGAAATTTATGCCACGCCATGCCGCTCTCCAGCATGCTCAAAGCCAGCGCAAAACCCTGGCCAGGTTGCGCTTTACCACCCAGTTCAAGTACGCCGGCTGCGAGCACTAATGCGCGCTGCCGCAAATCGTCCGGCGCTCCGGCCTCATTTTGCAGCACCGCGAGCACGTCCCACGCTTCCAGCGCCGGTCCGATGCCACGCCCGACCGGCTGTGCGCCGTCGGTCACCATAGTCCGCACCGAAATGCCCAGCGCCGCTCCGACTGCGACCAACCGGCAACTGATTGCATCGGCAGTCTCAACAGATCGGACTTTCGCGGTGCTGCCGACCGGGATATCGATCACAACATGCGTGGAACCGGCTGCGATTTTTTTTGACAAAACAGAAGCGACCAGCAATCCGTCGCTATCCAGTCCAAGCGGGCGCTCCACCCTGATCAACAGATCGTCGGCCGGACTAAGAGATACTGCGCCCCCCCATGCAATGCATCCGCTTTCCCGTTCAACCACCTGCCGAATGCGCGCGATATCCAGCGTGACGGGCGCCAGCGTTTCCATCGTATCCGCAGTGCCGGCAGGCGAGGTAATTGCACGCGATGAAGTCTTCGGAATCAACAGGCCGCATGCTGCCACGATTGGCACAATGAGCAATGTGGTGCGATTGCCGGGCAAACCGCCGACGCAGTGCTTGTCGACCACGATATCGGCATCCCAGTGCAGGCGTTGGCCGGACTCAACCATCGCACGCGTCAGTGAGATCGTCTCCGCCACATCCATGCGATTGCCCGAGCAGGCCGTGATCAATGCCGCCATTTCAATATCGGAGTAACGGCCATCCGCAATATCAAGTATGATCGCGCCTGCACAATCTGCGGAGATCGGTCGTCCGTAAATCTTGGCGCGCACCGATGAGAACGACTGAACCGGCACCGGATGCGTTACCCGCACCTTGTCTCCATCGGAACCGCCAAGCGCATGCCACGCTACCTCCGACAATCCGACATCGTGCAATGCGATCATGGAAAAATGTACAACATTCAACGTCGCGATGATATGCTTATCACCGCGCCACACCTCGACGCGAGACTGCGCTTCGAACCCTTCCGATTTACAAATATGGCAGTCGCTGCGCATGTAAACGACCATTTCCTGATAGGTGTCGATTCCCAGGCGCCGCATACGCAAATCATTGATGACATTGCTGCCTGATTTGTGTTCAGTGATGTGCTTGTCGCGGTCAGAGCGGTTGTTTTTCACAGTAGTTCTGCGTTTTCAAAATAGTCTGGCGGGCGCCAACACTAGCGCGGTATTTCTTGAACGGACTTAATAACGGATTGCACCGGCAATAGGAGGCTCGCCAAGCGCTATAAACGTCCACTTAGGCGGAGCCAAAAAATGCAACAGTCGGGAATGCATATTCTATCTATCGGTATGAGGCGAGAAGGCAGCGAAACGATCCGGCCTACTGCGTCTTTGAATACCCCCACTTCAGAACAGTGTGACTCCTTGAATAGCTTAGCTAATTGTTCCGGATTAAAAATTGCAATGTCAGAAGATGCTGTAACAGAAAGCAGACAACAAACCATTTTTGAACTGAGCTCTTTGTTATGCCTTCGCCTTCTTCTTATTGTGGTGATCTACCCCGCGCCCTGCCCCGACGGCTTTGCCGTGGCATATGCGGCCTGGCGCAAATTTGGCGGCAGTGCGAGCTATCTGCCAGCGCATGGCCAGAACTTCGGCAGGTACATCTACGAGAAAAACGGAACGCTCGCGCTTTTGTGGCGCATCAAGGGCGGGCTGCTGTATGCCAGCATGCGCTCGGCCAACGACGTGGCCTTAGGGGCACTCGCGAAACAGCATGGCGGCGGCCATCAAAACGCCGCAGTGTTCCAGCTCGACATCAAGTAACCTGAGGCGCAGGAGTTCATGCAGCGGTACCTTTTCAGCTAAACGTTATTCGACTGCGCTTTTTTTAGAGGCTGTTTTTCCTTTGAAATATCAAGACCTGGCAGGTACCGATAGTACAAGCGGATCTCGTAGACGAATGATGTGCTGTACGTCATCCTCATCGGTGACGCTGATGCTGAGCAACTCAACACCCCTCTCATCCACATGTATCGTCTTTGGCCGGTGAATCATGTGGTTGAGACCTTCCAGCCCGACCTCGAGGATATTGCTTCTGGGCTCGTAGACCACGCCGAGCATAGGAACCCATTCTGCAGCTATTTGATCGCCGAGATTCAAGCTGGTCACCTCGATCTCGGCGCGTTTCCGATCCAGCCCTCCAAATTTTGAAACACCGTCAAAAAATGATTTCCATTCTTCTTTTTTTATGGCGCGAGTAGTCATGATTCATACTCCATAAAGTAAAAAACGTGTGCAGGCGGCAATAACATCGACGAACGCCGGGCGCTGCAAGCGATGGAATCGCCCTTTGGACACCGACATATGATAAGACTCCGCAAATACTTCTTGCCTTGATGCCAATCAAAAATCTCATTGCTAGTGGTCCACGGTACGTCTTCAAGTTAGTCATCCAAGTAAGCAATTGATGAATACGGTTACTTTTCATTGGATCCCATGCCGACAATCCAGCGACTCATTTTCATGATAATCCGGGCACGTCTGCCGCTTTTGATATAGATCAAAGTTGGCGAAATAGGCAATGCTAGGCTGAAAAAATGACGATGCACGAGATGATGCAGGACGTGCGCGGCATGGACACGTCGCGGTGTAGAAGAACGCTTGAATGGTGGGCGGCATCAAAGGTCTCCGTGGATATAAAAAAATTCTGTTCGCATTTAATATATAATATTATATATTATAAATAAATGAATTGTAGTCACGATATATGAACGAAAGCCCTTCCACCATTGACCCTGAGACCATGCGGGCCGCTGCGACGCAAGCCTGCGCGCTGCTCAAGGTGCTGGCAAATCCAGACCGGCTGCTACTGATGTGCCAGCTGTCCCAAGGCGAGTTATGTGTGAATGAACTGGAGGAGCGACTCGGCATACGGCAGCCAACTCTTTCCCAGCAACTCGGCGTGCTTCGTGAAACCGGCCTGGTCGCAACGCGGCGGGATGGCAGGAGCATCTTCTATTCCATTGCGAGCAAGGAAGCGATTGCCGTGATGGGGGTTCTATATGAGCAGTTCTGCGCCAATGTCAAACAGGAGGCGACATGTTGATGGACCTAGGGAGTTTCACGCCCGGCTTATCGCTGGCCGGTGGACTCGTTATTGGCGCGGCGGCGGCCGTGCTCTTTCTCTTCAACGGCCGTATCGCCGGGATTAGCGGCATCCTCGGAGGACTGCTGAGCTTGCCGCGCAATGACATGGCATGGCGCATAACCTTCCTCGCCGGACTAGTCGGCGCCCCAATCCTCGCGAGCGCGTTCGGCAATCCGGCGACTCCCGAGATTCAGGCCGGCTGGGGTGAAACCCTCATCGCGGGCTTTCTCGTTGGCCTCGGGACCCGCTATGCCAGTGGATGTACGAGCGGGCATGGTGTCTGCGGCATCTCTCGCGGCGCCATTCGGTCGCTGGTCGCCACGGCGACCTTCATGGCGGCGGGCTTCGTGACCGTCTTCGTGCGACGACACCTGATTGGAGGCTGAAATGAGCGCCGTCACTGCATTGCTGGCTGGCCTGCTCTTCGGCATCGGCCTTATGGTTTCCGGCATGGCCAACCCGGCAAAGGTCCTTGGCTTCCTCGACCTGGCAGGTCGCTGGGACCCGTCACTGGCGTTCGTGATGGCCGGTGCGATCGCCATTGGCTCGCTCGCGTTCTTCATTGCCAAACACCGCAAGCGCTCGCTCCTGGGATTGCCCGTCCAGCTCCCCGCCAATGCCGAGGTAACGCCGAGGCTGGTTCTGGGAAGCGCAGCATTCGGCATCGGGTGGGGCCTTGCAGGCTTCTGTCCAGGTCCTGCGCTGGTTGCCTTGGGCGCTGGCTATCCGAAGGCGTGGGGCTTTGTTGCCGCCATGGTGGGCGGTATGTTCGTCTTCGAGATGGTCGAGCGGGTGAAATCGAGTTGGCAGCAGGCTTAACTCGCCGGGCAAGACAACCGGCAGTGCAGGCAGCACTGGATAATTTTTGACTTACCAACCAAAGGAGCGGACATGAGCAGCATTCCAGACTACAAAGAGCTGACCAAAGAGGTCGCGGCCAAGATGCGCGGCTTGCGGCAATCACAGCCAGACTTGATGGCGGCATTTAGCCAGTTGGCTGCAGCTGGCACTCAAGAGGGGGCGCTGAGCAAGAAGACGCGGGAATTGGTGGCGTTAGGCATTGCGGTAGCCTGCCGTTGCGATGACTGCATCGGCTTTCACGTGCAGACTATTGTCAAATTAGGGACAACGCGAGCTGAGATAGAAGAAGTGCTGGGAACGGCCGTATATATGGGGGGAGGCCCCTCCATGATGTATGCCGCGCATGCGTTGAAAGCATTCGAAGAGTTCTCGGAGTAGCGTTCGCATCAGGGAGAAGAATCGACACTCGCGCATTCCCTTGCTCATCGCCACAAGACGCCATCAGCTTGGGCTGGCGCTGAACTATCGCAGCCGTACTCTGACCTACCATTTTCACGCATCAATAACACAGCGGATTGGAAGCAGAGATAGCTAATATTTCGGTTTTTGCCATAATATTGACGAGTCCGTTTGACTGTTTCTTTGCGGGTATTGCGCCGTCCGCCTGACCGTCGGCCAGCACCCTATATTACGCATTATTGCCACATGATCGGGTATCCGCCACCGCCATCATCAGTGATTCGGTACCGGGGTCATCCCTGTGGGGTAAAGCGTTCCAGAACATGGCTTGCCATGCCCTTGGCCAACTCTTCCTCGCCATAGAAGACTGTGCCGATTCCCTCATTGCGCAGCAATAGTGATTCGTTCTCGCTATGCGTGCGCAGCACGATCTCAATGTCTGGGTTGACGGTGCGCGCGGTGTCGGCGATTTGTCGAACGTTGAGTGTATCGGGCGTGGCAACAACCAGCATAGCCGCGTCAGCAATATGCGCCTGGATCAATACCGCCGGATCGGCGGCATTCCCTGAAACAGCGACCATCCCTTTCTTACGCAAGTCTTCGACCAGTTCACGGTTCTGTTCCGCGACCACATACGGGATGCTACGTGCATCCAGCGCCTTCGCAATGCGGCGTCCAACCCGGCCATAACCCACAAGGACAACTTGTCCTTCGAGGTACTTGCGCTCGGTGCTCATGGGCAGCTCGGCATAAGGGTCTTGCCGCTGTTCCAGACGGCGGGCCAGTTCAGAGTGTTTGAGCACCGAACGCCGGAATGGCTCAATCGCTGCAAACAGAAATGAGTTCATTGCAATCGAGATCAGCACACCAGCAAGCACCAGACTCATGCCCTCGGCGGGCAACAATCCGAGTGACAAACCTAAACCAGCCAGAATGATAGAGAACTCCCCGATCTGCCCCAAACTCGCAGCAACCGTCAATGCAGTGTTGAGCGGATAGCGAAACGCGATTACTAGCAATACCGCAGCGAGTGAGTTGCCGAAAATGATGATGGCGACCACGCCCAGCACATGGATGGGCTCCTGGACCAGAATCATGGGGTCAAACAACATGCCCACCGACACAAAAAACAGCACCGAAAAGGCATCGCGCAGTGGCAAAGACTCTTCCGCTGCGCGGTGGCTGAACTCGGATTCGCGCATTACCGTGCCGGCGAAGAATGCGCCGAGCGCAAACGACACGCTGAACAGGGCCGCCGCACCGTAGGCAATACCGATCGCTGTCGCGACCACGGATAGGGTGAACAGCTCGCGTGAGCCGGTGCGCTCCACCTGCCACAACATCCAGGGCAACACGCGACGCCCGACAATCAGCATCAGGGCGATGAAGGCCGAAACCTGTAACAGTGTTTGCCCGATGGTCGCCCAAAGAGGTTTAGCGTCTGCGACGTGGGCCGTTGTGCCGCCAAGGACACCCGCGAGCGGGGGCAGCAGCACCAAAACCAGCACAGTGGCCAGATCCTGAACAACCAGCCAACCAACGGCGATGCGTCCATTCATCGTGTCGAGCAGACTCCGGGCTTCAAGCGACTTGAGCAACACCACGGTACTGGCGCAGGACAGCGACAACCCGAGAATCAGCGCACTCCCAAAACGCCAGCCCCACCACCAGGCCATGAACGTGCCCAGCAGCGTTGCCGCTCCCATTTGCGCCACCGCACCGGGCACGACAATGCGCTTGACCGCGAACAGATCATTAGGCGAGAAATGAAGCCCGACACCAAACATCAGCAACATGATGCCAATCCCCGACAACTGGGAGGCGATATGTACGTCGGCCACAAAGCCAGGCGACGCCGGGCCGATAATGATGCCCGCAACGAGGTAGCCTACCAGCGCCGGCACCTTAATCCGTTCAGCAATGAAACCAAGGATCAAAGCAACGCCGAAACCGGCGGCAATGGTGGTGATCAGAGAAATGTTGTGATCCATCCAGTCGATAGGTTCTTTTTCTGCCATGTTTCGCTCAAAAACGGAGAGCCGCAGATTGCCTACCGCCATGCGGTTTCCATCCGCAACCTCCGTGCACCCAGGATCTTGAAACGCCTTCTTTAACCCAACGCGTCATTCACCTGATCGTTAAACTCGGCCAAGTTTATCGCGTTGCCAACTTCGCGTGGCAACGCGTCGCGCACCGAGAATACACCCAAAATCTTGGATGCAGGCGAGATAATGGGCAGGTGTCTGAAACCGTGCTCAATCATGATCAGAACGGCGTCGGACACTTTCATGTCGGGCCCCACGCATTGCGGGTCGTGCGTCATCACGTCGGACACGCAGGTCGTTTGCGGATTGAGTGCCTTGGCCAGCACGCGCGTCATCAGATCACGTTCGGTCAGAATCCCCAATAGGGTCCCCGCGGTGTCAATAATGAGCACGCTACCGCAATTGGCCTTGGTCATGACGCAGGCGGCCTCCCACACGCTGGCATGGGATGACAGACTCACCACGTGGCGCTGGGACATGGATTGAAAAACAGTACGTTCAACCATGCTGAAAATCCTCCCTCAAATCGTGCCAAAAAACGCAAACTTCCCCTGCCTACCGCAGCGACGCGTTAACCTCTTCCAGAACCCCCGAGCCGGGACAAAGCTCACTTTCGTTCAGAGCATGGAGAGGCGTATCAGTGGTATTGAGCGACGTGTGCAAATCGGTCGCAACCGGATCGATATACAACAGCCCCGTCACCACTTCGCCGCGCGCCTGGTGGGCGTTGATGTAGCTCAGCGCGGCGTACCGATCGGTAGGGTCGTAGTCCGTGTGCAGCTTACGCAGGCGCAGCCTGGAGCCATCATGCTGCTGTACTTCGATCACTTCCCCTGCGACGTAATCGGCGGTGATCTCGCTGTGCTCCGTCATGAAATCGATGCGGCTCACCGCCTCATTGTGCTCGCGTACATAGTCGTAACTCTTGGTGCTGCCACCATGGTTATTGAAGGTGACACAAGGGCTGATGATATCAATGAAAGCGGCCCCGCCATGTTCGATTGCACCCTTGATGAGTGGCACGAGTTGCGCCTTGTCTCCCGAGAAACTGCGTGCAACATAGGTGGCACCCAGCTGCAGGGCTAGCCCAACCAGATCAATGGGGTTATCGCGGTTCACGACACCCTTCTTGCTTTTGGATCCCCTGTCTGCCGTGGCGGAAAACTGTCCCTTGGTCAGGCCATAGACCCCGTTATTCTCGACTATATAGGCCATACATACGCCCCGCCGCATGGCATTGGCAAATTGCCCGAGCCCGATCGATGCTGAATCGCCGTCACCGGAGATACCAAGGTACAACAGATCGCGGTTAGCAAGATTGGCGCCTGTCAGTACCGAGGGCATGCGCCCATGTACCGTGTTGAAACCGTGCGATGCGCCCAAAAAATAATCCGGTGTCTTGGAGCTGCAACCAATGCCAGAGAGCTTGGCAACGCGGTGCGGCTCAATGTCAAGCTCCCAGCAGGCTTGGATGATAGCCGCCGAGATGGAGTCGTGGCCGCAGCCCGCGCACAAGGTCGAGATGCGCCCCTCGTAATCACGCCGGGTGTAACCGACCTTATTGGTGGTGAGCGAGGGATGGTGCAGTTTCGGCTTGACGAGATAGGTCATGCTGCCTCCTTTTGCACGGGAGTTATTCCAGCCGCGGCCCTCAGGTTCTTGTTGATGACATCGGTGATGAAGCGCGCGGTAATGGGTGTGCCGTCATAGTGCAGCACCTTGACCAACTGCGCCGGGTCGATGGCAAGCTCGTTGACGAGCAGAGAGTGCATCTGAGCGTCGCGGTTTTGTTCCACCAAGAACACCTTGTCATGTTCGGCGATGAATTGGTTGACTGACTCGGGAAACGGAAATGCACGCAAGCGCAAGGCATCCAGATCAATCCCATCTTTCGTGAGCACGTCGAGCGCTTCGTTCATGGCCGGGCTCGTCGAGCCAAAGTAAATCACGCCCAAGCGTGTGCCGCGCGCGGCTTTTCGCAACACCGGCTGCGGCACGAGGTCGGCCGCCGTTTTGAACTTCCTGAGTAACCGCTCCATGTTGTAGATGTAGTCTGGCCCGCGCTCGGAATAGCGCGCATAGGGGTCGCGCGTCGTGCCGCGCGTGAAAAAACTGCCCTTGGTAGGGTGCGCGCCGGGCAGCGTGCGCCATGGGATACCATCGCCGTCCACGTCCTTGTAACGACCGAAATCCTTGCCCGCTTCGAGTTCTGCCGTCGTCATGACCTTGCCGCGGTCGTATTGCCGCGCGTCGTCCCACACAAAGGGCTTACACAGGCGCTGATTCATGCCGATGTCGAGGTCGGTCATCACGAAGATGGGCGTTTGCAGGCGGTCAGCCAGGTCCAGCGCTGCAGCCGCATGCTCAAAACACTCATGGGGGTCTTCCGGGAATAGGAGGACGTGCTTGGTGTCGCCATGCGAGGCATAGGCGCATGCGAGCAAATCCGATTGTTGCGTGCGCGTTGGCATGCCGGTGGATGGTCCGCCACGCTGTACATCGATAATAGTGACCGGTATTTCGGCGAAATAAGCCAGACCGATGAATTCGGTCATCAACGAGATGCCGGGTCCTGACGTGGCGGTGAAGGCCCGCGCACCGTTCCATCCCGCGCCGACCACCATGCCAATGGAGGCCAATTCGTCTTCGGCTTGCACGATGGCGAACTTATGCTGCCCGGTCCCGGGCTCTACCCGGTACTTGTCACAATACTTCTGGAAGGCCTCGGGTACCGACGACGACGGCGTAATCGGATACCAGGCCGCCACCGTCGCACCGCCGTACACACAACCGAGCGCTGCCGCACTGTTGCCGTCGGTGAAAATCTGATTGCCCACCTTATCGGCGCGCCGCACTCGGATGCCCAGCGGCGCGCGAAGGTGGGTCTTGACGTAATCGCTTCCCAGATGCAGCGCGCGCACGTTGGATTCGAGCAGCATCTCCTTGCCCAGGTACTGCTCGGCAAAGAGCTTCTCGAACACTTCAGCGTCGACATCGAGCAGCACGGACAATGCGCCCACGTAAATGATGTTCTTGAACAGCTGCCGCTGGCGCGGGTCGGAATAGGCCGCATTGCTGATTTCTGTCAGTGGCATGCCAATGACCTCGATATCCTTGCGGAACTTGGACTCAGGAATGGGCCGGGTGCTGTCATAGAACAGGTATCCTCCGCTCTCGATCTCGGCGACATCTGCATCCCAGGTCTGCGGGTTCATGGCGACCATCATGTCCACGCCGCCACGCCGGCCCAGGTAGCCTTTCTCGCAAACGCGCGCCTCATACCAGGTGGGCATGCCCTGGATGTTGCTAGGGAAGATATTGCGCGGACTCACGGGCACGCCCATACGCAAGATGGCCTTGGCGAACAATTCGTTGGCGGAGGCAGAACCTGAACCGTTGACGTTGGCGAACTTGATGACAAAGTCATTGACAGCTTCAATGCGTTTCATTCGGCCTCCGTTGTATGGTGAACCGTTTTTCCGTCACGGCACTTCGGTCCGGCCTGTGTGATGTCCAACAAGTATTTTTGCATATCCCACGCCCCAGTGGGGCAGCGCTCTGCACACAGACCACAGTGCAGACAGACGTCTTCATCCTTGACCATCACATGACCCGTTTTCAACTCGGCAGACACGTAGAGGTCTTGCGTCACATTCCTTGCGGGTGCCTTCAGGCGCATTCGCAAGTTCTCCTCATCGCCGTTGGTGGTGAAAGTGATGCAATCCATGGGACAGATATCCACGCATGCATCGCATTCAATGCAGGTTTGTCGGTTGAATACTGTCTGGACATCGCAGTTCAGGCAGCGGCTCGCTTCCTTGAAAGCGGTCGCGGCATCAAAGCCCAGTTCCACTTCCACCCGTATGCTCGCCAGCGCCAGTTCGGCCTTGGCCCATGGCACCCTGAAGCGGGTGTCCGCCGACACGTCGTTCTTATAGCTCCACTCATGGATACCCATCTTGGTCGACATCAGGTTGGTCGTTGGCGGCGGACGATGACGAATGTCTTCTCCATGCAGAAAACGGTCAATCGACACTGCCGCCTCATGGCCATGTGCCACCGCGGTGATGATGTTCTTGGGGCCGTAGGCCGAGTCGCCGCCAAAAAACACCTGGGCAAGCGTGGACTGAAACGTGTCCTTCACCAGAACTGGCAAGCCACGCTTGTCAAATTCGATGCCTGCATCGCGCTCGATCCAGGGAAAGACGTTTTCCTGACCCACAGCGATCAAGACCGTGTCGCATTCGACCAGCACATTCGCGTCGCCAGTCGGCACCAGGCTGCGTTTGCCTTTGTCGTCATAGACCGCCATGACGATCTCAAAGCGCATGCCGGTGAGCTTGCCGTCCACATGTTCGAAGGACTTGGGCGCATGGAAGTTCAGAATGGGAATACCTTCATGCAGCGCGTCCTCCTTTTCCCAGGGCGACGCTTTCATTTCATCAAAGCCACTGCGCACGATCACCTTCACATCCGTGCTGCCGAGGCGTCGGGCCGAGCGGCAGCAGTCCATTGCCGTGTTGCCTCCACCTAAAACAATGACCCGCTTGCCGATACCTGTGAGATGGCCAAAGGACACCGATGCCAGCCAGTCGATGCCGATGTGGATGTTCTCGCTGATCTCCTTGCGTCCAGGAATATCCAGGTCACGCCCGCGGGGCGCGCCGCAGCCTACAAAAACAGCGTCATACCCTTGCGCCAACAGGCGACGCATGGAATCGATCCGCTGGCCGCTCTTGAAATCGACACCCAGATCCAGGATGTAACCCGTTTCCTCGTCGATTACTGACTCCGGCAAGCGAAACCGTGGAATCTGCGTGCGGATAAATCCGCCGGCCTTGGCCTCGCCATCGAATACAGTCACCTGATAGCCGAGGGGGGCGAGATCGCGCGCCACCGTAAGCGAGGCTGGCCCCGCGCCCACGCAGGCGATGCGCTTCCCGTTTTTCGCTGCAACGACGGGCATGCGGCTCTTTACGTCTTCCTTATTGTCAGCGGCCACTCGCTTGAGGCGGCAGATCGCCACCGGTTCAGGATGCTCACCGTTGCTCTCCTCTGCCCTACCCCGACGGCAGGCAGGCTCGCAGGGGCGGTCACAGGTGCGTCCGAGTATGCCAGGAAAAACGTTCGACACCCAGTTGACCATGTAAGCGTCATCGTAGCGGCCCTGCCCTATCAGGCGGATGTACTCTGGGACCGGGGTGTGGGCCGGACAGGCCCATTGGCAATCGACGACTTTGTGAAAATAGGCCGGATCGGTGGTATTGGTAGGTTGCAACGCTATCTCCCGTTACTCCTGCCGACTGCGGCAGCGGCAGTAGATACACAAACGGCGCCCCATCGGTGGGGAAACAAATTTCTCGCGCCGCTCTGGCCCAAGGCAAGCGAGTGATATCTCGCTTATGCTTTCTTGGAATTACCCACACATTCTAGTCCTTCCAAATCCGAAATTACCTTTCATTTTTTTGCGCGTCTGAATTTCCAGAGCACCTCTGTTATCTCTTGTTGCGAGCAGCGGTATCGTCATATTGAGTGGCTCGAATTTCTACGGCAAATCGACGGTGAAACACCGCAAGACATATCGCTTCATCTGATATGCGACAACTATGCTACCCAAAAGCATTCGAAGGTCAAGGAGTGGCTTGACAAGCATCCCCCGTGAGCGGTGAAAGCACAAGCAAAACGTCTCCTCTACGTGCCGCTTTCCAGTTCACGGTCAGGCGCTAGCCTTGCCGCCTGACCGGATCCAGTATGCAATATCAGGCCAACACTCGGACAACGTCTTGGAGCCCATGAACAGTCCAATGTGCCCGCCTGCAGCGAGCTTCTTGACAATTCCCGCCTTTGGCGTCCCGAGATATTTTTCTGCGTCGAACACCTGTTCCTTAGTGGTTATATCGTCTTCCGATCCAGCCAGCAGATAAACGGGGCAGACGATATCTTTCATCGACAGGCGCTTTCCAAGACCGATGAATTGCCCCTTTGCCAAAAGGTTTTCCTTGAAGATCTGCTGAATTGCTTGCAGATAATAGGCGCCGGGAAGATCAATCGGATTTTCATACCACCGTTCAAATTTCTCCGTACGATTGATATAGTTCTTATCCTCGATATGCTGATAAAGTTCGAGGTATTTTCCGAGGTATTGCTCTTCGGCATTCATGCTTTTCCATCCGGCCAGCATCGTTTGACCACGCATGCAGCCGCCGCCTGCGGCCACCATTTCTTCATACAAGCTGAGAGGCACGGTATGGGCAAGTTTTTTGATTGAACCATTCCCAGCATCGGTATCGATGGGGGCGCCTGCCAGCACGAGACTGCGTACTTTATCCGGGAAACGCGCAGCGTACATTGTGCTCATCCAACCACCCTGACACAAGCCGACCAGGTCAACCTTTCCGCCGAGGTGGTCGACCACTGTATTGATGTCAGTCAAATACTTGTCGATGTCAAAGTTCTTCATCGAGTCGGTGGCGCTCTTCCAGTCCGTCACTAGCGCATGCTCCAGGCCACCCGCCTGTAGGGTTCCGACCAGACTCTGCCCGATGGCGTAGTCGGCGATAGTCGAGCTGTGACCTGCATAAGGTGCATCGATCAAAACCGGTGTCTGCGTATGCTTGTGACCAACTGGTGAAAAATCCCGCAGCAGCATGGTGTCGAGATCCAATAGGATGCGGTTCGATGTTGCCCACTCTGGCGCGGGTGGTGCAGCGATATTTTCAGCTTCTGCAACGTAACGCAGGTTATTTTGGAACAGCGTTAGATCTTCCTCTCCGAGTTCGATTGCAGCGGCCATGGGCCAGAACCACGGGACGCTATGCTCATGGCGAGGGCGGTGAGTAACATGCGGGAGGGTGGTCAAGGTTCGCTTTCGATGAAGGTCGATAAAAGGAATATTCAATAGCGTACGCCGCCTGTAAAGGCAAGTGGACTAAGCCCGGGCGGCAACTCTGCGCGGCCGCCTTCGCGCCGTTGACCATCGGTAGAAGCGCCGCTTGGCCAGTTCAACAACGAAGAGATAGACAAGCACCATGGCCCCGAGGATGAAATAGAATTTGGCAGGCGGCGGCACAAAACCGAAATAGGTACCCAGCGGCGTAAACGGCAACAGCACGGCGACAGCCACAACGGCCAGGGAGGTAACCGTCAGCAGCGGATGAGCGCGGCTTTTCAGGAAGTTTCCACGGGTGCGGATGATGAAGATCACCAGCACCTGGGTGCATAGCGACTCAACGAACCAGCCAGTCTGAAACAGTTTCGCGTCCGCGTTCAGAACGACCAGCATGACGTAGAAGGTCAAGAAGTCGAACAAGGAACTGATCGGTCCAATCACGAGCATGAAATTGCGGACGAAATCCATGTCGAGCACACGGGGGGCGAGAATTTCCTCGGCATCCACTTCGTCGAGTGGAATTGGCAATTCCGATATGTCGTAGAGAATGTTGTTGAGCAGTATCTGTGTCGGCAACATCGGCAGGAAGGGCAAGAACAGCGAGGCGCCGGCCATGCTGAACATGTTGCCGAAATTAGAGCTGGTACCCATCATGATGTACTTCATGATGTTGCCAAAGGTTCGTCGTCCCTCCAGCACGCCCGCGTGAAGCACGTGCAAGTCATGTTTTAGCAGGATCATGTCGGCTGCTTCCTTGGCCACGTCCACGGCCGAGTCCACCGACAGACCGATGTCCGCGGAGTGCAGGGACGGCGCATCGTTGATGCCATCGCCCAGGTAGCCGACTACATGGCCTCGTGCCTTGAGCGCCAGAATCACACGGTCCTTCTGTGACGGATTGACTCGACAAAACAGGTTCACCGTTTCCACCCGGGCGCGCAGTGCGTGGTCGTCCATTTGCGCGATCTCCTTGCCGGTCAGGAGTCCCGTGACCGGAATCTTCAGCTGGGCGCAGACATGCCGGGTGACCAGATCACTGTCACCGGTAACGATCTTGATCGCAACGCCGACCTTTTTAAGCGCGTCAAGCGCGGAGCCCGCGCTCTCCTTCGGAGGGTCGAGGAAGGCGGCAAACCCGGCCAGCACAAGCGCCGTCTCGTCGCTCACGACAGCATGCGGATGGTCCAGCGGAACCTGGCGCCAGGCAATGCCCAACGCACGGAAACCTTCTTCCTCCAGCGCGTGGTACTGGGCGTGAATCGCTGCGAAAGCCGCTTCATCCATGGGCCGCTGGAGCTCGGCACCTTCCGCTTCGTAATGGGTGCACAGCCCCACGATCTCGTCGGGCGCGCCTTTCACGATCAGCCATCGCGTCTGTCCGTTATCCAGAAGTACGGACACCCGGCGGCGCTCGAAGTCGAATGGCACTTCATCGATTTTCTTCCAGCCATCGATCTGAACGTGCTCGTGGTTGAGAATCGCCTCATCCAGCGGACTCTTCAACCCCGTTTCGAAAAAGCTGTTGAGATAGGCCAACTTCAGTACCCACTCGCTGGACTGGCCTCCTGCATCCACGTGTTGTTCGAGTTGAATTTTCGCCTCGGTCAATGTGCCGGTCTTGTCCGTGCACAGGACATCCATCGACCCCAGGTCCTGAATGGCGGACAGTCGCTTGACGATCATATGCTGCTTCGCCATGCGCAGCGCACCCCGCGACAGCGTGACCGACACCACCATCGGTAACAACTCCGGCGTCAGGCCGACGGCGAGCGCCACGGCAAACAGGAAAGACTCTAGCAAAGGCTTGTGGAAAAGGGTGTTGACGAGCAGCACGAACATCACCATCAAGACCGTCAGCCGCATGATTAGCATGCCGAAGCGGCGGGTACCAATATCAAAAGACGTCGGTGGCGACTGGCGGGATACGCTGTCGGCGATTTCTCCGATGGCGGTGGCGGCCCCGGTCTTGACTACCTGCATTCTGGCACTGCCGCTGACGACCGATGTGCCCATGAACACCGCGTTAGTCGCCTCCTGAAGATCAGCAGCGGTATCGGGTAACGCGCCCGGTCGCTTTTCCACCGGGTAGGATTCACCCGTCAGCAGCGCCTGCTTGACGAAGAAATCACGCGCCTCAAGCACTCTTCCGTCGGCAGGAATCAGAGCGCCGGCCGAAAGCAGCACGACGTCGCCAGGCACCACCTGGGCCACCGCGACCTCCAGGGGCTTGCCATCGCGCATAACGATGGTTCGCACGGATACTGATTGGCGCAATTTCTCCGCAGCGGCGTTGGCGCGGTACTCCTGGACAAAATCCAGCGTGACGCTTAGCAGAACGATGACGCTGATGATGAGGAAGTTGGTGACCTCCCCGGTAAACGCCGAAACCGCACTGGCGACGAGGAGGATAATGACGAGAGGATTCTTGAAACGGGTGAGATACTGTAGCAGCAGCGGCCTGTCCTGCCCTTCCCGGAACAGGTTGGGACCGAATCTGCCAAGCCGGGCTTTCGCCTCGGCGCCCGACAAGCCTGTAGCCTCGGTCGCAAGCTCAGCCGCTTCTCCCGACGGCGGCTCAAGCCACCAAGGTCGGAGCGTCGAGCTTATCGGCATTTCACTTGCCTAGGGCACTCCGGCGGGGAATGGTAGTGGTGAATTGGAAACTGCAGTCGATTGTTCATTTTCCCCCCATGTCTTAGTTCTGACCGCTCCATTAAGCGATGGCCGTTGTCGGTGGTACGCAGCGAATCACTTGTCTCGCGCGGGCGGTCCCATTCGATCCATCATCATTTGCATCATTACCTGCATCATTTCCATTTGTTTCTGCATCATTTGCGAAGACATGGGTTGCATTTTCGACGCTTTCCCGCCCATCATGCCGTTCATCATCGACATGGAATCCTGCATCCCTTTCATGTGCTCGGCCATTAGCGCATTACGCTCTTCGGGCGTTTTTGCCGCCATCATTTTGTCGTGCATTTCGCGCATGGTTTTCATTTTCGCATCCATATTCTCCATTTGCTCGTTGCTGGCGCCTGGTGCTTTCGCAGTTTTATTAGGGGCCGCTTTTGCGAGTGGAGTGGCGGGATGGTGCTCTTCATGCCGGGCCAGATCGGCTGCATAGCTGAAGGGGGCTGCGGCCAGCATGACCGCAAATGCGAGTGTAAATATCGTTTTCATGAACCTCTCCTATTAATGGCGAACTGTGAGTGCAATTGCACTGACAACACAATAACCGGCGTACGCCGCAGCTCGTTCCCTTACGGCACTTGAATCCATACTATGAAGCGCGGCATAAAAAAAGATTGATATACATCAAAATATCCGAAAATCGGAGTGCGCATTCCATCTTTCTGCGCTGCTGACTCCTGGAAAATATTGAACGCTGTTTGACAGCGCTGGCGCAGGAACCCATACGCAAACAGCAGCAAGGCCTGTGGCGTAAGCTGCGCACAAATTCCCTCGGCATACCAATAAAAAAAGCAATAAACATGCTGGAAGTCTCAAGACTGGAGCGGTATTCTTGAAATCCAAAGAGCTCGCGCTAAATTCTGAATCCTTTTTTTGGCACGATTGAAGGTGATGGACTTTGTTACTCGAAGGACGATAACGAGCCCGGAAAGCTGACTTAGAAGACACTCTTGGAATGCGTCTGAAACGTCACAGCCTGTAAAAGGTTAAGGTCAACAAGGGGGGTGTATGTTTAATCTTCAACCGTTTGAAATGTTCGTGGCTTTACTGGTTTTGCATTCTCTTGCCGATTACCCGCTGCAAGGCGATTTCTTAGCGCAAGGCAAAAATCCTAATACAGCGTTTGGCGCAGACTATTGGCCTTATTGCCTGTCATCGCATGCACTGATTCATGGTGGGGCTGTATTCCTCATTACGGGAAGCGTTTGGCTTTGTCTGGCCGAGGCGGTAATTCACGCACTAACTGACCTGAAGAAATGCGACAAAAAGATAAACATGTTTTTCGACCAGCTTATTCACTATGCGTGCAAGGCGGCTTGGGTGGCTATATTTTTTATCTACATAAAATAGTTTCGGATTTATAACCAAGGGGAAGAACAATGAGCGAAGCGCCGGATTGGAATGTAAAGCAGGTTCACTCTGGGTAAATGCCTGAATTCAATTCGTGCAAGGGCAATGACGGCGTTGTCCAAGTGGCATAGTGGCGACTCGGAACCTTTGCTCCAGCGTTCTAGCCGTGACGCGCTATATTGTGCCGCAGCTCGATTTGCACGTTGAAGCCTAGTCAGCCATAGGAAGGAAACCGCTCTGTCGAATGAAATCTATGGCGTCGGATTATTGCGGTGGTTTATCTATGCTCGTGTCGATACCGCCGTCAATATACCCTGGAGAATGTCGATCGGCGCTGGCGGGCACCCTGGCACGGTCACATCAACCGGGATCACGTTCGAGACGCGACCGCAAGTCGCGTAATTCTCACCGAAAATCCCCCCACTACAAGCGCATTCCCCGATGGCGACGACAAGTTTCGGATAGGGCGTGGCGTCATAAGCATGCAGTAATGCGGCTTCCATGTTCTTCGTCACCGGACCGGTGACTAACAGCATATCGGCATGGCGCGGACTGGCGACAAATTTAATACCCAGCCCCTCGATGTTGTAGTAAGGGTTGCTCAAGGCGTGTATTTCCAGTTCACAGCCATTGCATGAGCCGGCATCGACGGCACGAATGCATAGCGCGCGGCCCAGAATATGGAGAATGTCCGTTTGCAGTTGTTCACGCTGTGTTCGCCAGGCATCGTTTGTGGTGGGTGCCGCTTCTGTCGGAATACCGACGCGCGCGATTTGTTTGAGAAGTAGCCACATCAGCGGTCATGTCCTGAATAGCTGAGGTTGAAGGATTTATTGATGAGAGGGAAATCCGGGACGATATTGCCCATGATGGCATGTTCCAGCACGGGCCAGTTCTGCCAGGAGGGATCGTGACAGTGACAGCGGAGAATGTTTCCTTGCGCATCATGTTCCAATGCTATGAAGATTGCACCGCGCCAACCCTCTACCCAACCGGCCCCTACACCATCGGCCTCGGGCGCAGGTAATGGCACGTAGGTAGGCCCATGCGGTAATTGATGCATAATTTCCCGCAGCAGTCGCATCGACTCGACCATCTCTTCGAACCGCACATATACGCGTGCGGCGACATCTCCATCGCGGTGTGTCGCCATGTGATGATTCAACTCCGCGTAGGGTGGAATGGCATGATCGGACCGCACGTCCCATGCCTGACCGCTGGCCCGCCCGGCCAATCCGCACAAGCCGAGTTCCGCCGCCAGTTTCGGCGACACGCGACCAGCGGAAATAAAACGATCCTGCAAGCCGGCATGCTCTTCATAGATAAGCCGAAGCGCCTGGACTTTCGTCTCAATGTGGTCGCATTGCGCCATCATTAAATTTATACCAGAAGCATCAAGATCAACCGCGGTGCCACCAGGAATAATGCGGTCCATCATGAAACGGTGGCCAAACAGTTGACCACTCAAACGGACCCAGTCCTCTTTCAGCATCGTAAACTGGGCTTGACCCAGCACAAAACCCGCATCGTTGCCAATCCCTCCCAAATCGCCCAAGTGATTAGCAATGCGTTCACGCTCCAACAACAGCGCACGCAACCATTGCGCGCGCGGTGGGATCTGGCATGCCGTAGCGGCCTCGACCGCCATGCAATAGGCCCAGGCAAAGGCCACAGTCGAATCACCTGAGATTCGACCGGCAAGCTGATGTCCATTCGCGAGTTGGCGCTGTGTAAAAAGTTTATCCACGCCTTTGTGCGCATAACCAAAGCGTTGTTCCAGGCGCAATACCTTTTCGCCGACGACCGAGAATCGAAAATGACCGGGCTCGATGATGCCCGCATGAATTGGCCCCACGGCAATCTCATGGACGCCATCGCCGGCTACTGACACAAACGGATAGTTTTCCAGCGGAGTGTCGAATTGTTCCTGGCCAGAGAATTGTCGGCGCAACGGGAAGTAATCTTTGGGCCAGCGACCATGCTGAACCCAGGGTCGAAGATCGTCTGCCCCATTCGAGCGTAGGCCCAACAGATCGAACGCGGTGCGTTGCATGCGCACCGCGCTGGGAAACACGACAGAGAGGTCCGGATATCCTTCCTGTTCGCTCACCGGTAGCCGAAGCCAAAGCACTCCCTCTGCGACGCAATAAGCGGCCGACATGATCCATTGATCGGCTGGCGGTCGCTTGTCGGTACCCCACAGCGAGATAAGGCGCCCTCCTTCTGCACGAATGATCTGTGCAATCCGCAGCCAATCCTGCGCGCTGACCTCCGCCTTGCACACCGGCGCCATTCCCGGTAGTGCTGTAACGGGAACCGCATATCGTGCGGCAAGTGCTTGAATGTCCATTCATCGCTCCACAATCATATTGACTGCCTGCCGAAACCATCCGTTTAGGTAGGGGGGAATATACAAGCCAAGCATCAATGCCAGTCCAAGGTGGATGAATACCGGAAACAACGCCGGCGGGTGTGGCAGCGGTTTTGCGGTCGTTTCACCAAAGACCATTTCCTTGACCCGAGAAAAAATCGCGGCAAACGCGACGCCCAGCGCCAATAGGAGTATCGGTGTCGCCCATGGTAATTCGCGCATGGCGGTGGTTACGATCAGAAATTCGCTGGCGAACACGCCAAACGGCGGCATGCCGAGGATCGCGAGCGCGCCCATCAGCATGCCCCAGCCTACGGTCGGACTGATTTTTACCAGGCCGCGGATGTTTTCCATGACCTGGGTACCGGCTTTCTGTGTTGCATGGCCGACCGTGAAAAAGATGGCAGATTTCACCAGTGAATGTACGGTCATGTGCAGCAGTCCGGCGTAGGTTGCGATCGGTCCGCCGATACCAAATGCAAAAGTCATGAGTCCGATATGCTCGATGGATGAATAGGAGAACATCCGCTTGACATCTTTTTGCCGCGACAACGAAAACGTGGCGACCAATACCGAGAGCAAACCGAAACCGACCAGCAACTTACCGGGCATGCCGTTGTGCAAGGCGCCGTCCGCCAGCACTTTGAAGCGCAGCACCGCATAAAGCGCGACATTGAGCAAAAGACCCGACAGCACGGCCGAGATCGGCGTCGGTCCTTCGGCGTGTGCATCGGGTAACCAGCTATGCAACGGCACCAGGCCCATCTTGGTGCCGTAGCCGACCAGCAGGAATACAAATGCGATAGACATGATGGTGGGCTCAAGGTGCGCCTTGATGTCATTCAAATTGGTCCACAATAAGGCATCGGTATCGCCCCCCAGTTGACGATCGGCGGCAAGATACAGAAGTATCGTGCCAAACAGCGCTAGTGCGATACCGACTCCGCACAAAATGAAATATTTCCAGGCAGCCTCCAGACTGGTCGCAGTGCGATACACGCTCACCAGCAGAACGGTCGCCAGGGTCGCGCCTTCCATCGCCACCCACAAGATTCCCATGTTGTTGGTCATCAGCGCAAGGAGCATGGTGAACATGAATAGCTGGTACATGCTGTGGTACAACCGCATGCGATTCGGCGTCATCTTGCCGTGATCGCGTTCGATGCGCATGTACGGTCGCGAAAACAAAGAGGTGGTCAGGCCGACGAACGCCGTCAAAGTGACGAGGAAAACATTGAGCGGATCGATAAAAAATAATTTGCCGAACGCGAACATTGGTCCGCTGGCGATGATTTTTGCGGTCAGCATGGCCGCAGCGATAAAGGTCGTCAGGCTGAATCCGACATTGATTTCGGGTGCCGCATCGCGCTGACCGAGCAAGCCCAGGGTGAGGCAGCCTAGCAAGGGTGTGAACAAGACAAACAACAGCGGATCCATGTCAGTCTTCTTTCAGGCTTTCCAGATTGTGAATATCCATATTGTCGAACTGTTCTCGGATCTGAAACATGAATACCCCAAGTATCAAAATGCCGACCAGAATGTCGAGCGCAATCCCGAGTTCGACTATCATCGGCATCCCATTGGTTGCCGCCGTCGCTGCGAAAAACAAACTATTTTCCATTGCGAGAAAGCCAATCACCTGCGGCACCGCCTTGGAGCGCGTGATCATCATCATCAACGAAAGAAGGATGCAGGCCAGCGCAATACCGAGGGTGCCGCGCGCGACGGATGAGGATAACTTGGCGATGGGCAGTGCAAGATTAAACGCGATAATCACCAGTACGATACCTATCAGCATCGTGGTTGGAATATTGATCAGCGGCTCTACGTCCCATTTGACGTCCAGACGCAGAATCAACCGATGGAGTATCCCGGGAATCAATACCACTTTCAGCACAAAGGTCAATGCTGCGGAAAAGTAGAGGTCGTTATCATGCGTGATGAATGCCACCACCAGAGCGGATGCGACCAGGGTCGCCCCATGCAAGGTATAGAGGCGAATCAATGACAGAATCCTGCGTTGGCTCAGCATGGCAAAATTCAGCATCAGCAGCGTGGCGGCCAACATGTTGATCAGTTGTACGGCGAAATGCGTCATCCTATGCTCCCAGGAGGAAATGCACGAGCATGCCGATGACCGCCAGCAGAAACGCCGTCGTGAGAAATTCCGGCACCCGGAAAATACGCATCTTGGCGCTGCTCATTTCGATCAGAGCGAGCAGTGCGCCGCCAATGGCGAGCTTCACCACCAGGATGGGCAGCGACAACAGTAACGCGAATGTTTGGTTGGCCTCCGCTATTCCCCACGGGAAAAAAATGGCAATGCCGATGCATGAGTAGGCAAATAATTTGAGGCTGGCGGCCCATTCCATGAGCGCAAGATGACGGCCGGAGTATTCGAGCAGCAGCGCCTCATGAATCATGGTCAGTTCCAGATGGGTGGCCGGATTGTCGACCGGTATGCGGGCGTTTTCTGCCAGCGATATCATCGTGAACGCCACGCCCGCAAAGGCCATGCTTGGGTAAATCGCCAGCTCCCGATGCACCAGGGTATCGACGATACTCGTCAACAGGGTCGAGTGCGTAATCAGGGAAGCGGAAAACAACACCATCAACAGTGCAGGTTCCGCCAGGAAGCCGACCAGCATCTCGCGCCGCGCCCCCATGGTGCCGAAAGCGGTACCGATATCCATGGCCGCCAGTGAGATGAAAACCCGTGCCAACGCGAGGAGTCCGACCAATGCAATGGCATCGGCTGCGGGCGATAACGGCAAGTTGGTCGATAGTGTGGGGATGATTCCACAGGCCAGTGTCATGCAGCCAAACACGACATAGGGGGCGATACGAAACAACGCGGTCGCGTGTTCGGCTAACACCGACTCCTTATAGAACAGTTTGTGCAGCATCCGATACGGCTGCAGGAGGTGAGGCGCGGATTTATTCTGCAGCCATGCCCTGCACTGGCTAACCCATCCGGTCAATAGCGGCGCCGCCGCGAGCGCCAGCAGGATTTCCAGACACTGCGATATAAAACCAAAGGTAGTGATCATATTGTCACCACCAGCAGCAACAGCAGTAGCGTTAAAAAGCTGTAGACCAGATATACGGCGATGCGCCCGTGTTGCAACCGGCCGACAGCGCGGGCGACGCGTTCGGTGAGTGCGATGATAGGACGATAGAGCCATTGCCAAAATGGATCTTCGATCTTTACCTTGTAGCGTGGCGCTTTATCAAACGATGATGGCAATTCGCGCGTCATCCGGAAGAAAGGTCCAAAAATCTCTCTAATTGGCTGACCAAAGCCTTCCGCAGTATCTTGCATGCGGGCGCTTTGAAAAGGATAGCCGCAACCCCAAGGTGCGGCCCGCCTGAACCGGCCATGATAAAAGCGCCGCACCAACAAATAAGCCAACAGGCAGCACACAATCAGCATCATCATGAACACGGCCGGCGTGTAACTGGCCCGCTGCGGGGTGACCGGCGCGAGCAGCAACCAGCCATTTTGGGCGACGGTCGCGGCAATATCGTCACCGACCAGCCGGTGCGTGACCTGCCCGAGAACCGACACCATCTGGACCGGGAACAAGCCAACAAACAGGCAAACGGCAACGAGCCACCCAAAGCTGAGGCATTCCCATCGATCAGCGTCGTGCGCCTGGTTCAGCTTTTGCTCGCGGGGTTGGCCGAGAAAGATTATCCCGAAGAATTTGACCATCACATAACCGGCTAACGCGCCTACCAAGGCAATCACCGCGGCGACGATGGGAATGAGCATGTTGAGGAATGAATTGGGTAATCCTGGCGTAAACAGAAAGCTTTGCAACAGCAGCCATTCGGACACAAAGCCACCCAACGGCGGCAGGCCAGCAGCAGCCAATGCCCCGACCAGCACTGCCCATCCAGTCCAGGGCATGAAGCGCATGAGCCCCCCTAACCGTCCGAGATTGCGCTCACCGGTCGCATGCAGGACCGTGCCGGTGCCGAGGAATAACAGGCATTTGAATGCCCCATGGCTGGCCACATGATACAGCGCAGCGGTAAGCGATAGTGCCGCCAGGCTCGCCATGCCGTAGGCGCGAAATAGCACCGCCAAGCCGATGCCGGCGAAGATCAGCCCGATATTTTCGATCGACGAATAGGCAAGCAGGCGTTTCATATCGGTTTGGACCGCAGAGAGCACCACGCCGAACAAGGCGGTGGCAAGGCCGATCGCCAGTGCTACCCCGCCCCACCACCACACTTGGATATGCAGCAAATCGAACGTGACCCGTAAAACGCCATACACGCCCGTCTTCAGCACAAAGGCGCTCATCAACGCAGATATCGGCGATGGTGCCGCCGGGTGCGCTTCCGGCAGCCAGACATGTAACGGTAATATCCCTGCCTTGGCGCCAAATCCGAACAGCGCGAGGAAGAAAGCAATCGATGCCCAAAACAGTTCCAAATGCTGAAGGCGCATGTTGGCAAAGGTGTAGTCGCCGGTATTGGCTTGCAACAGTCCGAAGCAAAGCAACAACGCGAGTGCGCCGATATGGGATATCAGCAAATAGAGAAAGCCCGCGTAACGCACTTCGGGTAGGCGGTGATTGGCGATCACCAGCAGTGTTGCCGTCAAGGTCATCGTTTCCCATGCGACCATAAACACGTAGGCGTCATCGGCGATCAATAACAACGCCATGCTGGCAAGGCAGGCATGATATTCAAGGCATAAAAGCCCTGGCGGTGTCCCTTCACCGTGCCGAAAATAGCCGGCGGAAAAAAGGGAGACGCCTGTACTGACAATGCCAAGAACGACGAGAAAATAGGAAGACAAACTGTCGAGTCGAAGATGAAACGGCAAATCGGGCAGACCCAGCAACAGGACCGCGATTTGCGGCGAGCCAAAACAACTGACCAAGCCAACGATGCCCAATATCACCCCGAGAACAGCGCCTAGCGGAAACAGCAGATGGGCCACAATCGCGGTTCGCTTCATGACGAATAGGCCACAAGCGCCAATGAGGAGCCACCCGGCTACGATCAGTAGAATGTAGTCTATTGCAAGCAAGTCTGCCACTACTGCTCCTCACCTCTGTTCGTCACTTCCGGCACCCAACGCCGCGATGAACGTATAACGTTCGGCCAAGTATTGACCAAGGCAACCAGCGGTGCGTGTTGACGGACCCAGCGACTGAATGGCATAACACTCGACAGAATGCAACAAAAACGCGAAATGTTGGTGCATACGATTGTAATCGCATGATAATGCAACCACTATAACTATCAAAGAATATAACCATGGGAAACAAAACAGCTCGACTCACCGTGCTGGTGTATCCCATTAAGAAAAAAGTCTTTGAGAAATTGTGCGCTGGGCAAGATTTGACGCAATCCCAGGTTGTTCGCCAGCTCATGCGAGAATATATGGAGCGTTATGGCATCAACTACAGCACGAAGAGCCGCATTGGTGACCAAGAGGTCAGTCGGCTAACAGCATGAATTCTGGTGGCGGTACCGGTAAGTAGATTAATCCGGGCGCCAGGCAACACGCACCCTTCTCTTCCTGCATCTTCCCCGTGGGAGGAAAAATATGATCAAACTGGTACTCCCTCCCGTGGATGGCTGCAAAGCGGTAAATCTGCGCACCCATATAACTGCCAATTACCTCGGTCATCTGATCAGGACGATCAAAGTGAAACGAAGAAGAGAAAAGCGCATCCGATTCGGTGCTCTCGACTGCGATTTCCTCCAGGCCCACGTTTCCGATCTGGGCATGTCGGAAATACAATATCCCGAATATCACAACCAGCGCGAACACAACGGCTGCCACATACACCATAACCTCCAGGAATTCCATGGTGCTCCTCTTAACATGCGCGGTATGGGACGCCCCAGCATAGCCAGCACAGCCGCTAATTTGCGGTACCGGCAGGTAGGCTAAACCAGGCGCCAAGCGACAGACTCCTATCTTCACATGACCTTCGAAGGGAAGAATGTGATTAAACTGGCATTCCACTCCGCGGATGGCTGCATTGCGGTAAATCTGCTAGTTCTCTAGGCATCCTCCACCTTGGCTGGTATGTTTTTCTGCAATGCCTTCAAAGCGGACTTGCAACAAAAGGCTGGGCGACAATTTAAAAATATCAAATTATAATTAGATGACAATATTTCGTACTTCAACATAAGGTTGAACAATGGAAATCAAAACAGCCCGTTTAACCGTGCTGGTCGATCCCGTGAAGAAGAAGGCTTTCGAAGACCTGTGTGCGGCGCAAGACCTAACGCCGTCACAAGTCGTTCGCCAACTCATTCGTGACTACCTTGAGCGGTATGGCGAGAACTACAGCGCTAAGAGCCATCCCAGCGCCAGCCCGGAAGCGCAGGAAAAAGAAAAGGACTGAGCGCGCGCAAGCTCACTGTCGCTGCGACGTCACATTGATGACATACAACGCCGTCATGTCAACACATGCGCTCAAATCAAAGTCGATATATAGAGGCCGGGAAGTAGCTCATACGCTAATCGCTTAAGCCCGCACACCCGTGATGTAGTGTTCGAGTTGGTGGATAATGAATTGCTGTTCGGAAATAATACCTTTCACCAGGTCGCCGATGGAGATCAGGCCGATCAACTTGCCGTTCTCCATGACTGGCAGGTGGCGCAGCCGATTTTCTGTCATCAGCGCCATGCATTGTTCATTGGTTTGAGCTGGACTGACATACATGACGGAAGACGTCATGATGTCACGGACCGGGGTATCGCTCGATGAACGCCCCAAGAGGTCGACTTTCCTGGTAACGTCGCGTTCGGAAACGATGCCGACGATGCGCTCACCCTCCATTACCAACAGCGCGCCGATACCCTTCTCTCCCAATAGCCTGATGGCATCTATCACCATTGCAGTGGGCGCAATGCTGCAAACCGTCTGGTCCTTTTTGGATTGGAGAATATGTGTGACAGTTTGCATGGTCGAACTCCTGAGACGGTAGCTATGCGTATATATATTCGGCGATTTGGCCTATCGTGACAATTGTTTTTATTGAGGCCAGCTGACAATCAGCGCGGGCATGTCATCACTGGCGAAAGCCCTGGTGCAGGCGTTGGCATGGATATCCGAGAAAGGCTCACCGATCGCTTATATTCCCGAGACGACGCACCATCCGCGCCGAGTTTTCCCAGCTTTCAGAATTCGCAGCGCTGTCGTAAGGAGTTGATGTGGATCAAACTTTTCCAGTGCAGCCTTGTTATTCTCGTCAAATTACCTTTGCGGGAGTGTATGCCATGGGTGACAAGAATCTGCCGACGCGTGCAGGCTTTGAACGCCTGGCGAGCGCATGGCTAGGCATATTGACCAAGGAGTATTCGGAAACCGGCTTTCCTTCTGCGGACTTGGATCTGATCGCCAATGCCTGGCTCGGTCGGCTAACGGGAAACATCTCCCCTGCCGCGCTGGACAACGCTTACTTCGACTGGTTGACCCATCTTCAGCTTTCTCCATCAAAACAACAGAAGCTGACACAAAAAGCCTGGGAAAAATGCTGGCGCTGGTACTTATACGCAATCAATGCGGGCCGCCTCGACCATCCGGAACCGGATCGATGCATCGCGCCCTTGCCACAAGACAAACGCTTCGCGGCCCCCGGCTGGGAGCGCTGGCCTTTCAACGTGATATCACAGGGATTCCTGTTGAGGCAGCAGTGGTGGCATCGCGCCACCACCGATATCCGCGGTGTGTCGCAGCATCACGAAGACGTGGTGACGTTCACGACACGGCAAGTTCTGGATATGCTGGCACCGTCGAATTTTTTAATGACCAATCCGGTGGTATTGGAGCAAACTCTACGTAGCGGTGGCGCCAATCTGATGCTTGGGGCGGCAAATGCATTTACCGACTGGATGAAGAGCGTCACTGGCAGCCAACCGCAGCCGGATGAGGCATTCAGAGTCGGCGAAACCGTTGCGGTGACGCCCGGCAAAGTTGTGTTTCACAACAATCTGATCGAACTTATTCAATATAGCCCGTCTACCACGACCGTTCACGCCATACCGGTGCTATTTGTTCCGGCCTGGATCATGAAATACTACATCCTGGACTTATCGCCCCAGAATTCCCTGGTCAAATATCTGGTCGACAAGGGCTACACCGTCTTCATGATCTCCTGGAAAAATCCGGCTGCCGACGACCGGGATTTGTCGATGGAAGATTATCGAACGCTGGGGGTCATGGATGCGATCGAGACTATCACCCGCTTCACCGGTGCCAAGCAGGTCAATGCAGCCGGCTATTGCCTCGGCGGCACCTTGCTGTCGATCGCCGCCGCAACGATGGCGCGCGATGGCGACAAGCGACTGGCAAGCATGACGCTGTTTGCTTCACAGGTTGACTTTAAGGAGCCGGGTGAACTATCGCTATTTATCGACGAAAGCCAGATCAGTTTTCTCGAAGCGATCATGTGGTACCAAGGCTATCTCGACACAAAACAAATGGCGGGTGCCTTCCAGTTGCTGCGTTCAAACGATCTGATCTGGTCGCATCGCCTGAACCAATATCTGCTTGGATTGCCCGAGCAAAAAAACGACCTGATGGCGTGGAATGCGGATGCTACGCGGATGCCCTATCGCATGCACTCGGAATACCTGCGCCACCTGTTCCTTCATAACGATCTTGCAGAAGGCCGCTATCGTACCAATGGTCGAGCTGTTGGACTGACTGACATTCACATTCCGATCTTTGCGGTAGGTACGCTCACCGATCACGTCGCACCATGGCGTTCGGTCTTCAAGATTGACCTTCTTACCGACACGAAAGTGACCTTTCTGCTGACATCTGGCGGACATAATGCCGGCGTTGTGTCGCCTCCGGGCTCGCCAGTTGGAAGCTATCAAATTGCCGTCCATACCCAAGACGGTCCCTTCGTTGATGCCGACACTTGGCAAACGAGTGTCCCCCAGCATGAAGGCTCATGGTGGCCCGCCTGGGAATCCTGGCTTGCAGCCCGCGCCGGCAAACAAATCAAGCCGCCGGCGATGGGCCAGGCGCAATGCGACGCCCCCGGACGCTATGTGTTGCAACCATAAAGTGCATCGTGTTTCCGGCAATTGGGCAATTGTCAAAAATGATGGGAAAGTCTATTGCGTTCAAGACATTTACGGTCACGACAAATGGCTTGATGCTGCTTTGAGCAAGCAACGCAGGCTTGTTCGTCATACACCGGATGGCGTTCTGCATTCAATGTGAATGACTGTTTCTACTCCAAAACATTCTTGGCATCCGATTTCCCCTCCTTCCGAGTCTTACGCACCATCCGCGCCAAGTTTTCCCAGCTTAGACAGCCATTTCCGGGCAGTCTCCGGTTCCATTTTTCCAGCCGATCCGATCAAGGTTTCGTCCACCGGAAAAATACCCAGAAAACCCAGGATATTACGCTCAAGCGACTTAATGCTATGCGCACGAAAATACCAGCGATACATCAGCGTGGGCATACCCATGGTGACGACCACGCGCGCTGTTCGCCCGGCAAGTGCCTTGTGGGCAAGCGGGTTTTCCCCTTCGGCTGAAAATGCGAATCCTGGGCGTGCCACTTGTTCGAGAAAGCCCTTGAGCAGCGCAGGCATGTCGCCTAGCCAAAGCGGAAAAAAGAACACGATGTGTTCTGCCCACTTGATCGCTACCTGCGCCTGCTCTAGGCCGGGAGGCAGGACCCCGTGTTCCCATTCATGTTGGCTGCGCAAAAGCGGAAAATCAAGCGCTGCAACGCGGATGCGCCGGATCTCATTCCCGCCGCCTACCGTCGCGCCACTGGCGTAGGCATCTTCCAACGCATGGCACAGATGGTGGTGCTTATCATCCGGATGGCCTTGTATCAAGAGAATGCGTTTGCTCATGTTGGCTCCGTAGGACGCCGCTGATTATTACTCCAGCAATTGGCGGTCGCTATGGCGTATTCGGATTCAACATGGGAGCGCGCCGTCATTGCTCGCATGACCGAACCTTGCCATTTAGCGGAATACCAACACCGGTATCTGACTCAGGGTCAACACCTTCTGCGTCTCACTTCCCAGAAAAAGTCGCTTCACGCCTTTTCTGCCGTGAGAGGCCATGGCAATGAGGTCGCATCCTCGATCCTGCACGGTCTTGATGATCTCCTCATGCGGACTGTCACTGGTTACGTAAAGCGTGTCACATGTCACACCCGCCTCTTTGGCAGCCGCTTCAATTTCCGCAAGATATTTTTTTGCTTGCACTATGCTTGCTCTTTCGAATTGTTCCCGGGTGTCTCCCAACATCTCGGTCTGATAAGTGAAGACTTGAAATTCGGGAATCACATGAAGACCGGTGACCTTCGCACCGTTTTCCTTGGCGTATGCAATGCCACTTTTAATCGCGCTTGTGGACGTTGCCGAACCATCGGTGGGCAAAAGAATATGTTTGAACATTTTTATCTCCTCGGAACAGTCAGGTTGTGAATGGCGGTCAGGCACCAGGTTTCTGCATCTCCATTCGTTCATTGCAGGTAAAGCGAAACCGCATTGCGGCTATTTTTGTCCCCGGGAGTCAGCACCGGCTAAACGATATCGACTTGCGCAGCCGGACTTGCGGGCAGATACGTTTGAATACCCGCCAAATCGAGCGCAACGGCAAATGCCGCATCCATCGTCGACAGGTGGAACAGAAACCATTGCGGCAATAATTCAATCGCTCTCCATGCAGATGCGCAGTTGCCCCGCATGACATCCGGGATAACATGGTGGAGTGCACTCAACACTCTGGCATGCTGCTCGCGATGACGCTTGAGCCCGGGAAAATCGATTTTTTCCATCAAAGCCTCTTCCTCGCGAAAATCGCGTTCTATCCCGGCGATGAGCGCAAACAGGCGGGAGCCGAATTCATGGTCCGAGGCGGTCACGAGCTGCGCCAGTTCTTCGACAAACGCCTTGTGGGCGTCGTCCAACGCGGGAACGCCCAATGACATCTGTGGCGACCATACGAGTTCTTCCATCATTCGTTTCCTTGCGCTATGCCCTTGCCAAGCAAGGTTCCAGCAATGCCGGTTCGATGCATCAATACGGCTCTAGTCCATGTACTGTCCCTGGACGTTCTTTAATAGTTCGCTACCTGATCGTGAATTGGGCATCCGGCCATCAATTTGCAGGGCTTGCACGGGGGTATACAAAACGAAGCTGTCATTACCGGCGCCAACGCCTCAGCCGGCAAGCACCGTTAGATACATTGTAGCCAGAGGTAGTTGCTAGTTCTGCAGGCACGTTTGATGCACATCAAAAATGACCCAGAAATTGCGCATTGGTGGCGCACGGAAGAGCAAGCACGCCCTCAATCCAATATCAATACCGGAATGGTGCGGCCTCCAGCACCACACGGGTAACTCCGCCGAGCAATACCCCTCGCCGGCGCGGATGCGCAACGTAACCCATTACGAACAGGTCGGAACCTGCTTGGCAGCGAGCTGCCAGCAACGTGTGCCCGGCATCGTCAGAGACTGTGCGACGAGCTACTTCAAGCGCGATTACGTGACCGTTCATTGTTCTCACAGTGCATGTTGCGGCAAGTGCAGATTCGCGCCTGCCGTCAATACATTCTGTCTAGGCCCTGTACACGATCACAGGAATGTTGGAATACGCCAAGACCTTCTGCGTCTCGCTGCCCAGCAATAATTTATTCACGCCCTTTCTGCCATGCGAGGCCATGAATATCACATCGCAGTGGTGTCGCTCGGCAGTCTTGATGATTTCCTGGGCGCACCAGCCTTTTGGGGTATGGACTTCGCACACCACCTCGGCTTTCTTGGCCATTTCCGCGATTTCTTGGACATTCTCTTCCGCATGCTGCGAGACACCATCTTTTAACGCTTTCAGATCTTCATCTCCGCCCATCATTCGAATCGGAAAATAGGAATAGATTTCGGCAACCGACAGGCCGATGATCTTGCTGCCATTGTTCTTGGCAAATTCAACAGCCGCCTGGACAGCCTTGCTCGACAGATCGGAGCCGTCGGTCGCCAACAATATGGTCTTGAACATAGTGTTTCCTTGCGAGGGGGAATAGGATGAGAAGATGCTATGCCTGTTCTCCCCGGGGCTTTTTGACGTGGATCAAGAGGTGCGCAACATCTGGAGAGCATACTTTTTGCAACGGTCAGCCATTAATAGGGTGTGAATAATGCAACAGTTTGCGTTTCAGGCCTGTTATCTTTCATGCATATCCGGTAGGGCCTGTTTATGCCCATCGCTGACCAATTAGCGTTCAAGCTGGCGATCGCCCTGGGAATTGGTCTGCTGATCGGCGTGGAGCGTGAGCGTCGCAAGGGCCAAGGGCCGTTCCGCGCGCCGGCCGGGATCCGTACCTTTGCGATCACCTCCCTCCTGGGTGCCATCGGCCTGCTGCTGGGTGGTGAATTGCTGCTGGCGACATTGCTGCTCGGATTGGCCCTCTTGTTGGCGGTAGCCTATAAGCGAAATGTGCAGCAGGATCCGGGCCTGACGACCGAGACGGCACTCATGCTTACCCTCCTGCTCGGCGGCTTATGCACACGTGAACCGGCGCTGGCCTCGGGCCTTGCCGTGGCCCTGGTGATCCTGCTCGCGGCACGCACCCTGCTGCATCACTTTGTTCTCTCGGTGCTAAGCGAAGCGGAGTTGACTGATGCGCTCATCCTGGCCGCTTCTGCGCTGGTGGTGTTGCCACTCCTGCCCGATGCCTACATCGGACCATTTGGCGCTTTAAACCTGCGCACCATCTGGAAATTTGCTGTTCTAATGATGGCGATCAGCGCGGCGGGCCACATCGCGCTGAGAAGCGTCGGACCGCGTTTCGGTCTTCCCATCGCGGGCCTGGCTTCGGGTTTCATATCCAGTACCATGACGATAAGTTCAATGGGCGCGCGTGCAGATCGGGAACCCGCTTTAATGCACCCGGCGGTAACAGGAGCGGTCTTGTCGACCGTCGCCACTATCGTGCAAATGGCCATCGTGTTGGCCGTAACGAACCGAGCGACCCTGTATGCGCTGGCCATCCCCCTTGTTTGCAGTGTCGTCGCAGCCATTGCCTATGCCGCATTCTTCATTGTGAAAATGGTCCGGCACGAAGCGTCGCTTACCATCGACATAGGGCGACCATTTAGTCTGAAAACAGCGCTGCTGTTCTCGGCCATGATCTCTGCGATACTGTTCATATCAGCGGGACTAAACGCATGGCTAGGCACGAATGGTCTTATCGCGGCTGCGTCAATTGGCGGATTCGCCGATGCACATGCCGCGGCCGCTTCCATTGCCTCGTTTGTTGCCTCCGGCAGAATTGGAACCCCGGAGGCCGTTGTACCCATTCTCGCTGGCCTGACAACCAACACCATATCGAAAGCAATGTTTGCCTACAGTAGCGGTGGCCGGGTGTTTGCTGCCCAGGTTGTTCCCGGCCTGGCGTTCGTGATTGGCGCGGCATGGCTGGGGTTTGCAATCACGATGGCGCTGCATCCGAGAGGATATTGATAGTCCGTCGGGTCATATATTCCAGACAACGTTGTCGGGTAGCGACGCATCACAAGACCGCTGCTACGTAAAATATTCGGCTTAGTCAACTATGTCAGACACGACCTTGGGCGAAACAATCAGCCTGCTACGGAATCGTCGCTTCGCTACGTTCTGGTTCGCCAGCCTGCTGTCCAACATCGGCACCTGGGCTCAGCAGGTGGCCCAGCCGTGGCTTCTTCTCAGCCTTGGCGCATCTTCATTCCTGATAGGACTTGATACGTTTGCCTTGGGCGCACCCATATGGCTTCTGACGCTCGTGGGCGGCATGCTCGCAGACCGTGCTGACCGGCGTGTCGTGATTGCGAAATTTCAATCAATCCAGATGTTGTGTCCAGCATTGCTGGTGGTGCTACTGCTGGTCGGGGTGGTGAGACCATGGATGATCATTGTTCTTTCTCTGGTCGTCGGTATCACGGATGCGCTCTCCATGCCTTCGTTTCAGTCAATTGTGCCCTCCATTGTCGAGCACAAGCAGATCGCTTCCGGCCTCGCATTGAATTCGACACAATTCAACCTATCCCGCATTTTGGGGCCGGCCATCGCAGGAATTTTGCTGCTCAGTGTCGGCGCAGTAGGATGCTTCATGGTGAACGCGGCATCGTATATACCGTTCATCGTCGTCGCCCTGTGGATACTGCCGCGTCGGATGCCAACACCGATTGCCGACGGCGTGAATGAGCGCAACCATCTATTTGCCGACGTGTTGAAAATCGTGCGCATACCCTACCTGCGCGGCGCACTTCTCACAACATTCCTGAGCAGCTTATTGTGTGCACAACTGGTGACCTTTAGTCCGATACTCGTCAAAGACGCTTTCCATGGCGACGCCGGTCACTTCAGTGCTGCCGTCGGTGCATTCGGCGTCGGTGGCCTGCTCGGCGCCATCGGACTTCTTTTTGCTAACGCCAACCGCGATCGGCGCGGTTTGAGTTCATGGTTCGCCGGTGCATATGGGGTAGTCCTCGTGCTTGCAGCGCTTAACCCGTGGTTCTGGGGGCTGCCGACCTTATTGCTTGTCGGAGGTATTACGATGAGCGTCAGCAACATTTCGGCGAATACCCTCCTTCAAGCCAATACCCCGCCGCAACTACGGGGCCAGACCGTCAGCTTGTACATGCTTGCCATGCGCGGCGGCCTCTCGCTCGGCAGCCTGCTAACCGGGATTTCGGTCAGTCTGTTGGGCGTGAGACACGCGCTGCTGATCAATGGCGTGCTGGCAGCGGTGGCACAGGTGATTGTCGGACGAGAATGGCTTCGCTCGACCATGCCGGTAGCAGCTTGGATAAATTCGCCCGATACGGAGCAAAACAGCACTTGATACATGGACTACGTTAAACATGAAGGTGCCCACATATGCTCACCGATTGAGCTTTGCAAGGTCTCATTGATAGCGCAGGGCCTCTATCGCCGACGATGCCAAGGACCACGCCGATCAAGCAGCCGGCGCCGGAGATGATGACGGCTTCGAGCAGAAACTGCAGCCGCACGTCGCATTCGCGGGCGCCGATTGCCATGCGGATAGCGATCTCGCGTGTGCGTTCCGTGACCGAAACAAGCATGATGCCGATGCCGAAGACGACGAGCGATATCGAAGCGATTGCACCCAGCATCAGGGCATGACGCGGCTCGTCTTCGCGGCGACATTAGCCACCGCAGTCAGATTGCGAATGTCGAAATCGTGGTCCATAAAGTCCTGCAAACGATGGCGTCGACGCTAGAGCTGCGTCATGTCGTGTTCGGCAGCATTCATCGCCGCGGCCGATGTGGCTTGCACGGCAAGCAAGCGTACCGAGTCGTGGAATTGGCTGCCGAAAAGTATGCGCTGTGCGGTGGTGACCGGAATTAAAATAGTGTCCTCCTGGTCCTGTCCGTTCAAGCTCTGTCTTTTGCCCCGAGCACGCCTGTCACTACATAAGTGCGCTTGCTTATGCGTCTCGTCTTGCCGACCGGACTTTCGTCGCCGAATAGATTGTTGACCACGGTACGGCCAAGGAGCGCGACGCGGGTCGCCGAGCGCACTTCGGCATCGGTGAAGACCGAACCTTCGGCCAGTGCCAGTCGCGCACATTGAGATAAGCCGGTATGGTGCCCATCAAGCCGGTGCTCCAGTTGTTGGCACCGTAGACAACTTGGGCCGTACCGGGCTGCGTGGGCGCCACTGGCGCGATCGTCGACAGTTCACGTGGGCGTCTGCGTCGCCCATGGTCAAGGTGGTCCCTCCGCCGGTGCCGGAACGCACACCTCCTGCAGTTGTCGAAACCGAGCGTGCGATGAATAAATTGCTGCCCATCGAAGCGATAGACGCATCGACCTAATACTGTGCGCCTTGTCCAATCGCCGTAATCATGACGACGGCGCCGAACCCGATCATCATGCCGAGCATGGTCAGGAGCATGCGGGTGCGATTGGCGCGATCATGCGAGCACGATATGAATGGTAACTCTAGACTCTGAACCGCCGTCAGAGGTTGATCTATGTCAAAAATTGGTGTTGCTCATGTGACATGGAAATCAATTGGCTTGACCAGATTGTCAGACGCCGCCGTCAGGCCTTCTTAGACCATGCGCTGCACCAACCTTGCGCCGCAACCTGCTTGCCAGCGAACAGCGGGCAGCCACCAACTGCTTCGCCGGGCTTGCCTTGGTACAGTGCGCAATTGCTGCACTGCTGGCCAGCCGCGTACTTGGGAAATTTTGCCTTGTCCACCCTGCCGGCATCCGCCTTGTAGCCTAGGGCTGAAGCCTGGGCATCATTCTCGGCGACCATGGCACCTTGGGCCAGGACAGAACCTGCTGCCAACGCAGCGCTCCCCAGGCTGATTTGAAGTATAAATTCGCGACGGCTGGTCATAATATTTGTCCAAAGTTATTAAAATTGAGGTGACGTTTACACGTGGCAAAAAATTGAACGTGGCGGCCAAAACAAACAGGCTGCCGCACAGACAGCCTTGGGCGCGGTGATACTGTTGAGTACGATTTCGATCGGCGAGCCCCACTGGAATACCTCACCTTACGTGAAACGGCACTGTGGGCAACTCGCCTTATTGGGAAGACGGCATGGCTTCCAGATAGGCCGCGACATTTTTCATGTTCTCGGGTGTGAGGGAGTGCGTGACAACTTTCATCATGGCCCCTTCGGGCCTTTGCTCGGTTCTTTGAAAAACCATCAGTTGCTTGACGATATAGTCGGCGTGCTGGCCGGCCAGACGCGGGAACTGTTGCATGCCCTCACCTTTGGCGCCATGACATCCGGAACAGGCCGGCGTGTTGGTGGCGGCTATGCCATTTTCAAAAATCGTTTGGCCGGCGTGGAGCAGCGCCGGATTTCCGGGTTTTCCGGAAGCGGGCTTCTGGGAAGAAAAATAAGCCGCCAGTCCGCTGATCTGCTCGTCGCTTAGCCGGGCACTGATACCCCACATATACTCGAATCCTGCGGGGTCCGAACGGCCATGGCTCTTGAAGGATTTTAGCTGTTCTACGAGATACGGTTCCGACTGTGCCGCCAGATGCGGGAAGTTGGGAGACACGGACACGCCCTGAACGCCATGGCAATTCGAACAGACTTGCAACGCAAGTGTTTTGGCTGCGACATTCGGATCGCCCAGGGAACGCGACCGTTCCGGCAAAGAACAACCGGCAACCATCGCAATGACGAGCACGCTCAAGGGTAAATAAGCGACTTTCCGCTTGAGTTTCTCGAATCGCGTTGTCTTGGCCATGCGTAGTACGGGATGATGGTCATCATAGCTATGCATTTAGTAGGCTCCCCACACATAGAGAAAGAGTGTGTTGTTATCTTTCGCATTGCGGCCAGCCCCATCGTAGTTGCTGGAGGCCCCGTGGAACTGGGTGTAGGCAAAGTATTGCGCACCAACCCGGACGTATTGCACCGGCAGCCAGAACACTTCGGGCACCCAGCCGCGGGTGCCGGGATTGGCGGCCACATCCGGGTACAAGGTCGCATCCGAAGTTCCGGTCGTCCTGAAGTAGCTCAGGCTGGTGCCATATTTCGCCCGATACATATAGCTGGCTTTCAGCCTTAGCTGATTGAGGGTATTCGACCCATTGGAGGCAATGCCGGTCACGTCGCCATTGGCGATGGTTTCCCTGATATAGCTGAACTGTGCCGTGACGGTATGCGGATCCAGCAGATATTGATACTGCGCATCCACCCCTCGGTCGCGATAGTGTGTCGTCGGACCGGTCGGATTCTGGTTGTCGGGATAGATGTCGGCATTCATGGCGAGCACCCCCACCATCGCACTATGCGGCCCCCAGTCGTGACTGAGCGCCAGCCGTAAATAGGGATTGGTGCCCCTGAGCTTGGTCTGGTCCTGATCCGACGTGCCCTGGCTCAAGAACGACCAGACGCCGTTGGCGGTCTGATACGCAGCCAGCTCCGCATACAAGGTCTGGTTCCAGAAGGCATAGGCACCGACGCCGGCGGCCTGTGCGCCGAGCTGGCTAATGATCGGTGTGGCATCAGGCCCGGTCACCCCGAATTTCGTCGGGACATATTGAAGCCATGCCGGCGCGGTGTTCCAGGGGTCGGAGATAGAAGGATTGTTGGTCAAGGTCAGGCCGACGATCAAGTCCCGGTTCAGATCGATGAATCGATCCGCGTAGCGCAAATCGAAATTGTCGGACACCCACTTGCTTTGCCATTTACCGGAGTCCGGATTTTGACTGTCGTAGTTATTGAAGGTCGCTTGTGCGAACACGCCGACATTGTCGGTGAGCTTGCCAGCGACGAAGACGCTGCCGGTTTGGAACAGGGCAACCGCATCCTTGGCAAATGCCGTATCGCTATCCGGACTGGAGCTCTTGGTGAAGCTTGCGACCCCCATCACCGAGAGCGGAACGGTGCGCGTACCGATGGTGTAACCGGTCAGCTTGAACAATCGCCCATAGGCAGTCAGCTCCGGAAATTGCCCGCCGGCGTGACAGGCCATACAATTTTGTCCGGTTTGTCGCGCGAACACCGGCAGCGCATGGGCTACCGGTGAGCTCAACAAGATTTGCGTTAGGAAGATGACGACTAACAGATAGAAATATCTAGTGCCCAGGTATCGAGTTATGAACGAGTCCATGTCGAGGTAATTCCCTTCTCATCATTATTGAAATTATTATTGAAAGGTTCCGAATCGGGGCTCGGACAAATTGACAATAAGCAAGCTTGCGACGCTTGTCAACGTCGTTGCGCCGTCACAACGTTCCGTATCGCACGCGAACAGCATGTGCATGCATATTTAATTTAGATCGGAGCCTCCTCGCCGTCCGGTGCAGGAATGATATTGACGATCAGCAAAAACAGCTTTTCGAGGTCCACTTTCAGGTCGGCTCCGGCAAACGGGTCGATATTGCCAGCGAACGCGGCGTCAACCACGGCCCAGTCCTCTGGCGTCAACAGACGCTTGGCAGCAGGCAGAATCACTTCTTCTTCCAACCGCATGTGGCCGAAATAAAACCTGGCATACTGCTCCACCAAGTCACGAAATACCGGAAATGCGGCACTCCCCTGCAGTTCATAGCGGGTCAGTGCGTGCTCCAATTCCCGCACCAGCGCCTCACCTTGCGCGTGCTGGGACGCCAACTCGGCGAGCGTCTTATCAAGTTCGTTGGTCCGGTCTCGCAAGCGCGCGAACAGGTACTGGTCTTCTTTTGGATGATGTATCTGCTCTGGATACTCCCGTATGTAGAAGAGCATCGCGCGAAACACCATCAGCCCTGGTGCCGTCTGACCTTTATCGATAAGGCGTACAAAATTCAGCATGCCGTGAGTTACTGCCGACAACTGCTCGTGCTCGTCCAGAATAATACGTACCGCATTACGCTGCCGTGGCGATTGCATGATTGACTCCTTTCATTTTCAAGATAGTGCTAACGCTTGTCGTGCCTCTGGTTCGTGACGAAAAGTGGAAAACCAAGAAATCGCCGGTCAACAGCGAATTTACCGGTCTCGGTTGCTACTTGGGAGCTTCCATCATCAACTGGCGGCGAATCGACAGCAATTCCTGCCGACGCTTGGCGTCGGCTTCTGGGTACTGCATGTTAAGCGCCTTAAAAGTATCGAGAATAATCCGGGAAATAATCAGCCGGGCATTTTCCTTGTCGTCGGCTGGAACCACATACCAAGGTGCATTTTTTGTACTCGTTGCGCTCAGGCAGGCTTCATAGGCCTGCATGTATTGTTTCCAGAATTTTCTCTCCTCAATGTCGGCAAGACTGAGTTTCCAGTTCTTATCGGGCTCGTCGATCCGATCGAGAAAGCGCTTTCGCTGCTCTTCCTCTGAAAGGTGCAGGAAGAACTTGACGATCCTTGTGCCATTGCGACAAAGATGGTCCTCCATGTCCACGATGGAGCGATACCGCTGCTGCCAGACAGTTTTTTCGTTGAGCAGCCCATCCGGAAGCCCCTGACTCCGGAGAATTTCCGGATGTACCCGAACAATCAACACCTCCTCATAGTAGGATCGGTTAAAGATGCCGATCCGACCGCGTTCCGGCAAACACTGGGAAGCGCGCCACAGAAATTCGTGCTCCAATTCCGTAACGCTCGGATGTTTGAAGCTGAATACCTGGCAGCCTTGGGGGTTGACGCCGGACATCACGTGCTTGATGACGCCGTCCTTCCCGGCCGCATCCATGGCCTGGAAAATCAGCAACACTGCATAGCGGCTGGATGCGTAGTGGAGTTGTTGCAGCGCGCTTAGCTCCCCCACCTGTTCTCCGAGGAGCTCCTGATAGTGCTCTTTCGACCGGTAAACGGGGTCCACCAGCGTCGGCCACTTCTTCAATTTAACCTGCTCTCCTTCCCGTACTCGGAAATCACTCGAGTTGATTATCATGTCCCTCCTTCCGGCCGCTGCCAAGGCCCTGCCAGCGCCTCGCAGGCGACACCAAGACGATTGGATCGCGCGAGGCGCCCTGAAACAGATCGGAGCAAAGCCCGCTCCGACGAGCGATGCGCTCCACCGAGCAACCTACTCCTCCATGCCGTTCAGCGCCTCGATATCCGCTATCGCCGTGCGCAGCATGAGCTCGGGTGTCGCCTCATGCGGCATTACGCTGACGATAATGGCATCGGGAACAGATTTTTTCATCACGCCATCGCGCTGTATGAAGTATTCACCCTGGTCGTAATCAATCGTGTACAGCAGGCATTGCCCTTTGCTTCGTCGGTATTCTTGCATCGCCGTTATCGTTCTCCATTTGGGTGATGATTAACCTGCCTACCTTACTGCCGACATCGTATCAGTGCAGTTTTTTTGAAACGACCCATATCAATGGACGCCATAGTGGAAACGTGCACTCGACACCGGCTATCTACTGACCAACAATTGTCCAGGTCCGGGTACCGGTGTCGTCATCGTTGTCCGTTGCAAAGGCGTGCCTGGCGTAAAGAGAGTCATCGCTTGCATTTCCATCTCCTCAGCGACAGCATGCGCCACGCATCCGGACCGGTTCTAATGCGACATCAGCACCGGCAACGTCATCTCGCGCAATACGGTGTGCGTCACTCCGCCCAATACCAGCTCGCTCCAACGGCTGTGTCCGTATGCCCCCATCACGAGCAAGTCCGTGCCGTCTTCTGCAGCGCGCGACAGCAGCCAATCCCCCGGTTTGACGTCGACGTTCTCACTTTTGTCGATCTCGACCTGGACTTCATGCCTGGCCAAATAGGCAGCGATATCGACTTCGGGCAAGTCATTGCCGCGGTCCTTGTTCTCGAAAATCGTCAATACCTTTACCTGCCGCGCCCGCTGCAAGAACGGCAACGCGTCCGCCATGGCGCGCGCAGCCTCGCGTCCGCCATCCCAGGCAACGATGATGTTGTCGAACGTCTCTGGAATATTTCCCGCAGATGGCAGATACAGCACGGGTCGGCCCAGCTGCAACACGAAGCTTTCATTAAAACCCTTGCCAGCATCTGACGTATCGACAGCAGGAGGATCGCGCTCGCCGAGGATCGCGAGATCCGACGCGCGGGCATGCGCAATCACCCGCTGCGGCTCTGAACTGCGATAGCCGGCCCAATCGAAATGAAGCCCTGCCTTCTGCGCGGCAGTACGAAACGCTGCCTCGGCGCGCTCTTGGTTCTCCTTCGCCGACGCCTCCCATTCGGCGACCAGTGACGCAATCTCGCCATAACCATACGGATCGGGAACAAGCGGAGCGTAGGTCTGATGCACCCCCGTCAGATGCGCGTCATGCTGCGCGGCCAACGCAATCGCGAATTCGAGCCGCCGCGACGAACCGGCGCTATTATCAAGGCACACCGTCATGCTTCTGTAACGCATTGTTTCACCCTCCATTCGACTCAAACAGGGATACGTACCTAATTATTGTGCGACGCTGCCCCATCATGCTTCTTGATATACATCAAATTTTCAAGCTTCCGTTTCGCGCCGCCCTGGGGGGCGCTTGGCTCCCGCCGGATACCTTAATTGTCAAACTATTCAACATTGACTAAGATCATGCAGTGCGGCGCTGTTCCAACATGATCAGGCACGCGAAAACGGGAGTGGTCCAGGATGTCCGATACCAGCAACGACACTGCAAGGATCACTGGTGATGCGCTGATGCAGTCCCGGCTGATCTCTGCCCTCCTCGATAGCCGCTGCTATCCGCATGCAGTCAAGGCCGTGCGTCTGATTGAAACGCATATTTCATGGATATTGCTGGCTGGGCGGTATGCATACAAAATCAAGAAGTCCATCAAGATGGACTTTCTTGACTTCATGTCGCTGGAGGCGCGCCGTTTCTATTGCACGGAAGAACTACGCCTGAATCGTCGCCTGGCCCCACAGATGTATCTGGAGGTGATGCCAATCGGTGGCGATCCGGATAAACCGGAATTTGGCAAGCAGCCGGCGTTTGAATACGCGATAAAGATGCGTCGCTTTGCCGCCGCCAAACAACTGGATCGCCTGTTGGCTGATCATAAATTGCTGCATTCTCACATGGATCAACTCGGCGTGACTTTGGCGCGCTTTCATGCCAACCTGCCTGCTGCGTCATCCGATACAGCCTTTGGCAGTGCCGCTGCTATCGGACAAGCGATGCGGCAAAATTTCAGGGAGTTGCGTCAACTGCTGCATGCGTGCACAGATACCTCGACGGTGCTGAAGCTAGAAGGCGCAGAATCCGCCAGCGCCGGAGAATACGCGGCGTGTGTCGCCCAATTCGACCTGCGCCGCGCACAAGGGTGGATCCGGGAAGGCCACGGCGATCTGCATCTGGGCAATATCGCATTGGTAGGCAACGAGCCGCTGCCTTTCGACTGTCTCGAATTTGATCCAGCCTTACGTTGGGGCGATGTCATAGGCGACCTTGCCTTTCCGGTCATGGATTTGCTGTACCGACAACGCACGGATTTGGCTTACCGCTTGCTCAATTCTTATCTGGAGGTCAGCGGCGATTACGCCGGCATAGCCGTGTTGCGTTTTTATATGGCGCGGTGCGCCGTGGTGCGCGCCAAGATAAACCTCATACGCATGCGCTTAGCAAGATTATCCAGACGCGCGGAAGAAGACGCATCGTTGGCATGCCACAATCACCTGAAGTTAGCCGCCGATTGCGTGCAGCAGCGCCAGCCGGCGCTCATCATCACGTATGGTTTGCCGGGCTCCGGTAAGAGTACCTGGGCAAAGATCGCGGCCGGGCGACTGAACGCCATTCGGGTTCGCTCCGATGTTGAACGCAAACGGTTGTTCGGACTGGCTGCGCTGGCCCGGAGCGGCGCCGGCAAGGCGCACGATATATACAGCAAGAACGCGAGTCGACGCACCTATTCCCGACTGTGCGACACCGCCCGCATACTGCTGAGCGCCGGCTTCCCCGCCGTGATAGACGCCGCATTTTTGCAAGCCGATGAACGCGAGCGCTTCCGCGGGCTGGCTGCAGAAATGGCAATTCCGTTTGCGATCGTCTGGCTCCAGGCGGGCCAAGTAGTGTTGCACTCACGGATCGTCAGCCGCCTCCAATCCGGCAACGACGCATCCGAGGCTGATCTCGACGCGCTGCAGAAACTCCGGCGCAGCGCGCAAGCTCTTTCGGAAGAGGAAGCTGCGGTGGCAGTACCATTCATCTACCGGCCAGGCCTCGAAGATTTCGCTGCCAACACAAAAGCTTGGGATGCGTTGGCGAAGCTGACCAAACTCTAGCCGGACTAGCGATACACGACCTCCCGGTTCTGCAGTATTTGTATGCCACCCGCATTTAGAGTACGTTGACACGAGCCCATCACCATAATCGCAACGCTTACCGATATGAGCCAACCACTTTCATATGCCGCATCGTCGCGCCTGAATGTCAGCGTATTAAAGGCAAGTTGTGCGAATTGCAGCTTGCACCACTTATGCCTTACCATGGGTCTTGACGCGAGGACATCGGTAATTATCTGGGACTGACCATCGAGAGCATCAGCCGGCTGCTGTCCCGCTTCAAGCAGCAGGGCTGGCTCCAGGTTGATAAGCGTGAGCTGCAACTGCTCGATCCGGCGATGTTGAAAGCGCTGGCGGCTGGCACGAAAAACTGCAACCCAATGTAAATGTAACGCGCCCCAAAACCCGCTTACGGCTTGCATTTCCAGCCGCGGCAGATACTTCGTCAAAAAACTGCTCACCTGCGTCCCATCTAAGATGGTCGTAGCTTAGCAAAGCTGATCCGGCCTGCCATTCAAATAGCGATCGAACACCATGCAAATATTACGGATGAGCAGGCGTCCCTTCGCGGTCACGCTTAGCCATTCGGCATCGATGGTCAGTAAGCCGTCCTGCGCCAGCGCGCCCAACTGCTTAAGCTCCGCTGCAAAATAATCTGCGAACGTAATCGGATAGGCCAGCTCGATCGATGCGATCGACAATTCGAAATTACACATCAGCATCTGGATAATGAAGCGTCGCAACACATCGTCCATAGTCAGCTTGATGCCGCGCGCAATCGGCAATTCATTATTGTCGATGTCATCGTAGTACGCGGCGAGCGTCTTGACGTTCTGGCTGTAGGTGGCCGCGACAGCACTGATCGCCGATACGCCACACCCAACTAGAACCGATTCCGCATGGGTCGAATATCCCTGGAAATTGCGATGCAAACGCCCCTGTCGCTGCGCCACCGCAAGCTCATCAGTCCGTCGTGCAAAATGGTCCATCCCGATATACACATAACCTGCTGCGGTCAGGCGCTTGATGCACAGCGACAGCATGTCGAGCTTCACTTCGCTACTTGGCAAGTCCTGTTCGAGAATGCGTCGTTGCGGTTTGAACAAATGCGGCAGATGCGCATAGTTGTAGATCGCGATGCGGTCCGGGGCAGCCTTGATGACCTTCGCCAGCGTCCGCGCCATGGTAATGACGTTTTGTTTGGGCAGCCCGTATATCAGGTCTATGCTCACGGAGCGGAAATTCGCATCGCGCGCCGCCTCGATGATGTCGAGCGTCTGACGCTCCGTCTGAATCCGGTTGACTGCCTCTTGCACGTGCGGTTCGAAGTCCTGCACACCGAGACTGATGCGGTTGAATCCCTGTTCGCGCAAGCGTTGTACACGTTCACGTGACACTGCGCGCGGATCAACCTCAATCGCATATTCACCGACTTTGTCGGGTGCAAACTGAAACCGCTGCCGCAGATGCGTCATCAGGTCGGTCATTTGCCCATCCGAAAGATAGGTGGATACGCCGCCACCTAAGTGCAATTGTGCAACCAAGTTCCTATCGGCAAGCAGTCTGCCCTGCATCTCGATTTCACGTTTCAGGTAGCTTAGATAGATGACCGCCTTATCATGGTTTTTGGTGATGATTTTGTTGCAGGCGCAGTGGTAGCAAACCGCATAGCAGAACGGAATATGCAGGTATAGCGATAAGGAATGTCTGATGCCTCGTGTGCGCAAACCGGCAACAGCTTGCAGATAGTCGCGATAGCCGAATGCCTCGCTGAAGCGATCCGCGGTCGGATAGGATCTGTACCGCGGGCTCAATTGACTGAGCTTGCAAACCATTTCCGCATTGACTACGTCCGGCGGAGCCATCGATCCAGGTATTAGGAATAGCGCCATTATTTCACTCCTGCTGCCGGCCATACCGAGAGTTGGAACGTGACCTGATCAGGCTGGAGTATATGGACCGCGGTCTATAAATACCTTGACTTGCATCAAAAATTATCGATGCTTTGCGCGAGGTTCAAATGCAGCTGCATCGTCCCATCTTCGGACGCCTGTTTCACGTCGAAATCCAGCTTTTTGACTAATTTGAGTACGCGGATATTGTCTGGCAACGCTTCCCCCACGATCTCGCGGGTGCCGCGCGTACGGCAATAATCGATCAATTTAGTCATCAGCAGGCGACCAAGCCCTTGCCCTTTCAGGTCCGAGCGCACGGTGATCGCGAATTCCGCCTGCACGTTGTCGGGATCGGCAATGACACGGGCAACACCGAGCGTTTCACTTACGCCATCGGGCCGTTGTCTGGTCGCGATGAAGGCCATCTCGCGGTCGTAGTCGATCTGCGTGAGGCGCGCCAGCTGAGATGGCTGCAATTCGCGCATACTGATAAACATACGGTAGCGCACATCCTCCGGATCGAGTGCGTTGAAAAATGCAACATGCGCTTGACCGTCTTCCGGCTTGACTGGTCTCAGCAGCAGCGGCTGTCCCTGCCAATCGATCCACTGCTCCAGTTCTTCCGGATAGGGCCGAATGGCGAGCCGGTTGAGGCCGCCCGCAGACGTGGGGCTCACAGCCACCCGCACACGCGCATCGAGCGCAATGACGCCATGGCTATCGGCCAGTAACGGATTGATATCGATCTCGACAATTTCAGGGATATCAGTGATGAGGTGCGATACCTGGATCAAGGTCCGGCAAATCGCATCCATATCGGCTGGCGGCCGGTTGCGGTAGCCGGCAAGCAGCTTTGCAACACGCGTTTGTGAAACCAGGTCGCGCGCCAGTACCATGTTTAACGGCGGCAGGCCGATTGCGTGATCGCCCGTCACTTCGACCGCGACTCCGCCCTGGCCAAACAAAATAACCGGGCCGAACACCGGGTCGGTGGTGACCCCGATAATCAGCTCGTGCGCTTCCGGCCGACGTGCCATCGCTTGTACCGAAAAGCCCTGCAGGCGAGCCTCTGGCTGCAACACGCGCAGGCGTTTGTGCATGGCTTGAGCCGCCGTTCGCACCGCTTCCCGCGTTTCCAGGTCCAAGGCAACGCCGCCGACATCGGATTTATGCGTAATATCAGGCGACAAGATTTTCACCGCCACCGGAAATCCGATTTCCTGCGCGCACTGCACTGCCTCCTCGATCGAATTGGCGACACGGGTCTCCACCACGGGAATGCCATACGCCGCAAGAATCGCCTTCGCTTCCGGCTCGGACAGCATTTGCCGGCCGGCAGCGAACGCATTCCGCATCACTTCCTGCGCCTTGGAACGATCCGAGATGAAGCCGCCAGGCACCGATGAGGGCACTTGCATCAGCAAGTTTTGGTTGCGCCGGTATTGCACCATCTGCATGAAGCCTTGCACGGCCTCTTCCGGCGTGTCATAAGTGGGAATGCCGGCTTCCGAACAAATACGGCGGGCCTGCGCAACCGTGTCGCTACCGAGCCAGCAAGCGAGGATATTGCATGAGGCTTTCTGGGCCAACGGAACGATTGCATTCGCTATATCGATGCTGGAGACGATCGCGGTCGGCGCGTGGATAAACAAGATCGCGTCCGACTGCGGATCCTGCAGCAGCGCCTCCATCGTTTCCCGATAACGCTCAGCCGGCGCATCGCCGATGATATCAACCGGATTTCCGTGCGACCAGGTACTGGGCAAAACCTCACTGAGCTTGTCCATAGTCGCATCCGATAATGCTGCCAGCCTGCCATTGCTGAAAATCAGCGCGTCGGTTGCCATCACCCCCGGTCCGCCACCGTTCGTCATGATGGTCAGACGTTCGCCACCCAGCGGGCGCGCGTACGCCAGCGTTTCTACAGCACCAAACAAGTCCTCCGTAGAGAACACGCGCAGCATACCGGCCCTGCGAATGGCGGCATCGTAGACATCGTCCGACCCGGCCAGTGCACCGGTGTGCGAGGCAGCCGCCTTGGCCCCTTCGGGCGCCCTTCCCGCCTTGACTACCAGCGTCGGCTTGCTGCGCGCAGCGGCGCGTGCGGCCGACATGAACTTGCGCGCATGGCACACATCCTCGATATACAACAATATCGCGCTTGTATCCGCGTCGCTCGCCAGGTAATCGAGTACATCGCCGAAATCGACATCGGCGCTGTCGCCGAGGGAAATGAATTTCGAAAAGCCGATGCCACGCGACTTGGCCCAATCCAGCACGCCGGTTACCAGCGCACCGGATTGCGAGACGAATGCTAACCGGCCCGGAAGCGCGTCAGTATGCGCGAAGCTGGCGTTCAGCCCGATGCCCGGGACCAGCAAGCCGACGCAGTTTGGCCCGAGAATGCGCAATAAATAGGGACTTGCCGCATCCAGCATTGCCTGCTTCAAACTGCAGCCATGTCTGTCCTGGATCGCACCCAGACCGGCCGTCAGGACGATCGCCGCTCTGGTGCCCCGGGCTCCGAGTTCGCTGATCAGACCGGGAATGGTCGCGGGCGGGGTACATATCACTGCTAGATCCGGCGTGACCGGCAGGCTTGCGATATTTGGGTAAGTCTTGTGATCTGCGAGCATCTCATATTTTGGATTGACCGGCAAAATGGCACCCTTGAATCCGCCTTGCACAAGATTGCGAAGTACCGTCGCGCCAACGCTGTGCGGCTTCTCCGACGCGCCGATGACTGCGACCGATCGCGGGCTAAACAGATACTGCATATTCCTTATGCTCATGTGTAGTCCTCACTGTAAGCAATGCGATTTCCGAACGCCGTGGTGCGGCAACTAAAGCAACATCACGGTAGCCATGAATCCTGACGTATGGGTTCTCAATACAATTCTGACGTCCGCCCCGCTGATTCGAACGTAGTGCCATGATCTCTGTGCTGCGACATGAAACGCGCAATTATCTTTCCGGTTTCAATTCTAGAAACAGGTCTGATTTACGCGATTGATCTGGATCAAATTCCGGTAATCAATGCTTTGATGCACGCGTTGGTTTCTAGACTCTCCCCCGCTTACCATCTACATTTAAGGGTGTATACATCGATATGTTCTGACGCGTTAAAAAGGTGATTCCATGTCTTACAGAACGATTCTCGTACATGTAGATCAATCCAGGCACGCAGCAGCACGTATAAAAGCGGCCGCAGAAATAGCGATCGCCGAAAATGCGCATTTGATCGGCACTGCGATGATCGGGATCTCGCGCGTCATGTACCACGACAGTGCCGTTAACCTCGCCTGGACCATCGTGGCAGCTGAAATCGATGCTTTAAAAGAACGCGCCAACCAGGCACTGGTGGAGTTTGATGCGATTGCCGCGAAAATCGGGGTGCTGTCGTATGACAAGAGGCTCGTCAACGACGACCCGGAAGGCGGCCTTTCCCTGCAAGCCCGTTACAGTGATCTGGTGGTGATCAGCCAAACCGATGTGGATGAAACGTGTTCCCGCGTGATATCCGGCCTGCCGGCATATGTCATGCTCAATTGCCCGCGCCCGGTTTTGCTGGTTCCTTATGCCGGCCGGTTTGACCGAATCGGGAGCAACGTATTCGTGGCGTGGGACGGAAGCATGGAAGCCACCCGTGCCGTAACTAATGCGATCCCGTTGCTCAAACGCGCGAAGAATGTCACCGTGGCGCTGTTCAATCCGTCCGTACCATCCGATACACATGGCGAACAGCCGGGAGCGGATATCGCCCTGTACCTGACCCGGCATAACATCAAAGTTGACGTGGTACAACAGGCTACCGAACTCGATGTCGGCAATACCTTGCTCTCGCTGGCAGCGGATTTACGCTCCGATCTGATTGTGATGGGCGGGTACGGCCATACACGTTTTCGTGAAGTATTGTTAGGCGGCGCCACCCAAACCATACTGAAAACGATGACGGTTCCGGTCCTGATGTCGCACTAATTTGGAAAGGACAATAGTGCTCTTTCTACGAAGACCTCGTGGCAAATCATTTTTCATCCTTGCTCTGCGCGCCGTCATTATCCGGTGCGAAGAACGAATCGCGCAATTCTGCACGCAATTCAGCAATTTCTATACGCAGCATGCGCATATCCGCATGCATCTCCCGTCTGACGCGCTTTTCATCTTCGCCGACAAAGAGCGCGGCAATGCTCGCCGTGACGACAGAAAACAGCGCATAGCCAAGCAATACAATAAAGCCGGCAAAGATGCGGGACGCAGGCGTGGATGGGACTAAATCACCATAGCCGACCGTTGCGCCGGTGACGAATGCGAGCCATACCCCGTCGGCATAGGTGTGAACCTTTGGCTCCAGCCAAAGGAACCCTGCACCAGCGATCGCTAGCACGAACACGGCTAATGTAACGATTTGCGGTAATCGATGCGGCACAACGTATTGCGCCAGCAATGTCGCCAAACGAAGGAATACGATACCGCACAGGGCCAGGCGCAATAACCATTCGATTTCGGGCCAAGGAGAGCCGGCAGGCCAGGCGCTGGCCAATGCACCCAATAAAATGAAAATATCTACCTTGGACATGGCGCCTGGCAAGCCCGGTTTCCCTCTATCGCGGCTTGCAAGAATATCGATGAACAACATTGCCGCAACTATGCCGTAGAGCCCGTGACCAATGTTGCGATACGATTGCTGTGCCTCGGTCAACACCAGATAGAACGCAGGAATCGACAAGATCAGCGCACTCAGCAGCATTGCTCTGACAGGCCAGGATAGTCTCAATTTTTTCGTTCCGATTGTATACACAGCTGGAAATCCCTAGACAGAATGTATTGATCTGCTGCACCTCAAGCGACGTGGATTAAGCTTGGGATTTTCCAACCTTAGGCGCAGAGCCAAAACTGAGGGGGCAGGCCATAAGAGAGTTTAGCAAATATGTTGGTTTGGATGTGCACAAGGAAACGATCGCGGTATTGGTGGCGGAACGAGGTGTCGAGGTACGTTATATAGAACTGGCAAACTGATCTTGCGTACTCCTCTACTCCATGTTTACCACTGGGAATCACGACTAATATATGAAAGTCTGAAGGACCGAGAACCTGACACCGGGGGGAAACGGCGTGACGCAGGCCAATACGCTTAAGGAATTGGCGCTGACTGTGAAATTGCGCCATTGCATGAACCATCTTTGCGTCTAACAGTGACGCAGCTTGATAGTGGAAAATGCGCGCAAAAATCAATAAGAATGTAATTGCTTATGGGAAGTGGTGTTTACACCATAGGGCGGACAGCTAAAGTCGACTAACAGAGCGGAGCTTCAGGCGTGTGCTCCGGCCAATTCCGGAGGACGTGGGTGCTGCTTTTTACAGCCGGTTAGGGTGGTGGCACACCTCACGCGAAATCGGCTAAGATTTATGAGGCATGCAGCATCAAGAGCGAAGTAACCGCGCCAAGTTAGAGCACAGGCTCCGGAGTCATGCCACAAAACTGTTGCCCCATAACAAAGTGAGATGCCATAAGGGTGTGCCATGGCTATGAATGAGGTTGAAGAAGCCGTACAGGACTTGCCGTTGATTCCTTATCTCGGCGTTTTATAACAAGTTAGAAGGTACTGAAATATGGTGCAGGATGACGGGCGAGGACTTTATCCACTGTCTGCGCAATTGTATGTCAGCATCGTCGACCGCAATGGAACGGTCGTCACGAGCACATTAGATAAGGCTAACGCCAAAAATATCGTTGACAGGGATTATTCATATACTCAGGCGGTCAATCCAACATAGGCGGACGACATGAACCTTGATGTTTTAAAGCACATCATCGACAACGAGCCGGAGCGCATCGAAGCGCTGGCGACGAAAGCAGGCCGACACGCAGAAGCGTCCCAAGGCATCGCTAAGTTGGTTCTCAGCAAGAAAGGCGATATCAGCGGCCTGACCAGGAAGCAGGCATTTCTGTTCAGGACCTGCGTCCTGCCGCTCATCGAAAACGTGCCATGCGATGTAGCTATGGGCTACGACGATGAGGGTCAAAACACTTGTGTGCATCGCGGTATATTGTAGACGACGAAAGCCTTCTGCTTTCCTACATGGAAGATGACTTCAAATGCCAGAACTGTAGGTACGACGCAGAAAAAATGGCCGGCGGGTGCAGACGTTTGTAGCGTACGCCGTTTTCAAGAAGCGCGCGTCACTGTGCCTGCATAAAGGCAGCCGGACCGCAAAGATATTGACCTATACGCGTGGCGCGTGTCACCACGGGAGAGCACTCATGAAGATTGTGATTATTGGAGTCACCGGCCGCACCGGCTCGCGCCTTGCCGCAGAAGCCCTGCGCCGTGGTCACAGCGCCACCGGCATTGTCCGTTTGCCGGAAAAAGCGGATGTGCCCGAAGGCGTGACTGTGCAGTAATGTGATGCCACTCAAGCGGAGCAGATTACCCCGGGCTAGCACGGTCACGACGCTGTTATCAGCGCGGCCACTTTTCAAGTGCTAAAGGCTGCCCCATTACTCCAGGCTGTCAAGGCATCCGGCGTGAAGCGCCTGCTCGTCGTAGGTGGTGCCGCTAGCCTGGAAGTCGCTCCGGGAACACTTCTGCTCGACAGCGCGAATTTCCCCGAGAAGTACAAGGCGGAAGCCGCCCCGGGTAAGCAATTCCTCGATGACCTGCGTGCTGAAACGGAACTGGACTGGACCTTCCTATACCCACCCGCAATGTTTGCGCCGGGCGAGCGCACCGGCAAGTTCGGCGTCGGCAAAGACCAACTGATGTCAGATGAAAGCGGCCAGAGCCGCATCTCGATGGAAGACTACGCCGTCGCCATGATCGACGAGCTTGAGCATCCTCTGCACGTCCGCGAACGCTTCACGGTCGCCTATTGAGAATGAAAAAGGGTTTGAGCCACCCGATTCGGCCTGGAAACGGTTTCCAGAATTGACTGTGCTGGCAATGAATTGACGCGGCTATGGTGACTCGCGTGTCGGCCATGAAAAGCACATTGCCCAGCTAAGTTACTGTCGTACTTGGCCAAATCAATCCGTGCATAAGCCATCAAAAAAGCAACCGCTAATACAATACTGAGCGCTATACTTTACACAACACGTTTAGAGATTGAGACTTGGCTGGACTCGAACGTGTAAGAAGGCGGGGTAACGTTTTTTCTTACCAACGACCGCTCAAATTATTCAATTTTTTAAGGCACATTATGGCAACAGGTACAGTAAAGTGGTTTAACGACTCAAAAGGTTTTGGATTTATCACACCAGACGGCGGTGGCGAGGATTTGTTCGCCCACTTCTCAGCCATCACCATGGACGGCTTCAAGACCTTGCAGGAAGGCCAGAAGGTCCAGTTCGACATCACGCAAGGCCCTAAGGGAAAGCAGGCTTCGAATATCAAAGCGGCTTAATACCCGTTTTGCCTTCAGCCCAATCTTAGCGCCAACCTCTGTCCAAAAAACAAAGCTGTTCAAACCGGTCGGTTACGGTGTTGTTGACGCTCGCGCAAAATTGAGCCACGTACTCAGTTTATGTTGACCTGTGCCTGGCTCTCGCGAAACCATCGGTTGTACGGTGTTCGGGATAGCCGGCCGGGTCGTTCAGAAATGCGCACACTGGTAACAATTTCAAGATTCCGCCAACACAGAAAAAGGGTTCTGTTGCATTAACGCGAAAGAGGTGATATCTCGGCGAACCATGTCAGCGTTCCTCAAACTGGACGGATTTGTCCTGCCAAAGCATAAAACTGGTCAGCAAAAGACATCTCATCGATGCCTTCCATCATGAACTGGCCTTTGCGAATCATGTGCATCAGTTCGATGCCAGCCAAGACGTTTTTTGCCGCCTGAAAAGATTGAAAGCCGAGCATCGGTCGCGTGACGTGTTTGACGGCGCGATGGTCCTGTTCGACAATGTTGTTGAGGTATTTGACCTGACGAACAATGATCGGAATTTCTCTGCCTGCATTGATCCGATCAATCGCCGCCTTGTTGGCACCGCTCTTGTCCATCGTGACATTTTCAGGGACATCGTTGTCGCGCATGGTCTTGTCAAAGAAGCGCATGGCTGCCGCCTTGTCCCGCTTGGCGGTCAGCAGGAAGTCGATCGTCTTGCCTTCCTTGTCTACCGCACGGTAGAGATACTTCCAGGCCCCTTTGATTTTAATGTAGGTCTCGTCCATTCGCCAGCTCGCGCCAATCGGACGTTTGTATTTGCGAAAGGCCTTTTCAAGTAACGGCAGAAACCGGATTGCCCACCGGCTGATCGTGGAATGGTCAACTATCACGCCACGTTCCTCCATCATCTCCTCGATATGCCGGTAGCTCAACGGATACGCCGCATACCAGCGAATGCAGACCAAAATTACGTCAATTGGAAATCGCATTCCCTTGGTATTTAGCATTTAGGCTCCGCTACTTTTTAAAGGCAGCAGTTTACGCGTTTGCTTTGATCAATTGTCTCAACGCGACAAAACCGCCGCGCGCGACTTTACGTAGAAGGATTGCGTCCTGGATGGCATAGGCGTCGTCCCAATCCATCCCGGGATACTCGGCGGTAATCATGGTAGTGTCCTTGGCTTGGAGCTGGCAGTCTTCCAACTGTTCAGCCAAGGCAGCAATTGTTGTAATGTCGAGTTTCATTTGGTTCTAAATCAAAAGTTCTGCGTCGTATGGCGCTGTAGCGCTGACGGATATCAATTTCCGTTGCCCGATACTTTTAATAGACCATCAAGCCATTCCAAGAAATCGGTTTTCATGGCCAAGCTGATGCCATGGTCAATGGGGTAAAGATGCGTGAGATGCGCCACACCCAATTCGCCCAGCAATTGGTCCGAGCGCTGCGCCCACATCACTGGCAGCTTGGTATCAAGCTCGCCATGGCCGATAAAAGCGCGCAGGTTGTCCAGCCGCGCTTTGTCGGCAATATGGGGGGTGAGTTCGGGCAGGATGCGCCCAGACAAAATACCGAAGCCAGCGACGCATTCAGGGGCGCTCAGGGCCACACTTGCACTGAGGATGCCGCCCTGGCTGAAACCAGCAATGACCGTGTTGTGCACCGAGATGCCATACCGCGCCTGCACCTTTTGGACAAAATGGATCAAGGCCTCCCGGCTGCTCTCGGCTTCTTCAGCAACGATGCTGGGGCCTGCCTGGGTGAATGCAACCCTGAACCAGGCAAACTGCTGCACCGCCAGTTGCAATGGGCCGCGCGGGAAGATCACCAGGGTTTGTGGGTCTATGCCCGCGGCAAAGTCGATCAAGTTCGTCTCATTGCCACCGACGCCATGCAGGAGGACCACACACCGGGTGGGCTTGAGCGGCACCGGTTGCCGAACCCGATAAGACAGTCCCAGGTCGGCATCCGTGTGCAGGTCTGGAATGGAAGGGATTGTGCTCATATTGTAATTTCTTTCTTATGGTGCCACTGAAACAGCGGCGGGCTGTGGCATGCCCCAGACATACGAATCCATGGATAGTACGCCGTGGGTGATGCCACCATCAATGGCTTGTACGGTATCGGAATCGCTCTGCGCGCCCAGCGCGACCAGCAGAGGAAGGAAATGCTCCTCCGTCGGGTGCGCCCTCTCGGCATGCGGCGCTTCGGTGCGGTATTGGATGATCGGACTTATCGCGTTGGCAAGCACTGCAGTGTGTACCCAGGAGGAGAATTCCCTGGCATATGCCGCTGGTGCACTGCCCGATTGGCGGAACTCAAAAAGGTTGTGCGTCATGCTGCCGGAAGCGACGATAAGCACACCCAGCTCACGCAGTGGCGCGAGGGCCTGCCCCAGCTTCACAGCTTGCAGGCTGTGCAAGTTGTGAGGCATGGATACCTGAAACACCGGAACATTCGCTTTGGGCAGCAGGTGCATCATTGGAACCCATGCACCATGATCGCGTCCGTGCTGCGCATCGAGTTCGGTAGCAAAGCCCGCTGCGGTCAGCAATCTGGCTGCCTCTTTGGCGAGTTTCGGCTGACCCGGGGCAGGATACTGCAATGCATACAGGCTGGAGGGGAACCCGCCAAAGTCATGCACCGTCCCGGGCTGTTCGCCGCTCATCACCTTCACGCCATGTGTCTGCCAGTGTGGCGACACCACCAACACTGCTTTGAGTGGCGGGAGCTGCCCGCCCAGTTCGTGCAGGCGGGGGCCAAGCACTCCGGGCTCCATGGCAAAGGTGGGGGCACCATGCGAGATAAAAAATACCGGCGCTTTAGTAGTGGATGTCATGTTGTTTTCGATTCAATCAGCGGTCGTTGCGCGCATCAACACTCCATTCACCCGCACCATTGGCAGCCAGCGCCAGCAAGCCGGCGACCACCGCGATGTTCTTGAAGAATAGCAGTTGTGTGACGTATGCCTGGTCAGCAGGCGCTCCCCAATAGGCGTGGAAGAAGAAGCTCGCCACCAGCGTGAACGCCGCCAGGACCAAGGCCGCAAAGCGTGTGCCGAATCCTGCCAGTAGCGCTAGGCTACCCAAAATTTCAACTGTCAGCGCCAACGCTGCACCGAGGGTGGGAAGTGGCAGGCCCACAGAGGAAATGTAGCCTACGGTTCCGGCGAAGCCGGTCAGCTTACCGATACCTGCGGGAAGGAAGAACGCGACGAACAGCAGGCGAGAAGCAAGGGGGAGGCTATTTTGAACGGACTTTGACATGATGATTTCCAGAAAATGAAATGAACTAAATGATTGATTTGGCGGGATCTCCGCAGGGCTTGGCTCTTGCAGAAATTCCGTCTTTTTAAGCGCGTTTGATCCAGGTGGGCGCAATGGAAGTGCCCAGACCTGCGCCGTAGCCCAGATAAATGTTGAAGCCGGCCACCGGTTCCAGGTAGCGGGCATTCTTCAGGCCACCGGCATCCACCGTGGCAAAGCCCATGCTTTCGGCCAGCGCCTTGGCGGTCTGTCTGGCACGCTCGCTGTCACTGGCAATAAACACAGGGACGATCTGGCCGTTGCCAAAATCAGCGCCGTCCGACAGCACCTGTGCAAACACCGTGTTGAACGCCTTGACAACTTCAGCACCGGGAATGGCCTTGGCGATTTCTTCGGATGCGGAAGTGCTGTGACCCAGGGTCAATCCCATGTAGTCGGCAGTCAGTGGGTTGGTGATATCGATGACGACCTTGCCTGACAAGTCGCCCACGCTCTTCAATGCACCAACGGCATCGTCGTAGCCGGTTGCCAGCACGACCACGTCGGTATCGGCTGCCGCGTTGGCTGCAACAGCGGCGCTAGCGCCCGGGTTGGCCGCAGCCACAGCCTGTGCTTTTTCCAGATTGCGGGCGGTCACGGTGACCTGGTGGCCAGCGCGGGTGAGTTGTTTGACGAAGGCTGAGCCCATGTTGCCGGCGCCAATGACGGTTACTTTCATGACGTTTCCTTTTTGTTGGTTGAACTTGTCTGTTTGCAGATACTGCATCGGCGCAACGGAATGTTTTGCGGTGCATGGGATAGACTTTATTGATTCTTTGAGAGAAGATAAATACCGAGAATTCAGTTTTATTGTTTCATCAGGAGGGACAATGGACCGATTCCTTGAAATGCAGACTTTCAATGCGGTGGTCGATGCAGGCAGCTTCGTCAAGGCGGCAGACGCTTTGGATATGTCCAAAGCCGCGGTATCGCGGTATGTGGTCGACATGGAAACCCGCTTGGGAGTGCGGCTACTGCACCGCACAACGCGACGGCTATCTTTGACCGATGAAGGGCAAGTCTTTTATGCCCGCAGCAAGGAGCTTCTGGCTGAACTGCAAGAGGCTGAGGATGAAATCACTGCGCGCAGGGACGCCGCAAGTGGCTTATTGCGCATCAATGCACCATTTACCTTTGGCATTCTTCATCTGGCCCCGCTATGGGGTGCGTTCAAAGCACAACTTGGCGCAAGCAGCGTGACGCCGCGGAACAGGCACTTCTCGTCGAGCGCAAGCGCGGCCCAAAAATCAAACCGGGCGCGGCAGAGGCCCGCCTGGTGCTTGAACTGACGCGTGAGAATGAACGCTTGCGCAACAAGCTGGCCAAAGCAGACCTCATCATCGACGTCCAAAAAAACTTTCCATTCTGTTAGGCCTGACCACGGCCGACGCGGCCGACGCGCCCAGCGAGCCCAAGTGATGAATGCAGCCATCAGCTTGTCCGCCGACGTCGGTTTGGCCCACGCCTGCCGCGCCTTGCATCTGCCACGCAGCGCGGTTTATCGCGAACGCCTGGCGCGGCGTGCCAGGATGATGCCGCCATCGTCCGCACTGGCTTGCATCAGCGGCAGCGATGCCGCGCGCAAGCCGTGAATCGTCACCGCGTCCCCGGGCTTCACCGAGTAGGCCAGTTCGGTCGAAAGACGGGGCGGTACCTTGACCTCGGTGCCATCACTCAAGATCAGTCCATCGATGTCGCCGCGCGGCGTCAACGTGAATTGTTGAAGACGGCCTTTGTATGCGGGCAACTGCTGCGGGTCATACAGGGGGCGCTGATTGACGGTGGCCGATAGCGGCTGTGCCGGCGGCGGCGGCGGACCGTTTTGCGCCAGCGCGGCTGTGCCGACGGCGAACAGCGTCGACCCGCACACCAACGTTAATTTCCAGTAGGATTTCATGTGTGACTCCTCGTGAGCTCAACAATCGCAGCTCGTGAGGAAAATATCGCAATAACTGTGCCAAGTGGCGAACCACGGGCTTTCCGGCGAGTCCGGCCGTTCTAGTAGGTGGGACCGTCCGTTTCCCCGACACCAGTTGTCCGGTCTTCTGACACATCGAGACCATACCGCTTGATCCTGACGTAGAGGAATTGGCGATTGACATTGAGCCGCCGCGCCGCTTCAGTCCGGTTGCCGCGGCTCCTCTCAAGCGCGCGGCGAATCAGCATTTCCTCCAGCCGCGCCAACGCCGTCGCCAGGGCTTCCTCGGGCCAATCGATCGTATGCACCGACGATGCGTGGCCTTCGTCGAGAAACATGAGGTCCGCGGCGTGGATAGGCTCGCCGCGCACCATCACCGCGACACGCTCCATCGCATTCTTGAGTTCGCGCACGTTGCCCGGCCACGTGTGCCGGATCAGCCGGGCTGCGGCGTCGGCGGATAGACGTTTGCTCGCACTCGTGCGGGCAAGAAAGTGCTCCGCCAGCGGCACGATATCGGCGATGCGCTCCGAAAGCGGCGGCAAGTGAATCGGCACCACATGCAACCGGTAGAACAGATCTTCGCGGAAGGTCCCATCGCGCACGCCCTGCGTCAAGTCGTGATGCGTTGCTGCGATCACGCGAACATCGACTGGCACGGGCCGGCCGCCCACCGGCGTGACCACACGTTCTTGCAGCGCACGCAGGATCTTCGCCTGCATGGCCGCGTTCATGTCGCCGATCTCGTCGAGGAATAGCGTGCCGCGCCCCGCTTGGCGAAACGCGCCGTCCCGATCGCGCGCCGCGCCCGTGAAAGCACCTCGCACATGGACAAACAGCTCGCTTTCCAACAAATCCGCCGGGATGGCGGCACAGTTGACCGCGACGAACGGGCCGTTATGGCGCTGGCCGTGCTCATGAATGGCCCGCGCCACGACCTCCTTGCCAGTTCCCGTGTCGCCGGTGATCAGTACGGTCGCGTCGCTATCAGCTAACACGCCGATGGTTTTCTGGACGGTGCGCATCACCTCGCTCGAGCCGATCAGCGTCTCCGGCTCGGTGCTCGGCGGGACGGCCGGCGGTCCGACAGCGCCTGCCAGCATCGCGTCCAGCACACGGGCGAGATCCGCGCGACCGATCGGTTTGGTCAGGTGATCGAATGCGCCAAGTCGCATCGCCTCGATCGTGTTGGTCGCCGTCGCGTGGGCCGTCAGCACCATCACGGTCGGCGGGTGCTCACGCGCGCGGATGCGGCGCAATACTTCGAGGCCATCCATGCCCGGCATGCGCAGATCGAGCAGCACCGCGTTGACCGGTTCGCGATCGAGCAACTCAAGTGCACTTGGACCGCTTGCCGCATCGCGCGTGTCATGGCCGAGATCACGCACGGCTTCGGCCAGTGCGTCGCGCATGGTGGCGTTATCGCCGACGATCAGGATGCGTGCCATGGCAGAACGATCTCAAAAGTGGTCCCGGCTTCAGTGCATGCGAAACGCGCGGTGCCGCCATGCGCTTCGGCGACTTCGCGCACAATCGATAGACCCAGCCCGGTGCCGTCGGGCCGGCCGGTCACGAATGGCTCAAACAGATGATCGCGAATGTCGGGCGGTGGGCCGACGCCCTGGTCGTGGACCGACAGGATGAGGGCTTTAGACTCTCGCGTAACCGCGATCTGGATCCGGCTCCCGACGGGCGCTACGTGGATCGCGTTCAGAACGAGGTTGTCGAGACCGCGCCGGATTTGGTCTGGATCGAACAGGGCGTCATCTGCGTCGCACTTGAGTTCGAGGGTGACCTGCTTGGTGGCCGCGAACTCCGCGTGCGGCGCGAGACAATCTTGAAGAAACGGGCTTAGCGCTACCCGTTGGCGTTTCGGTTCCTCGCGTTCGGTGACGCTCAACAGCCGCCGCAACAGTGCATCGAGCCGATCGATCTGCTCAAGGATCACCGACAGCGCCTGGCCCTGGCGCTCACCACCTCCGGCTACGGCATTCTCGGCCTTGAGGCGCATCGCGGCAATCGGGTTACGGATCTCGTGGGTTACCCCTGCCGCAACGCGGCCGATCGCGGCCAGCCGCTCGCCGGTCGCGATCTGGCGCGCGAGCTGATCGGCGCGTTGCCGGGCGACAGAAAGACGACGTCCTGCTTCGTTCAGCGCCAACACGATGCGGTCCAGCTCACGCTCCCCCGTCACCGTAAGCACCTCATCAGCACCGTCGTTGACTTTTCAGCGCTAATGCGGCATGGGCCTTACATTGAATTTTTGTTCAGGCGGTCGGCGACGTTCCAGGGCAGGAGGTCCGCGACGCGATTGATCGGATAGTCGGCGATATGTGTGAACACGTATCGCAGATAGGCCTCTGGGTCGATTCCGTTTAAGCGCGCCGTACCGATCAACGCATACATGGCGGCGGCACGTTCACCGCCACTGTCGGCGCCGAGGAACAGGAAATTCTTGCGGTTAGGTCAAATTTTATCTAACAAGAAGAACTGGTTGTTCGCGGGCTCATTGCGGGCGGGCCAGCGTGCGGCCGCCATCATGAGTCTGATCCGGTCAGCGCAGCTCAACGGTCACGATCCGTATGCCTATCTCAAGGATGTCATCACGCGGCTGCCGACGCAACGGGCGAGCGACATCGGCGAATTGCTGCCGCACCATTGGAAGCCGGCGGCCCCGATCTAGCCTTAACGGCTTTGTCGTCAAGATGGGATTGCCGGGGGCTTAGTGCGGCTGCAAAGCCGGTAAATGATAGTTGATGAAAGTTCAATACGGAGAAGAAATGGCGAATCACTCTGGCCCCGAGTCATGCGGTATGCATCGCGAGATGCATACCGAAGCGTTGACAGGGGAAACCGACAGGCCAGCCATTGAGCCGCGAAATCAGGAATCTGGGATGCCGACGCTGTTAAGCGAAGCGGAAGGCAATATGGTGCACGATGATAATCGCAAGTCGTGTACTGATCCCACGCGGTCGGAGACCCTGTGCATGTTGGGAAGTCATTTACACGGAAGCAGCGAGATCTCATCGGTGTCCGGTGCAACATGGCCGGACAGGGCTGGGAAGGTCAACGACCGTAATCCAGCCATTGACGCCGATGAGAAGTCGGATACGCCCATAATACCGAAGAAGTTGCCGAACAATGGGGACTACCCGGCGGAGGCAATGGAGGGAAGGGGCGTAGCCAAAGGGAACGCCGACGAATCCCCCGCGTCTCGGACTCAGAGCCAAGATAAAAGCGCGTCGATGGGGCTCGAAGGTGTACGTGAAGCAGCGCGACGGAATCGGCAGTGTCGCTTCACGGCACTGTTGCACCACGTCACACCGTCATTGCTGGTGGAGAGCTTTTATGCGCTCCGCAAGCAAGCGGCGGCGGGTGTCGATGGCGTGACGTGGCAAAACTATGAGAGTCAGCTTTATGGGCGAGTGCATGAACTGCACCAGGAAATTCACACCGGTGCCTATCGTGCGCAGCCGTCCAGACGGGTTCACATTCCGAAGTCGGATGGCAAGTTGCGTCCGCTGGGGATTGCAGCGTTGGAAGATAAGATTGTGCAACAGGCCGTTGCAACGGTACTCAACGCAATCTACGAGCAAGACTTCCTCGGATTCTCATATGGGTTCCGGCAGGGACGCGGGCAGCATGACGCGCTCGATGCCTTATCGGAAGGAATTTCAAGTCGAAAGATAAACTGGATTCTGGATGCGGACATTCGCTCATTCTTCGATGAAATTGATCATGAATGGATGCTCCGATTTCTGGAACACCGGATTGCCGATAGACGTGTCATTCGATTGATCCGAAAGTGGTTGAAGGCAGGTGTAATTGAGGATGGACGCCGCGTGGCGTCTGTGCGAGGAACACCTCAAGGCGCTGTGATTTCGCCTGTGTTAAGTAATATATTTCTGCACTATGCGCTTGATCTCTGGGCGCATCAATGGCGACAACGACATGCTTCTGGCGATGTCATCCTTGTGCGCTATGCAGACGACAGTGTGATGGGATTTCAGTACGAAGGTGAAGCAAAACGATTTCTGGCAGCGATGCGAGACCGTCTTGCCAAATTCAAGTTGGAACTCCACCCCGACAAAACGCGGCTGATCCAATTTGGACGGTACGCTGCGCAACGTTGTCGGGCGCGTGGCATGAGGAAGCCTGAAACATTCGACTTCCTCGGTTTCACGCACTGCTGTGGTCAGTATAGCGGCGGTTTCAAAATCGTCAGGTTGACGATCAAGAAGCGGATGCGTGCAACGCTGGTGGCTATTCGGAAAGCGTTGATGCGGCGGCGGCACGAACCAGTACCTGCTTTAGGGCGCTGGTTGGGCCGCGTGGTAAGGGGTTATTTCAATTATCACGCGGTTCCGGGCAACATGTGGCGATTGGAGGGATTTCTCAGTGAAGTGTGCCGCTCATGGCGTCACGCTTTGCTGCGCAGAAGTCAGCGACATCGACTGCCGTGGACTCGCTTCCAGCGCTTGGTCAGGAAATACCTGCCGCCATGTCGGGTCGTTCATCCGCTTCCGGCAGAGCGGTTTTACGTCAAAACCTTTGGCAGGAGCCGTATGCAGTAGTGCTGCAAGTACGGATCTGTGCGGGGTTGCGCCTTGCAAGCGCATGAAATTCAGTTGCCTGAAATGGCAGCCGCGGCAAAGCCTAGCCAGCAGCCGTGTACCGAGTCTTGCGTGGTGTCCGGTAACGGCCACTGCGAAGCGTAGACAGGGAGGTTGTAGGCCGGAACATCAGTGAACGGGAAGATAGCCCCGAAATCGATCGAGGTCGAAGTAGCCGACTCTATCTCTCAAAGGGGAAGGCGGAATTCCAGTACACGTCAAGGCGAGTGTACTGGGGTGCTTCCGGGGTTCGTACCGCCAGCATGCAACCGAAGGATTTTATGTGAACAAGGGAGATCCGTTAGGTTCAAGCGATGTTTGCTTGTAAGGCCAGACGAGCTGAGAAGGCAGAACGGCCTGATGACCTGACGGAAGTCAGACTGGCTGATAGTACTCCGAGGTCGGGAGAGCCGACTACATGGGGAAGCGGCCAGCAGAAGTTGAATCGTTCTTGGGAAACATAGGCTTCATACAAAGGAAGACAAGGCCTTCTATGCAAAGAGAAGAATCACCCACTATGGAAACGGGACTTGAACGAATAGCAGCGAAAGCTCGGTGTGAACCAGCACTCCGATTTACCTCGCTGGCCCATTACATCACGCAGGATCGGGTGTGGACGAATCTGTGGAAGATTCCGAGTCGCTCGGCGGCAGGTGTGGATGGTCAGAAGGTCGCGGAGGCGAAGGAGAACTTTGATGGCTGGATTGGGCCGATGCTCCAATCCGTCCACCGTCAAGGATATCAAGCGCCGAATATCCGGCGCGTGTATATCCCGAAGCCCGGCAAACAGGAGATGCGCCCGCTGGGCGTGCCGACTGTCGCTGATCGGGCGCTCCAGCGAAGCGCCGCAGAGGTTCTGTCCGCCATATATGAACAAGACTTCATGCCTTGTTCATTTGGCGGACGGCTTGCGCGGAGTGCCCACAAGGCGCTGGCGACCCTCAATGAAGTGGTTGCCGGTGGCAAAGTGAGTTGGGTGCTGGAGGCGGATTTGAAGAATTTCTTTGGGAGCCTGAATCACGATTGGTTGCTCCGTTTCGTCGAGCACCGGGTAGGAGATCCACGCATGATCAGTCTGATCCGGCGCTGGCTCAAAGCAGGCATTCTGGAAGGTGGGAAGGTGCATCAAAACGAAGAGGGAACCCCGCAAGGCGGTTCGATTAGCGTGCTACTAAGCAACGTGTATCTGCATTACGTACTTGACCTGTGGTTTGAACGCGTGGTCAAGTGCCGCCTGCAGGGCGAAGCTTATTTGGTGCGTTACATCGACGATTTTGTGATGTGTTTCCAAAATCAGTCCGATGCACTTCGCGTTCAGGAAGCCTTGCGCAAACGATTGGACAAATTTGGTTTGGCGCTCGAACCGACCAAGACCAAGCTCGTTGCATTTGGTCGTTTTGCTCAACGGTACGCAAGCCATCATGGGAAGCGACGCCCAGAGACGATTTACTTTCTGGGCTTCACCCTGTATTGCACGCGCAACTTGAAGGGCAATTTCAAGATAGGGATGCGCACGGAGAAATCTCGACTCCGGCGTAGCCTGACTAACTTGCAAGACTTAATGCGTCAAGTGCGGCATTTATCGATTCGGGAGCAAGCGGAAAAGCTCAATCGGGTATTGCGCGGCCATTACGCCTACTATGGCATTGCTGGGAATTTCCGGGCACTGCAGAAAGTACATAGAGCGGTGGAGCGATACTGGCGCAAAATGCTGAGTAGCCGGAGTCGGTCAGGCGGCATCACCTGGGAGACATTCCAGCAGATCAAGGAGCGGTTTCCGTTAATGCGACCAAAGCTGTATCTTCCCTATGGGGCATTACAAGCTATCGCGGTGCTGTGAATCAACTGCTGAAGAGCGTAGTGCGGGAAATCCGCACGCTACGTTCTGTGGGAACCGGAGGCGGGTGACTGCCTCCGGTCACCCGGTGGGCGCTGGGTAACCGGCGTCCCTACCGCGACACTTTAATTTCCCTTTCGTCAAACGCACTCTAAACGGCCTGTTCTTCGGGCCGACCGAGCCAACACGTACGCCCGTCACGACCGCAGTGCTTCCGAAGCGTTGCACGTTCACGTCTTCGGCGCGCAGCTTGATTACCGCTTCCGAATTGAACAGCGCCTCAAACGCCGCAGGCTTCAGGACGTGAACCGAAGGTGCCGACGGGCCGATCTCGGTGGATCCGGCAGCCGGGATGTAGCGCAGGACGCCAGCCAGATCCCGTGCAGTCATGCGCGCATAGAGGTCAACCGCGGCAGAAGCGACATCGACATCAGCGACAGCCCTACCCGCCGTCGAGGCCGTTAGTGCCGCC